>CAZUHG010000018.1:0-23979 GCA_964620515.1 uncultured Candidatus Bathyarchaeia archaeon
GTGTAAACTAACGGGTAAAAGAAAGAAGCTGGAGTTTTTTTGGTGTTTATTTTTCTCTTCTAGTCATGTATGCCCATGCAGTTACCAACACGAGCGTTAGGCAAGCGCCAGCAAGCCCTGAAACCACCCATTTAATGTTGATAAGCGCTGGTAACACTACTATAAGCCATGGAATCACGTAGTCTGCTGTCAGCTGCGCAATTATTCCCGCCATGAATCCTAAGAGCGCTACTACTCCGAATATTTTTAACCTATCACCCATTCAATTCACCTTTGTCTTTTAGCATTAGATTAAGCCTCTTTTTAGTCTAACTTACACTTTTTTGTCTAATATCCGAATAATGCCCACCCTTCCTTTTAATTTTCCAATTAAAGCCCAAAACAAGTTTTTCCACCCCATATATCTCCACATATATACGTGCATGTTTCCATCATATTAACAACGTATAAGATATTTCAAAGGCATCTTCTGTGCTGGAGGTATTAATTTGTCAGAAAGATTTGCAAAAAAATGGGAAACGAGACGAGATGACCAGCCGTTCACAGACCGCATCAAAGACGCTGTGAATCCACCAGGACCACTAAAGCCAAGACTTGACTTCGCCGTCAGACGAATAGAACTGCAAGTGCAGAAACTTGACCAAGCCACAGAAAGATTTTCACAGAGAGACAAAGCAATCTTTGCGAGAATAGTTGATGCTTACACCAAACACGACAGCGCACGCGCCAACGTCTTCGCCAACGAACTAGCAGAAGTTCGCAAAATGGAGCGCTTAATAATAAACGCCAGACTCGCCCTTGAACAGATAGTATTAAGATTACGAACAGTATCCGAACTTGGAGATGTAGTATCAACCTTAGGACCAGCCGTTGGAGTTCTACGAACCGTCAGAGCAGGATTAGTAAGCGTTTTCCCCGAAGCAGAAAATGAACTAGGCGAAATCGGCAACATGTTAAGCGGAATAATGATCGAAGCAGGCCAAGGATCAGGAATGACGCTGAACTTTGATACTGTAAACGAGGATGCCTCAAAAATCCTTTCAGAAGCGGCAACAGTTGCTGAGCAGAAAATAAAAGACAAGTTCCCAGAACTACCGCCAGGTATGCCATCCGCCGTTGCGCAAACAGAAAAAACAACAGAGAGCTACTAAACTGGAGGAAATGAAAAATGTCCAACAACTCCAATCTTTTTCTTTCCATCGGTAAACCAATCAAAGATGAATACGGTCGTACGCTCGGAAAAATTGCCTCTTTCGCATTGACCCCTAGTGGGAAATTTGATGCTGTATTTATCCAGTTTAATGACGGGAAATTCTCAAAAGAACCCATGGAATACCTGCAATTTAATGGTGCTGAAGTTACATTCACCTCGACACTTAAGTCACAGGCTAACGTTCTCTGCGATCAGATACCACTCATATGGCGCAAGGACCAAGCCCTTAAAGATCTGGCTGAAAAAAGAAAGATTTCTCCAGATCTCTACCAAGAGCTCCATAACAGTTTTGATGGAGTTCTAAGTCAACTGAAGAAAGATGCACAGGGTCTCATAGAGAACACCGCACAGGAAATTGTAAACTGTGATCAAGAGATCAAAACTCTGGGCTATGCCATTGTCAACCTAGAGCTAGAGCATGAAGTAGGTCAAATCGATGATGAAGCCTACCAGTCTGCGTTCTCCATGCTTCAAGAAAGCCTCAAACGTGTCAACAAGGAAAAGAGCGATATTGAACTTACCAAAAGCAAACTCTCAAACATATTACTAGGCGATTCTAAACACGTTGAACAAAAACCCCAAATCACTCCTACTGAGCCAACTAACAAAAAACTCCCAATTAAAGAAACACTTACTGAAATAACCAACGGAACCTCTGACGAAGTGCCTGAACTCCCAGAGCCTCCAGTAGTTGTCTACGTGAAAGAAGTCGGAAAGGCTGGCATATAGCCCAAAGAGTGAAGTAGCGGGCGGAGGGAAAAAACATCAAAGGTCTAACACACTCAAGCCCTCCACCGATACGTGAAGTCGCCACAAAGTCGATACTTACACTCAGAGTCCAGCAAAACAAGCTGGAGCAAGCAAACTACCGATTAAAAGAAAGAGACCGCATACTTTTTGAATCCTGCATGGGTGCTTTAAAGAAGAACAACAAAGAAAGAGCGGCGATGTGTGCTAATGAAATCGCCGAAGTCAGAAAATTAATAAAATTCCTTTATAGTGTGCAGTTGGCAATCGAACGTGTAATTCTTCGGCTTGAAACAATAAAAGAGCTAAGCGACATTGTTGTTGACTTGAAACCTGCTTTGAAGCTTCTCCAAAATGTTTCATCAGAACTGTTCCAAGTTTTGCCCGATGTCTCCAGCGAATTAAACAACGTTAACGAAACAATACGTGAAACGCTCTATGCGACGAAGATTTCGGCAGACGAGTCCTTAATACCTGTTGGCAAAAAGACAGCAGGTGGCGAAGAAATATTGAATGAAGTATCCAGTTTCCTAGAGCACAAGCTGTCCGAAACTCTTCCTGAACCGCCCGCGACTTCTCTCCCATCAAAAGAAAAAGCAGCGCCAGTGAAAGAGCTTGTTGCCCTCTCAGCTACATCTTCGCAAGTAATAGGACGCCAAACTACTGACGAACTTGGTATGGATTCTTTACAAACCCTGTTTTCTTATAAAAAATCCGAAATTAAAGAAATTTCATTGACGGTTGAGAAGCCCGCTTTGGAAGATGTGCTTCTCGAATACGTGAGAAAGAGTAACGGTGAAATAGATTTAACCCGTTGTTCGAGTGATTTGAAAACTTCGAATGAAGAAATCGAGAAAGCCCTTGAAAATTTGGGGAACAAGGGGAAAATAAAAATCGAGTTGAAATCTCCTGAATAAAATGGTGTAAAACCATGAGTGCTTCAAGTGAACTTGAAAAAGCCGCAACGGCTTACGCGTTAGATGCTGTGCGTTTGGATAAGCAAGGGGCGAAAGGTAGAGCCATAACTCTGTATCAAAAGGCAATAGAAAGCCTCTTGCAGCTTGTCCAGCTTTATCCTGAATACGGTTTGAACAAAGTTTACGTTCAAAGAGCAATTGCCTACCAAGAACGAATCAAAGCCCTGCAAGGCTCAGTTTCGCCTGTTGAAATGCAGGAGGCAGCTAATAATGGCGGAAATGGCGGTGAAGCAGCCGCTGGAGGCGGCGGAAAACCAGCCGCGGAGCTTGTGGTCACTGAAAAGCCTAAGGTGAACTGGGCAGAAGTTGTGGGTTTGGACACGGCTAAAAAAGCCGTCAAAGAAGCTATTGTTTATCCTGTTCAGAGGCCTGATTTGTTTCCGTTGGGTTGGCCTAGGGGTATTTTGCTTTTTGGTCCACCTGGCTGCGGAAAGACTTTGCTTGCTGCTGCGGTTGCTACAGAGATAGACGCGAATTTTTACTCTATAGATGCAGCCTCGATAATGTCTAAATGGCTAGGCGAAGCTGAGCAAAACGTCGCTAAACTCTTTGGTTCAGCCAGAAAATCCTCAACTGAGGGTAAGCCTGCCATAGTTTTCGTTGATGAGCTAGATTCACTAATGGGGCAGCACTCAAACGAGGTCGGTGGGGAAATTCGCGTTCGCAACCAGTTTTTGAAAGAGATGGACGGCATAGTTGACAAGGGCAAGAACCTTCATGTTTACGTTATTGGCGCTACCAACAAGCCTTGGGATTTGGACTGGGCTTTCATACGGCGGTTCCAGAAAAGAATCCTTGTTCCTCTTCCAGATCATCATACGCGGTTGATGATGCTTAAGCTTTACACAGGTAATCTTGGGATTGACGCGGATGTGGATTTGCATGAGTTGGCTCGGTTGTCTGAAGGTTTTTCGGGAAGTGACATAAGGGATGTGTGTCAAGCAGCCCAGCTGAAGCTTATAGGCGAATTCTTCGAGTCTGGCAAAGCTATGGATAAGGAAGCCAAGCCCAGGTTTATAACGATGAGCGATTTCAGGCAGATACTGGAAGAGCGGAAACCAAGCGTTTCGCTGGACATGCTGTCGCTGTATAACAGGTGGTTCGAGGCTTTCAAAGCCCTGTAGAATGGAGGGGAAACGCGGAAAACTGAAAACGGGTTGGGTGGAAAGGTTTGGAGAATTTTACTTTTTAGCACGCTCTCCCTTCTCCCCCTCAAACTATCTCCAAGCCCCACAACCCAACAAAACCCGTTTTCTGTTTTGTGCGTCTGCGTCTGTTTTTTGTAGTTTTCATCTTTCTGAGTTTTTTTGTGCTAGTGCTCTCTGCGGTAGACCCCCCTCCCTTTTAAATAGGCTAAACCTTTTCAACATGCTAATGGCGTGAAAAAGCGCCAATAGTGACACCTCCCCCTATAGGTTTTCTGCAAAGATTGACTATTAGACGGCAAATATGAATGCGTCATGTCAATTGCAGCGGGCTTACTTCGAACAGCAAGAACGCAAACTCCACTCATATCTCACACAAGGAAATTTTCAGCTTTGTGAGTTGTTATTTCATTTCTTCTTTGAAGGTTTCTTCTAGCCTTTTTTTGTTTATGCCTATTTCTTCTGCTAGGCGTTTGACTTGTTTCACGTAGGTTCTGAATAGGCTTTGCAGGATTTCGGATTTTTCTTGCTCTGTTAGTTCTTTTTCTTCGGCGAGCAGAAGCGCGAACCATTTGCCGAGGTCCGTGAGTTGGTAGGCTTTAACCCAAATTATTCTTCCCTCTTTCTCGTTTTTCTCCATGCATTCAGTTAAAACTCCGAGTTCAGTGAGAGCTTTCAAATTTGCGATGATTGTCTTGTTTGAATAATTTAGCCTTCTAACAAGGTCTTTTTGGTAAATGTTTTTTGCGATTCCTTGTTTGAGGGCAAACCTTAGGACGTCAACGCCTGCTTTGGAGCCGAAGATGGCGCTTAAGATTTTGTCTTTTTGTTCAGCTGGAAGAAAAACTACATAAGGATGTAATTTTGCACTCAATAGTAACCCTTTGTAAGATTGTCACGGTTTTTGCATTTAAGAATTTTGGCTTCAGAGGTTTTGCTTGTTGAGTCTTGCTAATTTGAGAAAGCGCAGCTTCTGCTGTTCACCACAAACTCGATTTTGAGGGAATTTAAAAACGGCAGTCGCTGGTATTTGTTAAGTAACAGTTTGGGCTAATAACTTTTGGAA
The DNA here is from genome assembly GCA_964620515.1 of uncultured Candidatus Bathyarchaeia archaeon. Lineage (GTDB taxonomy): Archaea > Thermoproteota > Bathyarchaeia > Bathyarchaeales > Bathycorpusculaceae > CAZUHG01. Next base: position 5,149 of record CAZUHG010000018.1, read on the forward strand.
ATTCCGGTTAATTTTCACTTTTTCGTTTTCCTTATCAATTTTCACAAAGTCGTACTCACTCAGGAATTTCGCAATCTCTTGTATTTTGCGCTCATTCAGATTCAGCCTTTGTTGCAGTTCTTCGATTCCATGCCATCTTCCGTCACCAAGTATCTCCAGTATCATCGTAATCTCAGTCACTACGCCTTACCTCGCCTAATTGGGTTGTTGGTTGCAATATTTAATGCTTTATGGTTTTATGTTTCAGAACTTTCTTATAGACAACTTACGCTTTTGGTAAAATATAGCTCTCTGTTTTTGAGACAAAAAGCATCAAGGCTTGCTACAACATCGTCTACAGATTATATTTCCCAATACTTATATTAAGTCGGCTAGTAAAATATTGCCTGAACGATGGACCAATCATGCAATGTAATCGGGGAGACGACTATACGTGATTTTTTTGATGACCACTGCTCCACCAGCAAATGCACCTTGGATTCTTGGAAGAAAACATCCACCGCTAGGATTAGCTTACGTGGCAGCGGCTCTTGAGAAAAACGGTTTCCAAGTAGAGGTCCTTGACAATTATTTGCTCAAAAAACCAATCGACCAAGTCAAACTCGTAATACAAAAATCAAATCCAGAAATAGTGGGCATAACGTGCGGCTCGGCAACGTATCAACGATGCGTTGAAGTAGCCAAAGCCGTCAAAGAAGTTCTTCCTTCCTGCAAAGTAGTAGTCGGCGGGTGGCATCCTTCGTACCTGCCTGAAAGCCTGCTGCAACATCCAGAAATAGACTACGCCGTCATGGGAGAAGGTGAACGTGCAATGGTGGAACTTGCAACTCACATTACGAAAGGCGATTCAGCTGTTGTCACGGTTCCTGGTGTTGCTTACAAGAATAAGGACAAAATCATAAAAAATGCTCCGAAATTCATCAGCAATATGGACGAGATACCTTTTCCAGCAAGGCATCTGCTGCCAATGAACCTCTACGAGAGAACGATCGAATTTTTAAACGCAAAACCCGTAGACGTAATGAGCGTAACACGTGGCTGCCCCTACCAGTGTACATTTTGCGAGACAAAGAAATTATGGGGACCAACATGCCGTGCCTTCAGCCCCAGCAGAGTAATAGACGAAATCGAACACTTGACCAGTAAATACGGTTCAAAGGGCATATACTTCATAGGCGACAATTTCACAATTCATAAAACAAGAACACTAGAAATCTGTAAATTGATAAAACAGCACAAAATAGATATCGAATGGGTTTGTGACACCCGAGTTGACTTGGTCTCGCGTGATCTGCTGAAGGCAATGAAGGACGCTGGATGCAGAACTATCTGGTTTGGGGTAGAATCAGGGTCTCCCCGAATTCTAAAAAAAATCAACAAAAACATCACCATCCAGCAAGCGGAAGACGCGTTCAAACTCTGCAGAGAAGAAGGAATACAGATCGCCTCTTCATTCATGGTGGGAATACCTGGAGAAACGGTGAAGGACATGAACGCCTCGTTGAAACTAGCGAAAAAATTGGACCCTGACTGGTGCCGCTTTAACATTTTCGTATCTTATCCAGGCAGCGCATTGTACGAGGAAATACTGCAGAACCATCTCTACGACCGCATAGACGATTTTTTGGTATACGTTAAAACGGAAGATTTCGATTACGAATCGCTGTTAACGATTCAAAGACGCTTTCACACAGAATTTAACAGATCACCGAAGAGAATCCTGCGGAAAATTAGAAGAGAAGGCGCCTTAAACGTCTTAAGACAAGGCATCAACCTTTACCGTTAAAACACCTCAAAACGGCTTTTCAACGGAAACTTTATTATGCAATCAACGGTTTTAAAACTTGAATTCCGAGGAAACCAACAATGAAAAATGCTGCGCTCGACAAGAGTAAATCTGACGTTTACAATTCAAGAGAAAACTGGCCGCCCTACACTTACAGGGATTACCCAGACATAAAACCTGAGACGTATGAGTCCTTCATGAAGTTCTTAACAACTGAAAATACTTCAGGCAAGTTGATGGAGCTGCAACCGTGGATATCCATCTGCGACTCCAAATGTGCTTTCTGTTATTTTCCAACAACAGCCACCGTTAACGTGCATATAGACCAGTACTTGGATATGCTGAAAAAAGAGTTGGACATGTACGCTAAGACGAAGTACGTGAAGACAAGCGTGTTCGATGAAATAGTTTTGGGTGGTGGAACACCAAGCGTGCTTTCGGCGGAGCAGATGATTGACCTTATCGACTTCTGCAAAAAACGGTTCGTTATCAACGATGAATACTTCATCAAAGTGACGGGTTCCTCGAAAACTCTTGCGTTAAACAAAATCGACAAGCTCGCAGCTTATGGCGTGTACCAGATGGACATGGGCGCTCAGACTTTCGACGACAAGCTCAGAAAAATGCTGTGCCTGCCAGACACAGCGGAAAACGTGGAAAAAGCCATCAAGCGCGCCAAGAAACTTGGTTTATGCGTGTGCGTGGACCTAATGTACAATCTTCCAGGCCAAACAATGGAAAGCTGGATAAACACGCTGAAAAAAGCTATAGAGCTGGACGTTGAGATTGACACCTACTCCTTGCATGTGGACCCAGGCACTCCACTTGAAAAAATGATCAAGAGGGGTGTGTCTCCTCCGCAGGGAGACGCGGAATACGAGAAGCAACAGTACTTAACCGTGTACAAGATGTTAACTGAAGCAGGCTACAAGGCTGTTGGACACGACCGCTTCAGCAGAGTCGAATGGCACTTCAGAGAAAATTGCCTGAACGGCTGGCCATGGGGAGGTATACTTACCACGGGTGCAGGTTGTTTCATGGGGTATCTGCAAAGGTTTTCGTACTCTAACGTTGAGGACGTAAACGATTATATGGCAACTGTTAGCGCGGGGAGATTGCCGATAAGCAAGCTTTCTGAATCCTCACCTGAAGACATGATGAGACGGACTATGACGAGGCTTTACTTGCGTCTTCCAGTTGACAAGATAGAATTCAAGCAAAGATTTGGGAAAATACCTGAGGATGTTTTCCCGCAGCAGCTTCAGAGGTTGAAGGATAAGGGTCTTATTGAAATTGACGATAAAGAGATTCGAATAACGAAACTTGGGGATATATGGAAAGGAAACATCGCGTGGGAATTTGCGCCGAAATCCACCTGAAATAGCCTAAACCGTTGCGTTTTTTACGGCTGCAGCCTTTAGGCTCGCGCCATTTAACCTATTTGCTTCTATTTTTTATTGAAAAATGAAAAAAGAAGAGGGTGATGTTAGTAGTGTCCGCCAGGCATTAGTCCGTACCAGGTAAACACTTTCGCAATTATGGGCGCGAAAATTCCAAGAATTATCATCGGTAGTAGCGCTGTGAAAAGAGCAAATCCTGGGTCTCCTTGTGTCATACTTTTGGCGTACGAGACTGTGTAGTTGAGAAGGAACTGCATTATTCCAACGGTTATTGCAGCTGTTAAACCTGCGCCTAGCATTCGCTTGAAATTGTAGGACTTGTTGTTTAAAGCTCCTGCAATGTACCCTATTAGAATTCCGCCTACTATGTAATTTCCAATGAAACTTGGATCAGCATACAGGTTAATGGACATCTGGTAAGTTATTTGGCTGTACATAACGTTGTAGCCCGCCATGGCCAGATAATAGAATGTTCCCATTATGAAGCCTGCAGCGCCTCCAGCCCATTTGTTCCAAACCAACCCTAGAATAAGCGGAACCGCAAACATGACCATCATAGCAAAGCCTTGTGTAAATATTATCGTCAAAAACGCATATGGCGATCTCCCTTCTCCTGTGAAAGGATCTCCAGCTGGGAACCAAGAATTCAGTGCGTCTTTCAGTACCGTCGCAAAGACGAGTATTAGCACAGCAACGAGAAGCGGTATGACTAAGCCGTATAGGATATCTTTTATCTTGAATGATTCTGTTGACATTGGTCTTTTGTCACCTTTTTCACTATTACGTTTGGGCGTGTTAATAAATTTAATCCTTAAAAACAGTTATAACGTGCTTTATGACCAAACCGATCGCCATTTAAACAATGATTGATCCTGACTTTGAAAAAAGCAGAACCTAAAAAGTTTAGAAAAACTTCAGATCGAAGGATCTGTTTTTGGAAAACCTTTTCGATAAAAAAAGAAAAAGTTAGGGAGTTAAGTGTCTGCGTCTATTTTGTGCGCAATAGAGCCTTTGATCGGAGTACACTGCCTTTAAGGTCTACTCTCGCTGGGCAAACGAAACTGCAGTTTCCGCAGCCATCACAGAGGTCAGCTTGAAGCTTAACTAGTTTCTCCACGTTGCTTTTGTCAAATGCTTCTTTGATCAAGATTGGGCTTAGTTTATGGCAGCATACGCGCATGCACGCGCCGCATCTCATGCAGTCAGTGACTTTGACAGTTGCGAATTGCTTGGCTTTCGGAAGTTTCGGCGTCTTCTTTTCTGCTATGGGTTTCTGCTTGCCAACTTTGTCCAGCATCGGCGAAGTCAAGTTCATTATGACCAGCGCTAGGAGTGAGCCTCCGAAGAAGCCCATGTACGTCTGAATCAGCACCGTTAACACGCCTAATCCGACTCCGAAAATCAGTTGCCCAGTGTGCGTCAACGGCGTTGTCGCCGGGTCAGTTGCCATGAAGAACGCTAGAAAGATCGAGCTACCCATAAACAGTTCGAAGCCGAGTCTAAGCAGCAAATCTCCGCCTGGATAAGCAAAGTGCAGTAGCACAGCCATCAACGCAGCAGTGGCAAAGTACGCTACGGTGATTCTCCATTTGATGTATCTGCGAGCAATCACGAACAAGGCAATGCCGACGATGATCACAGCTAGGCTTGATGCTCCGCCTGGCCAGCCGTGGAACTTTTGTAGGATTAGCATTGAGAAAATGTCGTTTTGAGATGGTGTTAGCGAAAGTGTTGCTGTGGGGTTTCCGAAGCATCCTGACAAGTATCCAGCGAATGATGCATAACCATTGCCTCCGATTACTTCATAGCCTATTGGTCCTGCTAATGAGGGTACCTGCAGACCGCCAGTTACGAGGTGGTCCGAAGCAAGCAAGGTGGTTCCTACGAACGGCAGCAAAACAAGAAGCTTTGCAGCTGCTGCTGGGTTTACGAGTTTTCTGCCCTTTAATCCAGCGATTTTTTTGAAGAGTACCATGCCGACAGTGGTTATGAACGCTGTGAAAATGAATGCTTCTGGCGCCACAAGTGGCAGAACCTCGCTCGTTGCCATTAGCGGCAAGCCCAGTGAATATGAGAGTCCGACGATTAAGCCAAACACGGCTGCAGACATTATGTTCAACGGGCTATCTTCAGCAACTTTCGAGAGCAAGACATCTATACCAACGGCTACTCCGACTGCAATGAGGCAGTTTACAAGGAGCCCTAGACCCATTTGCCAGCCTACTTCTTGTCCAGTCCCCATGTTTACAGCGACTACGCCCCACCAGCTAATTGTTGTAATAATCAGCAATGCTAGAAGTGCGATGAAAGTGTAGAGCATTAGTTTGTCTTTAGTCATCCCAGAATATTCTTTTGGTTTAGACATTTGATACACGATCTCCTCGATTTAATATACGTCAATCTAGAAAAAGATACGTTTATAAGACTTTCTCAAAGCAAATTTGAACCTTAATAATGAACAAGTAGCGTTCAAGTTTGCATGAACACCTTCGTGGAAGAGGGCAATCGGCGATATTCTTGAGATTACTCGCTGTCTTTATTCTCTGGTTCAGAATTTTGAATAGCTTTTGTGTCGTAACGCTTATATTCGTAATGCTTATATCGTAAAGGTTTATCTAATTCCGTTTGTGAGCTTGGATGGCTTCAAATAGAGCACCATTGTACATGGTGACGTGGCGGTGCACCAGACGATGCGTAGGCAACTGCTTATACTGCAGTTACACTCGTGAATACGCCAAAGACGCAGAAGTGGACACAAAGTCTGCGCGAAAAATTGTTGATGAAGTTTACGATTTTGGCTCTCCATGGTTTGGGATAAGCGGCGGAGAACCATTAGTACGGCAGGACATTTTCGACGTAATAGGATACGCCAAAAAAATGGGTTTTGAAGTAAGCCTGATAACCAGCGGTTTCGCCTTCGACGAAAAAAGACTGGACAACCTTGTGCGCAACGAAGTTCACACCGCCGTAAGCATCGACGGCAACAGAGAATCAAACGACCAAATACGAGGCAAAGGAAGCTATGATAAGGCTCTTTACGCCATGAAGAAGCTGTCTGAAAACGGGCTCTTGGACTGCATAGTCACGACAATGACTAAGTATAACATAAAGAATATGGCTCACCCTGCGGCGTTAGGAGAAGAATACAAAGCAAGAATGGTCGTTTACCACAACCTCGTCCCAGTGGGCAGAGCAGGCTCCAACATGCCTGATTTGGCACCTACACCAGACGAGTACGAGGCAGCATTCAACGAAATTTACGACCTGCAAGTGAAGCTTGCTGGAAAAGTCAAAATTAACGTTTACGCGCCTTTCTACGCTAGAATCGTGCGCCAGAGAAACCCCGTAGACTTTTGGAATTGGTTCCAAGAAGGGTTTTTGGGAAAGTGCACCATCGGCGGAAACTATGTAAGCGTAACTGAGAATGGCGATTATAGGTCATGCGGTTTCCACGAAGGCTACCGGCTTGGAAACGTGAAAGACAAAAAGCTCTCAGCAGTGTGGGATGAACTCCAACATAGCGAATTACACCTGAAGCTGAGAGATAAGAGTAACATTAAGGGTAAGTGTGGGGTTTGCGAGTACCGTGAAATCTGCGGCGGTTGCAGGACACGTGCAGAATACTACACAGGTGACTTGTTCGAATCCGACCCAGCCTGCTCATACATACCTAAAGTGCTTCGCGAAAAATAGCGCCTTCTTTTCTCCTATTGCCTAGCAGGATTCTTTGTTTTCAAAGCTACTGTGTTACGGTTTATCCTTGACTCTACATACAACATACCCATCGTTGGAGTACACTAATTGCAGTATGTTAGAGTAAAGGAGCTTGCTGTCAAACCTGCTTTTGTCATACACCACAAATTCCACGTTCTTTTCTCGAATGTAATCAAGGTAGCTTCTGGTTGTTACATCAAACGCAGATGAGGGTTTAAAATCGAACATACTCACAAGTTCGTCCAGCGCTGGCATCTCAGGAAAGCTGCTCTTTGAAAAACTGACGATTTGATACGTGAACAAAGTTGTTTGGTTGACGTTGACTGTGTCAAACCTATACTGGAATCGAATGGCGTCAATCTGTCGGCTGGCTAAAACACCCAGGTTTCCCCACTCAGGCAAGTCCACAAACTTCAGGGCAAAAGCAGCTTCGTTCTTTTCGTCGTAAACACCAATGTAGTTGCCTGTCAAAGTTTCGCGTGTAAAATTAACAACAGCCCACTCGTTCCCATAAGCGTATGAAGGTTTGCTCCAAGGGTTCTCCCAGTCCAGCGAACCCGGAACGTATGCTTTCTCAAACGAGAAGTAAAGGTCAAAAAAATGGGAAATGTATAGGGTTGCATTGGTAATTTCGCTTTTCAAGGAAGACAAAGACCAAACAACAGTTATCGGATAACTGTCATTCTGAACTAGTATGCTCTCAGTTAGAAGGACATTATCCTTGAAATAGTTGATGATGCACTTTTTGGGATAGCTTTGCTCGTCTAAAACCACTTCTCTGTTCCAGCTTGAAAGGTCAGAATAGTGCGTGATGCCATCTTCATTGAATGATAAAAAGTTTCCCTCTTTAGCCACATAAGACACTCGCGTCCAAACATCGTTCAGGGAAACATGAATCTCGTCAGAAACGTCACCCTTCGCCGTGTAAGCTCTGACCAGAGTCAAAGGATGTTCTATCTCACAAGATAAATCCAGAACAGACTCAGCCACTATGTTCCGCTCAATACTTGGATTAGTTTCAGCTATTACGGATTTACCTGAATACACTCCAAACCAAGAACCTGGTTTTTCTGTCACAACCGTTGTTGCCGCATTAGGAAAGTTTTCTTTAAGCCACAAGGCAGCATCATATCCATCTACGTCACATGTTGAATAGAAATAGGCGCTGTAATTGATCCTGCTAGAAACTGTTTGAAAACGAAATATCACTGTTAAAGCCATCATGAGAAAGATGGCAACAGAAACTGCCTTCATGAGTCTTTTCCGCTCAATTTTGCTCTTGCGATAGAATGCCGTGAATATGTCAATTATGAAGGCGAACGCCACTGCTGCGAAAATTGCCAAAGGTGGCAACAAGTAGTAATTAAACCGTTGATAGGACCAATACAAACCATACAGATAAGATTGCGACAAAATCAAAGGAATAAAAAAACTCAATGCTAAAAGCGTGTACAAACTCATTTTCTTCTTTTCCTTACATATGAAAAAAGATAGAACGACGCCAGCAAAAGCCAAAAAGAGAACAAAACCGAAGTTCTCTGCGAAGGCTTTTGGGGTAACGTATGGAACCTGATAAAGGAAGCCCTTCCATTGAAAGAAAATATGTGATATCAGAATATTGAGGTGAGGAAGCATGGCTTGGAAATAATAGAGGAAAAACGCTATTGCCCCTCCAAAAATTGCCGCGATCCACAATTTGGATAAACGGCCTTTAGATTTTATTAGCCTGATAATAACAAACAGTATCAGGATTGCAAAGGTTAAAAACGCAGTAAGCTGATGAGACAGAACCAAGAAAAACGTTAACATGAAGGTTATTAAAATATAAGTGAAGTCTCTTTTTTCCAAAGACAGATACAGAATCAGCATAGCCATGAACGCTATGCTAAGCAAGGTGGTGTAACCTCCCCAAAAGTTGACTTCATACAATGGTAAGCAAAGCAAAATCAGGCCTGATGCGAGAGCACCAATTTTTTTACTGAAAAACTTGGCTCCAATTAAATAAACAGAGAAAATTATCAACCAATTGATTAGCGCCTCTACCAGCTTCACTAGAACCAGCGTCTGTTCGATGCTTGTTGAACCTGTAAAGGCCATGAATGTTGCAAGCAAAATATGGTAAAGAGGCGGATACCACGCGATATCACCCACTGGAATTCGCCCACTCTCCAAAAACATTTCCGCTCTTTCTATGTGAACAGCGGAATCATTTCCCATGATTAGATCATTCATTGATAGGAGAGCAAAAAAAAGTGTTAATATCAGTGTTGAAAAAACTACTGCGAAAATAATTTCCAAGGTTTTTTCTTTTACGCGTATCTGCACCAAGCTGATGTTAGTCTCCTCAGTTGATGTTTCTTTTTACCATAAATACTGCTACCTCATTGTTAATAAACACTAGACTGAAGGTAGGGTCGTTTGCAAATTTTGGAATTAGTTCAGGCTCACGGCACGCAACATAGGAAATGTTGTGTTCTTGCAAGGCTTTCTGGTAGTCAAAAACGTCAAGAGGCAGATTTTCTTTATCTGGCGGCGGTTTGAAGAAATCAGCACTTTGAGACGCGTTGAGGTTTGTTGCGAGGATTTTATTCATGTAGTTTGCTGTGGTTTCTGGGTCTTGATAAACTTCTGGGGCATTTGTAACTGAAAGAACTCCTATCCACATTTGTATGCGCACTTCTGGGGCGCCTTTTAGATTATACAGTAACTCTATTCCGTCTGCATAGAGTTGTGGTTGCTTTTCAGCAAAGATTAATTGACTTAGTACTTTCGTTTCCTCCTCGAGAAATCCAATAGTCTGACCTCTATCTATTAATTCACCTTTCGTCTGCATAATGAAACGAATTCCATATATAGAAACATCTTCAATAGCGCTCTCCATTGTTATGGACATGTTGACAAATCTTACGTCCTTGTAGACTGTGATGATTTGGGTATAATTCAACAAGTCGTTCCCCTTACTAACGTAAATGGCTGCTTGATCTGAGTTGGCTTCGATACGCATTTCTGTCACTTGGAGCTGCGTTAGGTCAAAAAACTCGCTGTCATTGCCTTTTCTTAAGAGGATAGTTGTTTCACTATTATTGAAGTTGAAAAACGGGTAAGGGAAATATGTCCAGTTAAGCTTAGCCAAAAACATCGGGTTATGTCTTCCAATGTAGCCGCCGTCCTCTCGGACCTGAATCAAACCGTTATCTATAATGTAATTCGTGTCAAGCAAACTCTTAGCAACCTTTGCGGGTTCAAATTCGCGGGCAAGCGCCAAAAATTGAGGGTCAACAGCGCTTAAAGTTGGGCGCTCTGCGAAACCTGAAAACCACCACCCGTAGAGGGCGTCAGAAACAAAGGTTGCGTTTTCTGGAGTATTTTGTCTAGCCCACTGCATAGCTTCGTAAAGGGGAGTGTTCATGACTTGGTAGAAAGTTTGTATTTCAATACCTTTTTGAGGGGTCATACAAATTGGGACAAACGCAAAACAAAAAAGCAGTAAACCGATAGTGAAGCCGCAATAGAGGTTTTTTCTTGTAAGGTTGCGTTTGATTTTCGCGGATAAGTTTGCTAGCTTTCTATTTGTACTTCCTATAGGTCCATTTAATTGTCTTGTCAAGGTGCGGTAGGTATCTATTATGTATGCAAAGAAACCTGATCCATGATCAATCCCGAGCCCGATTAGAATTATGATAGGCAAGAGGATGAAGTATAAAAACCGATTATAGTCTGTATACATCCCCACTAAGTATCCCTGCGTAAAGATCATGGGAACTAAAACCCATAAGGTGAGGAGGAATGCTGGGACAGTGAAGAAGTTGCCTTTGTATCTTTTAGAGAATAAAAAGAAAAGAATCACGCAGGCGAAAAGGGGTATTACCCATTCCAGAGGAAGCACTCTAGTCGAGAGTAGCGCCAGCCGAATATCTGATACGCCGCCTGTGAATGTTTCTGCATTGACACCTAAATATGCAGGCACGGCTTCTACCAGAAATGGAGAGACAAGGATGGCTCCGAGAACAATTGGCAAAAGCCACATGAGAATCTGTTTTTTCGGCACGCCAACTTTTTTGGAAAAAATCGATACAAAAATCACGGTGGCAAACGTTATGCCCACGAACATGACTGAACTGAGTGAATGGGTTAAAAATATGGTGCCCACCAGGATCGTTGTAGTAGCCAGAAAGGGGACCAGAGAAAATCTGTCTTTTTGTAGGTACAGGTAAAAAGTTAGGGGAATCAGCAGCAACGTGATCACGTTGGGGTAGCCACCCCACAGCAGCATTTCTATATCGAACCGCGAAACCGCCACTAGAAACGCAACTATTAAGGCAGCTGGTTCCCTCCACACTGCGCGAGTTATTAAATATGCGCATAGAACAATAAATGAAGAAAAAAACGAGGCAACTAACGAGTGCGCCAAGTAATCAGGCATTCCCGTCATTAAAATTATGTACGAAACGAAAATGTGGTATCCTGGGAAAGTTAGCGAGAGACCGCCGCCCATTTGATAATAGTTCCAAAGAAAGTTTGTGTTACCCGACAACGTGATTGAGTGGATAACGCTTTCATGTAGTCCAATGTCGGCTCCTGGCGGGTAAGTTGCCCAGTGCAATAGCAGCATGCGGTATACAAAGGAAAATGCCAAAACAAGGAAAAGTAGGAGATATTTTTTTGGTGTTTTGAACATTTTGTCTTCCCAAGCGTTCATTTTGCTTCTTGAATGAATAGTATAGTAGCGAAGTTAAAGTTTAAATATGGAATTCGAATATAAAAAGCGAGGGTATAAAAAACTAAAGGGAAGTAATGTTAAATGTCATGGCTAAAATCTATGATGGAGAAAGAGCCTCCAGAACCAGAGAACCCAATTGGAACAGTTGTAATAGGCAACATCGAACCAGATATGCACGACACAGCTAAAGAAGCAGTTAGGAGAGCACTGAAAAGAGCCGGATTCAAGATGATTGACGTAGGCAAAAGCGTTGCTCCACAAGTTTTCGTCGACAAAGCAAAAGAAACCAATGCAAACGTAATCGCTATTTCAGTAAACACTGTACCTGCAAAAAACAACCTGTCAAAACTAGACGAAGCATTGAAAGCCGCTGGATTGAAAGGCAAAATTGGAATAATCATGGGCGGCGCAGCTGTCAAAAAGGAAGATGCTGAAGCAATCGGCGCACTTTTCGGCAAAAACAAAGAAGAAGCACCTGAATTAGCGAAGAAAGCAATGGGTTCAAAATAACTTTCGATCAGATGAGGCAAGATGATAAAGTTCAATACGAAACAAAATGTCTACGAAGTAGGGAAAGTGAAAGTAGGCGGTCAGCCTGGAGAACTGCCCACGTTTCTTATAGGTTCTATCTTTTGGCTTGGCCAGAAAATGGTGAAAGACGCGAACAAAGGAATATTTGACGCTGCAGAAGCTGAAAACATAATCAACAAAATGGAAACCCTGCGCGATTTAACAGGCGTTCCTTTTGCTTTTGACATCGTTGGAACCACTGAAGAAGCGTTCTCCAAGTATATTCCTTTCGTTGCCGAACATAGCGATGCACCATTAATGTTAGATGCAATGAGCCCAAAAACCCGCATGGCAGCTGCAACGATGGTCAAAAACATGGGAATTCAAGACAGATGCTTGTACAACTCGGTTTACAAAGGCGTCAGAGATGAGGAACTGGAAAAACTGAAGGACAGTGGGATCAAAATGTCCATAGTGCTCGCTGACAACCCGAAAGACAACAGTTTAGAAGGAAAGATGCAGATTTTAGAAGAAGCCTTAGCGCTGGCGGAAAAAGGCGGCATCACAAAACCGTTGATCGACACAGCTATTCCAGCATTCGAACCATCTATGGGCACAGCAGTCAGAGCAATACCGCAAATCAAAGAGAAATTCGGTCATCCCACAGGATTGGGAACTGGAAACGTTGTCACCACCATGGGCTGGGTAAAAGCTAACTTCGACAAAGAGTTCAGGTTAGGAACCAGAACCGCCACCAATGCTATAATGCAAACAATGGGCGCCAACTGGCTAATGTTTGGACCCGCTGAACAGGCAGACTATGTCTTTCCGGCAATAGCAATAGTCGACGCATACGTTGCATCTGCAATGGGCGACCTAGGCATCAGACCGTTAGAAGAGACTCATCCGATCTACAAGATTTTCCTCTAAAATCCATCCTTTTATTTTTTTGTACAGCTTTGCTTGAATTGTTTGAAGGATAAAAAGGTGAAACCAACCAATTGGTTCGGAATAATCGTTCTATATACACTATTAACGCTGTTACTCGTTTATGTTATTCCTGCTGATTCACCATTTTCTGTTTTCAGTTACGTGTTTGGTTTCATATTTGTTGCTGTTGTGCCTGGTTACTGCCTTGTCAACCTTTTATTCGCGGCGAAAGAAAACAAGATTGACCTTATAGAAGAAGCCGTATTGTCCGTGGCGCTGAGCTTCAGCATAGCTGGGTTATCAGGTTTGTTTTTGGGTTTATCACCCATCCGCATAAGTTTCGATTCAATCAGGCTTTCGCTAGGTCCAATTGTCTTGGTTTTAGCGTTTGCTGCTTTCTTACGAAAAAGAAAGTTACGAGAGCTTCACGTGCAGAGCCCTGAGCAGGTAAGCCAATGAAGTTTTTACTGAGGAGACGCCGTAAACTCCGCCTTTTCCAAGCATTCTGAGTACGTAGCTTGGTCGCAAGTAGAATTGTTGGTATGCTTTGTATCTTATTTCGCTGAGTTTTTTCATGCTTAAGTCTGGGGTTTCGAAGATTGGGGTTGCGGTATCATAGTGGTTAAAGTCTGTGATTTTCAGCCATCCATTTTCTTTTACTTGGTCGTATAGCGGCGTGCCAGGGTAGGGTGTTGCAATGTAGAAACCGACGTCGTTTGTGTTTAGTTGTTTTACGAAGTTTACTGTTTCCATTATGGTTTCTTCTGTTTCGCCGGGGAATCCCAAGACTACGCTGGCAACTGTCATTAATCCTAGTTCGTGAGCCATTTGGTAGGCTTTTTTTGTTTGTTCAAGTTTTATTTTTTTGTGCATTTTTTCAAGTATGCGTTGGGAGCCTGATTCTACGCCGAACCAAACAGCGATGCATCCTGCATCTCTCATTTTCTGTAGTAGTTCTCTGTCTATCATGTCTACTCTTGTTTCACAGTCCCATTGTATTACCAGTTTTCTCCGTCTTATTTCGTCGCATATTTTTTCTGCTCTTCCTCTATCGACGGTGAATGCGTCATCGTAGAATGTGAATTGGGTTGCGCCGAATTTTTCGTGGATGGTTTCGATTTCGTTGACGACGTTTTCTGGGCTTCTCATTCGGTATTTTCTGCCGAACATGCGTACTGCACTGCAGAAGTCGCACCAGTACACGCAGCCTCTGCTTGTTGTTAGGGGAAAGATGACTTTGCCCAGTTTTTTTAGTGAGTTGAGGGGTAGGAGGTGGTGTGCTGGGAGAGGTAAATCGTCCAAGTTTTCTATGAATGGTCTGTCTTCGTTTCGGTGTATTTCGCCGTTGTTTTTTCTGAAGGTTGTTCCCAGTAAGCCGTCTAGGCTGGTTTTGTTTTGTAGTCTGTCAAGTAGTTCGACAAGGGTTATTTCTCCTTCTCTTCTAACGACTACATCTAAGCTTGGGCATTCTTTCAGCGCGTTTTCGTCCCAAAAGGTTGCGTGGCATCCTCCCAAAACGGTTGTGCATGTGGGGGATACTTCTTTTGCTATTTTTGCTATTTTTAATGCTGATTTGTAGGTGAGTGTTGTGGATGTGACTCCAACGACTTCTGGGGTTGTTTGTTCTAGTCTGTTGCGGAATGCGGTGAAGTCGAGTTTTTCTGCTTGGCAGTCTATGACGTTGACTTGGTGGCCGCTTTTTTCGCAGACTGCGCCTAGGTAGCATAAGCCCAGGGGAATTAGTGCGGGGTGTGCGTGGGCGGCTTGCGGGTATGGAGGGTTAACTAACGTGATTTTCATTGATTTTCTTCCCGGTTTGCTTGAGGTACTCTAATGTATTATTGATTATATAGTTTTCTAATTGGAAGCTGGTTTGGAAAAATGCGGGGTGATGTGGAGGTTTGCGGAAACAAATTGGCAACAGCACGTTACCGCTGGTTACTGGAAGTTACTGGATGCGTTTTTAGGGTGCTTGCTTCAGGTTTAGTGCTCTGATGCGCTCGGAACAGTCTATAACCCCCTTATTTAAAGGCTGAAACCAAAGTAGAACCGACAAGAGAAGCGCCAAGAACAGACCAGCTCTGCTGATTTCTGCAACGAATCACTGATAGACTGGTTTGTCAAGAAATCTTGACCCGTGAAAACGGTGTTTGTCAAGAAAGTTTGACTAAAAAACGCTGTTTCTGTCTCCTTTAGTCAAGAAACCTTGACAAAAACGCTTTTTACAGCCAAAAAACCCCGCATTAAGCGTGGGATCGCGCGTGAAGAAGCAAACTTGTGTTGCCGCTTTGGTTTCGGCGTTGCTGGTTTCAGCGTTGGCTGGAACGCTACTCGTTGATTTTGCAGCGGCGAACCCTACTCCTCCTGCTCCTCCGTTGAATGTGGATGTAATATTGCCCCAAAATGGAGGAACGGTCAGAACCACTCTTGGAGTAGTTTTCAAGTATTCTGAGCCGCTTGAAGCTTATAGCTTTCGCAGTTACTATTACATTTTAGATGGGCAAGAGCGGGTTGCTTTTTCTCCAAAACAAATGGGTGACATGTACTGTACAGCGCTTCCGATTTTGCCTAATGGTGAACACAATTTAACAATTATCGTAAACGCTAGAGTAGTTCCCGACCTGAGTGGTTATGGAGGAAGCTCCTCTCCTGTGCGGTTCACTGTTGATTATGCTGCTCCAACCGTTACGGTTCTGCCACTGGGGAACGCAACTTGCACTGGGAATAATGCTGCTTTGGGTTTCCGAGTGACCGACTATTCGCTGTCATGGGTCAGCTATAGCTTGGACGGGCGGGAAAACGTTACAGTCAGCAGCGAAGCCTTGGCTCAGACAGCAATTGGCTTGATAAAAACTTGGGGCGGAAACCTCAGCTTTGCTGGTTTAGCTATCGGTTCACATAAATTGACCGTTTATGCAAGCAATGAAGTTGGTTACACAGGAACCTCTGAACCGTTCTACTTCACAGTTGCCCAATCCCAAGAAGCAGGGTCTCAACACCCAGCGACAGAACCTTTCCCAACGACACTAGTTGCAGTTGCTTCTGGCGCGTCACTTGTCGCTATAGCTACGGTGCTGATGGTGCACTTCAAGAAACGTAACCATGAAATGTTGGAGACAATGCAATGAACAGGAAAGCGTTCGCACGAAATCTCATTATAACAATGTTAGTTTCAGTGTTGGCTGGAATGTTGTTAGTGAACTCTGCGGCGGCAAACCCTTACGGTCCTGGTCGCTGGTTAGGAATAGTGGATCCAAGGAGTGACACGAATCCGCCTGTAGTTTCAATCCGCTCTCCGCAGAATAGCACTATTTTCCTCCAAAACGGGTCAGTGGAGTTAACGTTTTTCGTGAACCCGCCGACAGGACCAGACGTGCGATACCCTGCCATAGTGGAAATCTACTACACGACAAGCTGGAACCAAAACAAAACTCCCATCATGAACAACAGAGAACACATAACACACTACCCAGAAAGTACGTTTATGGATAACACTCCCTCCACGTTCTCTGGAAGCCTGAACGTGACAGGGATTCCCGACGGAAAACAGAGCATAAAGGTTTACGCCGAATACCTTGCCAATTACGTCATTTACTATTCAAACTGGGTTATTGGCAACCCTGCCTACGAATATTCCAGATTTTACATGACGGCATCTTCAATAGTCGATTTCATGGTGGACACTGCGCCTCCGCGTGTTTCGGTGCTTTCGCCGCAGAACCAAGAATACACTTCGCCTGATGTGCCGTTAAATTTCGTGGTGGATGATGCTTCGAATTTAGCTTACAGCCTTGACGGCGCGGAGAAAGTGGCTGTGCAGGGGAACGTGACTCTTGCGGGTTTGGCTTCTGGAGCGCATAACGTTACGGTTTACGCTTGGGACCTGCTGGGCAAAATGGGCACCTCGGAAACAGTGGTTTTCACCGTTTCTGAGCCGCAGCCGTCCCTGACAGTTTTAGCTGTGGGCGCTTCTGGAGCGTTTCTGGCTATTGCTGGCTTAGGTATCTTCGTCTACTTCAAGAAGGGAAAAAAGCCATGAAAAAAACTTTTGCTGCGGTTTCACTCTCTGCGCTGCTATTTATCGTGTTAGCTGGAGCATTCTTCATTAGAGTTGGGTTCGCAAATCCGTCTCTTTTGTGGGAAAACTGGGGACTTGTAAATCCGACTTCAGACACTGTACCACCTCAAATCACAATAATCTCGCCCAAAAACAACACTTGCCACTACAACCGAACCATTGAATTAACTTTCAATGTAAACAAACCAATAGCTCACACCGCTCGTTTATTGGAGGTCAGCTACAAACCGAGTTGGATATCTCAACGGGTATACCTTGTTAACATTTATGAAGGCGGCGCTCCAGATGATTTTTCTGGAAGTTTACTTTTAGAAGTTCCTGATAGCAAGCAAAGCATAGAAATCTATGCAAAATATGTGGTTTATTACCGTTATCCTGAACAGCGCGCGTTTGCCCGCTCTTACATAACAGGGTCTTCAACAGTAATGTTTACGGTGGACACTACTCCGCCGAGAGTGTCGGTGTTGTCGCCGCAAAACCAAACGTACGAGTCACCTGATGTTCCGTTAATCTTCACGGTAAACAGGCAGACTACGTGGATGGGTTACAGCCTTGACGGTCAGGATAAAATTGCTATCAAGGAGAACACAACTCTCCTTGGAATGCCTGAAGGCTGCCATACGCTTAAGGTTTACGTGGAGGACATTTATGGTTTCACTGGAGCTTCGGGAACGGTTACTTTCACTGTAGACACTTCAGAGCAGTTTCCAACAACGATAGTAGCTGTCTCTGTGCTCCCTGCAGCCATAGCTTGCACAGGCGCCTTAACCTACTTCAAGAAACGCAAACAAAGGCTGGAGGCGAAACAGTGAAAAGAAAAGCGTTGGCATCTTTACTTATACTGTGGCTGGTAATATCAGCTCTGACGGCAATAGAATTCATCAGCCTCACAAAAGCAAATCCGCACGTATGGCCAGAAGAGGCGCCGCAAGGTTACAGAATCAACAGTGACGGCACATGTGATGTGGAGAGCCTTAGCCGAGACGGCGTCGTTTACACTCTCACCAGCGACATTCAAGGCACCATCGTTATCGAGCGCGACGACATAGTGCTTGATGGCGCAGATTATGCGCTTCAAGGAAACGGCAGTTCATATGGCATTTGGCTTCAGGACAGAAGTAATGTCACCATAAAGAATTTGAATATCCGAAACTTTGGGCAAGGGATCAGGTTCAGCCATTTCTTTGAGTGGCCTTCAAGCCAGACAAACTTAAATCACACTACGAACTGCACTATCGAAAACTGCAACATAACAAACAATGGTAACGGCATTACTTTTTATTCATGCTTAAACTGCAGTGTTTTAAGTAACTATATAGCAAATAACACTTTTGGAGTGTCCTTTTCTGGTTCAGGTAACACTTTCAGAAGCAACAAGATAGAAGGAAACAAGTATAACTTTTGGGACCAAGACGACGCCGCCAATGACGTAGACACTTCAAACACTATCAACGGTAAACCAATCTACTGCTGGGTTAACCAGCAGAACATGACTGTACCTGACGATGCTGGGCTAGTAATACTCAAACATTGCACCAACATTAATGTTCAGAACTTGAATCTCACAGGCAATGGAGACGGTCTTACACTACGTTACACAAACGAGTCCAAAATCATTGGAAACTTCATATCGGATAATTCTCGGCACGGCATTGCTCTTCGGTGGTCATACAATAACAGCTTTGTAGGCAAT
>CAZUHG010000019.1:0-23757 GCA_964620515.1 uncultured Candidatus Bathyarchaeia archaeon
CAACTAACGGAGGTGCAATTCTACGCGTGGGCGGAGTTTCCTCAGACCCATCAAATTTTTGGGTCCGAAAGCCACACACCAACTCGCCAGCCCACAATAAAAAACGCAACCGCAACCAATAAACACATCGCACAAAAACAAAAACTCGAGACAGACTCCTCTGCTTTTCATGTTTGAAGCCAAATAGAAATTGATTGCAGAAACCTATAGGGGGAGGTCACTATTGGCGCTTTCCGCAGCCAAAACCAATAACTACCACACCCACCCAACATAGCCACATGAAACGCGTCATCCTCATCACTGGTACACCATGCGTGGGAAAAACAACCACCGCAAAACAATTAGCCACCAAACTCGACGCAGACTACATCAACCTAACCGAATACGCCAAAACCAACGACTTAACACTCGGCGAAGACAAAAAACGCCAAACCACCATCATAAACGAAGAAAAAATGCGCAACGCCCTCAAAGACATCATAAATCAAACCCAAAACTCCATCATAATTGATGGGCATTATGCAGCCTCAGTTGTCCCACCAAACCTGTCAACACACGTTTTCGTCTTGCGCCGCAACCCAAAAGAACTCAAAAAACTCATGCAAAAAAACAATTACCCAGAAGCCAAACTCAACGAGAACCTTTCAGCAGAAATCCTCGACATCTGCCTTGTAGAAGCCTTGCAGACACATGAAGGCAAAGTCTGCGAACTAGACACCACAGACAAAAACGTCGAAGAAACAGTTAACGAGGTTCTCGCAGTCGTCAACGGGAAAAAGAAATGCTACAGCGGCATTGTGGATTGGCTATGTATGCTAGAAAAAGAAAACATCATAGACGACTACTTAAAAATCTAACTCCTAAGACTCATAATCATCTTCTGCTTAGTCAAAAGCATAATCTTTCGCCTATTCGAATAAGACTTCGCATGATCACTAAACTTTTCACCTATCATTATAGGACTTGACAAGCCAACATCATCCGACGCAGTATCCAAACTAATAATAACATTAACACCTATGGTCCTGTTCCAATCACGTATCCAAACCCCCTGCTCCGACCGACCCTTCAGAACAATAAGATCAAACTTGCGGGAAATACCGCTATAACCCTCAATAACAGCATTCTCATGGTTAATCTTGTAACCTTCCTTCTTGAAATACTGCACTGCAAAATCCACCAAACGCCGTTTCGGTCTTACTTGCCCATCGTTACTCATAACACGCCTACCTACCCTAAACGTTATCTAACTGTACATGGAAAAGTCTTTCGGAGGCACACGCGCATAAAACCAACCTTAATCATCGAATGCAACCAATGCGGCAGATTATTCTTGGCTGCAAATGACCAGAAAACGAAAACTTGCCCCTACTGCGGAACACGCGTAGATGTCAGAAAAGCTAAAAAGGTTGCCGCAGCCGAAAACGCTTTCGAAGCCTCTGAAATCCTGCGTGATATAAAAAGCAGAAAGGGTTTCAGCCGCGAATAACTTCAACCAATTTGTCTCAGCATCTCACAGGCCTTGCACAAATCCGAAGAAGAAGGCTCGCCACACTCACTGCACTCCTTGAAATCGGCTTTATCGGCGACTTCATCCAACGCAGACCTTATGCGCTCTATCGACTTGAAAACCGTGAACTTTGTTCCAGCATGTTTTTCTTCCATGCGATTAAGCATAGCACGCATCTCGTTCCGCAAAGCTTCTGGAGCATAAGGGCACGGTGAATCTTGAAACTTGATCTTCTTTACATAAGCGTACAGGGCGCTTTCCTTCTCTGGAATCTCACAGAACGGCTTAACTTTCCGCACAAACCGCGGATGCACCTCATCCGTCACGGGTTTTTCCTTAGCCAACCGCAAAATATCCCCGCGAAAAATGTTCAAAAGAATCGTTTGAACCTCATCATCCAAAGTGTGCGCCGTAGCAATTTTATCTGCACCAACATCACGAGCAGCCACGTTAAGCGCTCTTCGCCGCAAGACACCGCAGTAAGCGCAGGACGTTAGCTCCCTCTCGCCTTTCCGCTGTGCTCTTGCAATTATTTCGTCAAGCGTGAAACCATAAAGCTCCTTAAACGAGACCACATGATGTTCTATGCTTAACTTTTTGCAGTTTGCCGCGGCGATTTCTAAGGCTTCGTCCCTGTAACCTTTAATTCCCTCGTCAACAGTCACCGCCACAAGCGATGCTTTAGGGTGAAGCCGCTCCATTTTGGCTAATATATGCAATAGGCTTACGCTGTCTTTCCCGCCGGAAACAGCCACTGCTATCTTGTCGTCAAAACCGAACATTTGATACTTGGCGATACTTGCCCGCACTTTCGCTTCGATAGACTCGGCGAAGCATTTTTTGCAGAGTCTTTCTCCCGAGTATGGTCTAAAAAAGAAAGATTCCCTGCGCTTGCACACAGTGCATACCGTAGCGGCAACATTCGCGCTCATTGAGTTTCACGCCATTAATGTTTTGATTGCCAAATTACTAAATAAACCCATACACAATATTTCCCTGAAAGAGACGATTGCTGATGGCTATGAAGCCGAAGAAACATGCAGACTACAAAGAAGTAACCTACACCAGTATGCACTGGGCGTTACTTGGGGAATACCGAGAAAAGGCTGCGCGAATAATGGCTGCATTGGAAGACTTTCGCCTGCAACCACTGGTGCACGGAAGCATCGCTAGAGGAGACGTAAAAAAAACCAGCGACATCGACGTTTTCATAGCGGAACCACCATCCTCCTTTATAGTGGAAACCGCCTTGGAAAAAGCAAGAACACCTGTCAACGCACGTTTGTTGGTGCAAGCCACCCCGATTTACGCCATGAAAGCACACATAGAGATAGACGCGAAAACAAGCGTTTCTTTTCCACTAATGCACATGCGCAGGGTAGAACGCGAATTCTACAAGTTCGGCGGCGAAATAAACCTCAACCAGCTTAGAGCGGACACACGCGTAGCAGGAGTGGACAAGCGGTTGATGCTGATTGAGCCCACCGCGAAGGGTCATGCGGAAAGTAACATCGTCGGTCGTGAGGAACTCACGGCAAAGATTCTTGGTGTATCAGTGGAAACTGTTCGAGACCGCGTTCGTGCTCTGCTAAAAAGGGACGAGGTTGGCAGAACAGGAGTTTTCGTAAAAAAGGAATTAGCTTCAGACGAAACCTTCGAGATGGCGCTGAAAAAACTTGCCGACGAGAATCCTGCAGTCCGCAGAAGAATGAAATGATGTTTATTCGGGATAGTAGATTAGTTCTTTTTCTTCCAGCAGTTTTTTTATTTTGTCAACTGCTTCGTAGACTTGTTCTTCTTTCTTGGCGCCTACACAGACTAGCTTTCCCGCTGAGAAGATTAGGAAAACCACTTGGGGATCGTCCATTCTGAAGACTGCTCCTGGAAACTGCTCCGGCTCATACATGACTCTGCTGAGCTTGAACACAAGGCTTTCGAGGTCTATTTCTCCGCCTAGTTCCGCAGAGGCAACGATGTTTTGGATGTTAACCACTGGTTTTTCCGTTATCTGAATTCCTTCGCTTCTGAGTTCTCTGACTACCTTTTCTACGGCGCTTCGCGACTCCTTCTCTGACTTCGCGCCAGTGCAAACCATCTTACCTGTTCCAAAAATCAACGTGGCAGTTTTAGGTTTTTTAAGGCGAAAAACCAAGCCTGGAAACACGCTTGGATTATACTCGGTCTGAGGGAACTTTTCCACTATTTTCTGCAGTTCTATCCTCTGATTCAGAGATACTGAAGCCACGATATTTTGAATATGGATTATCGGTTTTCCTTTACTCATATAAATTCCCGTGTCTTGGTCTATTTAAATGAGTATGGAGTATATAACATAATCTCTTTATAAATGGCGTCTCTGCGAGTTTCTTCCTTTCTCATGTTGAGACGTCGTAGCAAACAGGGAATCTAAGGAGCGCTGCAATTCCGCCCAAAGCGAGGAGTTTGGCACCAGCTTCATGTTCAGTGCTGACTACGGTTACGCTTCCGCTTCGCTGTTCCACTTCCCGCATAAGTTTCTCCAAGTTCAGGCGCTGTTCTCCCTCAGACTCGCGTAGCATAGTGTCCGCCAAAACCAGTTTTTCAACTGCACTCATCTTCACCGCGTTTTCCACTTGCTCAAGACCGTAGGTGATTGTTGCTTCGCCTTTTCCTAGGCGCTTCATGACTTCTTCCACTATCTCAGTTTCATCAACAATGCGCAGTTGTTTCGCAGCTTTCAAGAGCACGCCAGAGCGCAGTGCCTCGTAAATTCCTGCTGTGCCGCCGTTGTTGACGCTTTTGACGTCTGCGACCGACTTAGACATGTCTGCCGCCTCGCCTGCTATGAACTTCACAAAATCGTTTTTCACGAATCCCACGCCTAAAATGACTATTGGACTATGCCCTGATGCCCAAAGCTGATTCAGACTGTTTAGCGCGCGCTTAAAGTAGTCTTTTGTGGCAACCGAGCGTTTTTCGGCTTCGAGCTTTCCAGGCAGTTTCATGCGTTCTTCCACTTTGATTTCTACGCCATACTGTTTGGTTTCAGCTATGGCGAAGCCTTCGTCGTCTATTGCGAGGATTAACATGGGTTTTTCGGTCTTGCTTGCTCTTGTTAGTCTGTCAAAAAGATGTTTGGGCCAATTCTTCTTCACGATTGTCAGGGGCTGGTTTAGGGCTATGTTGAGTGTGTGGTGGGCGCCTGTTGGGATTATGTCTGGCGCGTGGCAGATTATGCCGTGAACTCGCAGCTTGCCCAGAAATTTGTCCCAAGCGACGTTTTCTACGGTGACGCCCATGAATGCTGAAAAGCGTTCGCCGCTTTTAGGTCTGGAATATTCCTGCTCCGATTTTATAGCTCTTGAAGAGTAAGCGTAAACTTCGTCGCCTTTGTAGATGACGTTGTACAGGTGCCAGAGGTCATCATCAGAGCTGGGAACGACTTTAACGAAGCCTTGTCGAAGGTTTTTCTCTATGATCTTCACGGTTTTAGCTGCGCCTCCTGATTAATTTCGTTTGATACATAATTAACTTTCACTTCAAAAACCGTTTGCGGTTGCTTTTTTAAGCTATAGATACATTATGAGCAGTAACAAGGAAAAGTATAGTGTCGTCTGCATATCACAAGGAGGAAATGTTGGGTGGCTTCCAGATTAGTCGTGGTGAAAGTCGGCACCAGCGGCATAACCACAAGTCAAGGCAAACTTGACGAGGCAGAAATGCACAAGCTAACTGCGCAAATAGCAGCAGCACATAGACAAGGCGACAAAATAGTTTTAGTAACCTCTGGAGCTGTAGCTACAGGCATAGCTGAACTGGGCATAGCTCCAAAGCCTAATGACATCGTTTTCCAGCAAGCGGCAGCAGCTACAGGTCAAAGCGTGCTGATGGCGAAGTACCGTGAACTGTTCAAGGAACACGGGTTGAAAGTTGCTCAAATCCTGCTAACTGCCGAAGACTTGTCCAACAGAGTTGCGTACCTGCACACATGTAATGTTCTGGAAATGTTGCTGAAAATAGGTGTTATCCCCATAATAAACGAGAACGACGTAACATCCGTTGACGAACTTATGCCGCTAAGTGAAGGCTACAGAGTAAACTTCAGCGACAATGACATACTTTCAGTTCTCGTGGCTAACGCCATAAGAGCAAACCTCGTAATCATTCTATCAGATGTGGACGGCATATACACGACTGACCCGCAGAAATCTGAGGCAAAGGTGATAAAAACTGTTGAGAGCATCACTTCGGAACTGAAAAGTGCGCTTAACGGGAAAAACAAGTGGGGCAGAGGCGGGATCCAAAGCAAAGTAAAAGCCGCTGAAATAGCAACAACATGTGGCATACCTGTGGTAGTGGCTAATAGTCGAAGGGAAAACGTTCTCACGGATATTCTCGGCGGCAAAGAGGTTGGCACATACTTCAAGCCGCAGAAGCTGATGCCAGCTGTAAAGCGGTGGATAGCCTATGGTGCTTCAGTTAAGGGGCAAATTCATGTTAACGAAGGTGCCAAAAAAGCGATACTGGACGGCTCAAGTCTTCTGCCTGTGGGCGTAAGTAAGATTATTGGGCATTTTAACGTAGGTGATGTTGTGGGTATAGTTGACTCGGATAATGTGGAGTTCGCGAAGGGAAACCCGAATTACAATAGCGGCGAGTTAAACTTGATAAAGGGTTTACAGATTAGTGAAGTAAAGAAGAAACTGGGTTACATTCGCCAAAAAGAAGTTATGGAACGCAAGAATATACATCTCGTAAGGGAAGAAAAATGATACTGGAAATATGTAAAAAAGCGCAAGCGGCTTCGTTTCAGTTGGCTAAACTCTCAACTGAAGAAAAAGATAGCGCAATCTGTAAAATGGCTGAGGCGCTTGAAGTAAACGCGGATAAAATTCTTTCAGCTAACAAGAAGGATGCGGATGCTGCCAAAGCCAAAGGCTTGAAAGTCGCGTTGCTGGATAGGCTTGCATTGGACAAACGCAAAATAGCGAACATGGTGCATTGTTTGCAGGAAGTCGCTGAACTCGCTGATCCAGTAGGCGAAATTGTTAGCACATGGACCAGACCAAACGGTTTAGTAATTGGGCAAATGCGTGTGCCCTTAGGTGTAGTAGGTATAATTTACGAGTCTAGACCAGAAGTTACGTCGGATGCAGCGGGAATCTGCATAAAATCTGGCAATGCGGTGATTCTCAGAGGCGGTTCAGACGCCATAAACTCTAACGTGGCAATAGGCAACGCATTGCGCGATGCATTGGCAAAAACTGCTGTGCCCGTTGACGCAGTGCAAGTTGTCGGTTCAACTGATAGGCGTGTGGCGGAAGAGTTCATGCAAATGCGCAGGTACGTGGATGTGTTGATTCCTCGTGGAGGCGCTGATTTGATACGGACTGTGGTGGAGAAGGCGTCTATTCCAGTTATTGAAACTGGAACGGGTAACTGTCATGTTTACGTTGAGGAAGATGCTGACTTGGATAGGGCTGTGCCTATAATTGTGAACGCGAAGTGCCAGAGACCTGGTGTGTGTAACGCTGCAGAGAAACTTCTTGTGCACAGCAGTATAGCAGAGCGTTTTCTGCCTGTGGCAGTTGCTGCGCTTAGGGCGGAAGGCGTTGAGGTGAGGGGCTGCAAGAAAACGGCGAAAATAGTTGCAGATGTGAAACTTGCTACTGAAGAGGACTGGTACACGGAATATTTGGATTTGATAATTGGCGTGAAGGTTGTGAAGGATTTGGATGAGGCTATTGCGCACATAAACAAGTATGGCACCAAACATTCTGAGTCTATTCTGACGGCAAGTTTCGATAAGGCTTGGCGTTTCATCAGGGAAGTGGATTCCGCAGCTGTTTACTGGAACGCTTCAACACGCTTCACGGACGGCAACCAATTCGGTTTGGGCGCGGAAATTGGAATCAGCACACAAAAACTGCATGCGAGAGGACCAATGAGCGCTCAACACTTGACTACCACGAAATACTTCATTCTCGGAAGCGGACAAATCAGAAAGTAGCACTGTGCAACCTTTTCTCTAGCGCTTGGAACAGTCTATATCCCCCTTATTTAAAGCAGCAATTAATGGTTGCGGAAAACACCAATAGTGACCTACCCCCTATAGGTTTCTGCAATCAATTTCTATTAGGATCCAAATAGGTCGAGTTGCCTTTGCATTTGACTTTATAAATAAGCATATTTTGATGCGTAACAGTTTAATTTCACCAGTTTTTTCTCATTATGTTACGGTGCCGTTGCGTTGCAGGTTTCAGTTCGTTTCTTCACCAGCCTGAGAGAAATAGTCGGCAAAAAAGAGGAAACCCTAAAGTTTCCAGAAGATGCGAAAGTCACCGTGGACACGGTTCTTAAGACGCTGAAGCAACTCTACAGTGAACGTTTTGCCGAATACGTTTACGACCACGAGACTGGCGAGGTGAAGGAGTTTCTTCAGTTTCTCGTTAACGGAAAAAGTGCCTCAACCCTCAACGGGTTGGAAACTGAACTGGAAGACGGTGATGTCTTGGCTATTCTGCCACCAGTAGGCGGCGGCTAGAACACCCAGAAACCAGCCAACCTGTTATCCCTAAACTGACTATTTTTTTGGCTTTAAACTCAATATTTTCGATTGTTAAGCAGCCCAGAAGGGCATTTTCTTCCGCATATGCTCTGTATATTCTTCCAGCACTTCTTGCTCGTCTGCACTGAGCTTGTCCAAGTGTGTCGTCAGCAAAGCCTTTGCATCAGACTCAGACACTTTCACGTAAAGGATGTCTTTTTCGAAAACGTGTCTTCCAACAATGGGTTTGTCCATGGACACGGCTACCTGCATGCCTTGCTTGGCTTCGGATATGGCTTTGCCCTTGTCTTGGATTTGCTGAACATCGCCCACGTCTGCGCCGTCTTCCGCTCTTATGAGCGATGATTTTGGCTTCAGCTGTCCACCCAAGATTTCCACGCCGAATATTGCGGGTTTCGCTCTTCTGAAAACGTAACCGGGCATAACCAAGATTTTTCCAGGTTTAACGAGTTTTTCGAATTCCTGCTCAGCCTTAGCTTCACGTTTGGATCTAAACCATTCTAAATAATTATCGATTAAATTGTAGATTATTGGATCCTTGAAAAATTGAACGCCAGCATTTGCTGCCTCTTCTTCAGCGTCAGGTAAAACTTTAACGTTGAAGACTAAAACTGCTCCAAACAGCGGTTCATGTGCCTTCACCACTGAGGCTTCGACTACGTCACGTTTGGAAACGTCGCCCACATCTGCGATTCTAACGGGCAAATTGTTCTTTTTAAGAAGTGCCGCAATAGCCTCCAAGGATCCTAACGTGTCAGCCTTCAGCACTATGCCTTTTACATCGGTGGCGATTCTGATTTTCTTAATTTCCTCCGCGACAAGCTTAACGTATTTCGCGGGGTCTTCGCCTGAAGGAACCGCATACAACGGCGCTCCTGCAAGGGCACCCTCTAAGTCAGATGCAACTATTTTTACGCCTGCGGCTGCAAAAACACAGTCAACCGAGCTGAACCTGTCGCGCGGGTCTCTGATTTCATCTAGAGGCTTAGGAACCAGAATCGTCCTTATATGGGTCACAATGGGCTTCTCTTTGCCGCCCACCACGATTAAATCGTCCTTTTGCAGCGTACCATCATAAATTACGATGTTAAGCGTTAAGCCTAACCCTGGCTCTTCCTTGACTTCGAGAACAGAACCCTTTGCTGGACCTTCCGTGGTCTGCAGCCGCTTCTTCAAGTACTGCTGCGCCAAGCCAACAAGAACCATGAGAAGCTCCGCCACGCCCTCGCCAGTCTTTGCGCTAGTAGGCACCAAAGCGATTGTTGACGTGAAATCTTTGATGTGGTCAAAGCGGTCGGTGCGGAAGCCCTCACGCGAGAAAGTACCCATAACCTCGTAGAGCTTATTATCCAAGTTCTCCTTAACGTACGGGTCCTGAACCGCGTAAGCATTCAAGAAAGACGTGACTTGCTGGGGCTTCCAGCCTGGAACCCGGTCAATTTTGTTCACTGCCACTATGAACGGCGTTTTACGTGTTTTCAGGATTTCGATGCATTCGTAAGTTTGCGCTTCAAAGCCCTTCAGTATATCGACAACGAGAATAGCTATGTCGGCTACGCTTCCGCCTCTGTGCCTTAAATTAGTGAAAGCCTCATGCCCAGGAGTATCAACAATCAGTAAACCGGGAATTTCAATTTCGCCCTTGAGCATGGAAAGAAACGGGCCAATTAGCTGCTTAAGCGTCTCAACTGGAAAGAAGCTTGCGCCTATATGCTGCGTCATGCCGCCTGCTTCTCTTGCCTGCACACTTGTCTTTCTAATCTTGTCCAAAAGCAGAGTCTTGCCAGTATCCACATGTCCGAGAACGCATACGATGGGCTGGCGAATAGGCATCCGTGACGCACTCCGTTTCTTGTTCGGCTATCAAATGCACTCCACGAAAAAATAATGAGGCTTCGCCTAATAAACACTCAGCCAGCGGTTTAGCAATATTTTTAAGCGCGCTGCAACCGTTGGCACAGTGAGGTGAAAAAGCATGCCTTACTGCACGAAATGCGGTGCTCCTTTGAAAGAGGATGATAAGTTCTGTCCTGTTTGCGGCGCGTCAGCAGCCAAAGTCACCAGAGAAGAATTCACTGTTTCCGCCAGCAATCTCGTTGACCGAGTTAAGGAGTTGCTGCATGAAGGAAACGTAACAAGAATAATTGTGAAAGATGAGAAGGGAAAACCGTTGCTTGAGATTCCAGCCACTGTAGGTGTGATAGGCGCGGTTCTGGCTCCGTGGCTGGCAGCTTTAGGCGTTATAGCTGCGTTGGTTACCAACTGTAGAGTAGTGGTTGAAAGAAGAGAGTAAGCCTATTCTGGCGGTCTGACGATGAGCAGGAACACGCCAATAATTAAAGCCCCGATGCTTAAGAAACCGAAAAGCCCTGTGAAAACTCCCAAAGCGGTTGCGCTTGTGACCGTGAAATAGAGGAATAATGCGCCTATTATTGTGAGAAGAAGTCCGAGAAACTTCTCTGCAAGAGATACCCAGAAAGTGTCTCCTTCGCTCATGTCCGTTCCTTCCTTTTTCTCCGATGTGTTTCCTACATAAAACAGGAAGAGTTATTTTAAATTTCTCTTATTTGCAGGAGGTTTTTACGGGTTTGGGTGGATTAGGCGAAAGGTTGAGAGAGAAATTTGGTTGTTTTTTATAAATTCTCAGCAGACTGCATGTGAAACTAGACTAATTTCATTTAGCGACTATAGTTGTTTTCTCTGCTATGCTGCACTTCAGCAATAGGTATTTGCTGGCGCTCTGTGCATGCAAGTTTGTCAGGATAGTCTGCTAGGTGATTTATGTTGGCATGATTGAGGCTGAAATTCTGGATTTGAGTTCTCTGTATTTCTCCTCGATCTGATCCTTGGCTTGCCTTATTTCCTCGTTTATTCTGTATCGCGATTCGGTTGCAATGTCTTTACTCTTTGCAGTCTCTTGCTCCAACTTTTCCAAGTTGTCCTCGGCGGAACGGCGCATTTCCTCAACTTTCTTCAAGGATTCAGCCTTCAGCTTCTCCATCTTCGCGAAATCATCACGCACTTCGTTGGCCATTTTACTTGCTTTTTCCTTTATCTTAACTACTTTCTCTAAAAACTCGCGTTCAGATGGTCCTCCCATAACAATCATCCAATAGCTAATCAGTTGACAAAGTAATTAATCTTTTCTGAGAGGGGTGAAACTGAAAAGCTGCTGAAAGAGGCATCTGTGTTATAGCAACTGGCAGTTTCTGACCTTAGTTCTGCGTCATCAATTTGCATCTTTGGCATGGTAAGTGAGAAATTGAAAATCCGTTTCGGAATACCTTTTTTGAGCAAAGAAAAAGAGGGGAAAGAGATCAAAGGACAGAGTGAAGGTTTTGGTTTACTTTTTCGCTTCCACTATTTTTGCGATGGGTGCGTTCTTCTTGACTGCTTCTATTCCGTTGACGCAACCGTCTTTGGAACTATACGCCTCGCTCATGGCTATGATTTCTCCGTTGGCAGCTTTCAATCTGAATCTGAATTTGCCTTTGTTGTCTGTATACCATTCAAAAACTGGTTCTGGCATGAAACTCGCCTAATTACTTTTCTGAATTTTAGCATATAAAACTTATGCTTTCGGGATTTTTCCAGTTTCTACGATTTTTCCATCTGCTTAGGAAGTATACATGTGCTGTTTCAGTTTTCCTTTTTGTCTGCCCAAAAATTTTAGATTTATTTTTCGGATTGCGATGTTGAATCGTGTGTCTTTTCGATTTCTTCTGTCCTCTTCCTGACGGCGTCTGCCACGAACTCGGTTACACTTCTGTAACCTAGATCGTCTCTACACGCGACTAACGCTTTCACTTTGTTGTATAACCCTGATGGCAGGTTCACCGAATCATAGCCTTTCGCGGGCAAATTACCGTCCTCGTGCAGAAGAATCAAGGAACCTCTCTTTATCCCTTTTGCCGTCTGCATGGCGTCAACATACAGCAAATCTTATAAACATTTACCATAATTAAGATTGAAAATTCAAGCCACGTAGCCTACTGCGTGGTCGAGCGCGCCTCGGAGGGCGATAACGGCGCCCTGAAAGAGCGCAAATATAAATCTGGAAAGATGAAAAAATGAAAAATGGCAAAAACAAGACAGTTGCTGCAATTGCTTTGTTTCTAATGATTGCACCACTCCTAATGGCTATTGTTCCAGTTGATGTAACTCAAGCACAGACACCAACTGATACAGTTGCTTACCTTAGCTTCATACCTAATCCCGTAGGGGTTGACCAGATCCTTTTGGTTAACATGTACGTTGTGCCATCTTGTCCATCGCCCTTCCATCTATACAACTTTTCACTTGACATCACAAGCCCTGACGGAGACACAGAAACCTTTACTGTTTCTCCCGCGACATCAGACAACACAGCTTATCTTACATATACACCTACCCAAATCGGCACATATAAACTCAAGTTAAGAGTCCCTGAACAACTGGTTCAAGGAACCTCCTCTGGGTTCTTTATGCCCTCAGTTGTCAACCTTCTCTACCGCGCATGCGAAAGCCCAGAAATGGAACTTGTTGTACAGAACGAATCGGTGGTTACGTGGCCCGAAGTTCCGTTGCCAAGTTACTATGAGCGTCCAATACACCCAGAGAACAGACAATGGGGATGGCGTACTGGAGACTGGCTCATGGCACTTTACAATGCTTCAGAACGCTCTTTCAATCCTTATAGTACGGGACCCGAGAGCAGCCACATACTATGGAAATTCCAAACTGCTATCGGCGGCATCATAGGCGGCGACATGGGCGCTGTTACCTACCAAGGTGGTCCAAGCGCGAATTTGGCTATGGCTGGATATGTTTTCTTGACTCTTGACAATAGCGATACTTACGCATTAGACATCAAAACTGGTGAAGTGAAGTGGGTGAAAAATGGAATTCCATCATCATACGGAATGTATGATTTATCTTATGACGGAGCGCAGGGCTATGAACCTATGATAGTAACCGTTAGTAACAATCGGCTGCTTAAGTATGATCCATTCTCAGGATCGTTGAGGACCAATGTAACCGGGCTGTCGATAAGCGCCTTTGAACCCCCATACATCTACAGCATACAGAACCCGTATAGCGCTGCTACACGGCGCTTGGTTAAGTGGGACGCAACTGGCGGCGGAGGAGGTTTCTTCATGCCGACTACTGACACCTTTGCTAATAGAATAGTGTACAACGTGTCGTTTCCGTTCTCTGGAATCACAGGCCTAGCTAACGGTGTAGGTTATTACCGGAGCATGATGGGTACTGGCGACACTATTGGAGCTTTCAACACGGAAGACGGGTCAATACTCTGGCAGAGAGCGTCAACTGACGCAGACAGAGAAACAGTTGCAGGATGTGGCCCCGGCGCGTATGGCAAGTACATTCTCACGCAGTACTACCCAGATCTAGACTCAAAAGTGAGGCTTATTCGTGCTGTTGATCTCTACACTGGAAATACAGCTTGGATGGGTGAACCATTCCTTTATCCGTGGGGCACCTTCCACGAGTACTTTATGCACTCTGCTTACAACATGTTCTACGTTAACACCTACGCGGGTATCTATGCGCTTGACGCTGACACAGGCGAAATAGTGTGGAACTACACGGATGCTCCAGAATACCCATACGAAAACGTCTTTGGAGCTTCATACCCATTCTTCTCTTTCGGTGTAGGCACTGCCATTGCTGACGGAAAAATATACGTAGCTGGTGGCGAACACAGCCCCAACCAACCAATCGCAAGAGGATACAAACTGCACTGCATCAACGCAACTTCAGGAGAGGCAATATGGGTGCTAGAAGGCTTCACTACATGTGGTAGCGGTGCTGGGGACAACTCACAGGCGGCACTTATTGCAGACGGCGTCCTCGTAATGGGCAACAGATACGACAACAATCTCTACGCTTTCGGTGTAGGCGAATCCAAACTAACAGTTGCAGCTTCCTCAAAGATTGTAGAAAAAGGCAAATCACTGTTGATAGAGGGCACAATCACTGACCAATCTCCGGCTCAGGAAGGCACAGGTTGTGTTTCTGACGCTAGCATGAGCGACTGGATGGAGTACCTGCATATGCAACGGACAATACCGACTAACGCGACGGGCGTCGAAGTCATCCTTGACTCTATGGGTCCTAACGGCACGTATAGGCACATACAGAGAGTTACCAGTGAACCAACAGGCACATTCGCGTATACTCTTGATACTTCGGACTGGGAACCAGGTCAATACCAAATAATCGCTACGTTCCTCGGCTCTAAGGCTTACGCAGGTTCATACGGCATAGGCTACTTCTCCGTGGAAGAAGCACCTGAAGTACCTGTCGAAGAACCAGAGCCAGTATCAATCGCTGACACATACTTCGTTCCTGCCGTAATCGGCGTAATCATCGCAATCGCAGTAGTTGGACTACTGCTCTTCTGGCAAATCAGAAAACGATAAACCTCACAACAACACAAAACTAACTTTCCCTTTTTTTGTTTGCAGACAAAATGAACTGAAAGTACTCTGAATTGACGCTGGCAGCATTTAGTTATTCTCTTTCTCCTTTAGGGTTGCGGCTGTTCAGGGCTCCCGCACACCAAAACTTGCATGTTCCTTTTTAGCAAAAAAACTTTACCATCTTTTAATTTAATAATTTTTTGTTCAATTCGTTTATGGAAGAACTTAAATAGATTTTAATCTAATAAGGAAATTGTTCTCGTTCAATATACTTATGGAGGAAAAAAGAAAGATGAACAAAAACAAAATTGCTATTGCGATTGCTTTGTTTCTGATGCTTGCACCACTCGTAATGACCATTTTGCCATTGTCTACCGCTCAAATAACGGAAACCGTTAATACAGTTGCTTACCTTAGCTTCATACCTAATCCCATAGGCGTTGACCAGGTACTTTTAGTCAACGCGTATGTTGTGCCATCATGTCCATCGCCACTCCATCTGTATGGCTACGAAATTGACATCACAAGCCCTGACGGAGACACAGAAACCTTTACAGTTGATCCAGGCAGATCAGACAACACAGCTTATCTTACATATACACCTACCCAAGTCGGCACATATAAACTCAAGTTGAGAGTTCCTGAGCAACTGGTTGAAGGAAACATCTCCACCTTTATGGCAACGACCCCAATACCTGTTAGCATGCTCTATAGAGCCTGTGAAAGCCCAGAAATGGACCTTGTTGTACAAGAAGAACAAGTACCTGACTGGCCAGAACTTCCGTTGCCAAGTTACTGGGAGCGTCCAATAGAAGGATCAAACAGAGGATGGGCTTACCGTACTGGAGACTGGCTCCAAGCATACTACAATGCCTCAGCGGCCTCTTTCAATCCTTATAGTACGGGACCCGAGAGCAGCCACATACTATGGAAATTCAAGACTGCCATAGGCGGCATCATAGGAGGAGACTTGGGGTCTGCTAGCTACCAAGGTGGCCCAAGCGCAAACGTAGCCATAGGCGGATATGTCTACATAACTCTTGACGGCGGAGACACTTACGCAATAGACATCAAGACTGGTGAAGTACTCTGGAAGATAAATGGAGTCCCGGCAACACGCGCAATGTACGATATAGCTCTTACAGGGTGGCAGGGCTACGAACCTATGCTAGTAACCGTTACCAACAATCGGCTACTCAAGTATGATGCTTACACTGGAGCATTAAGGTACAACCTAACAGGCCTGTCGATAAACGCCTATGAACCCCCATATGCCTACAGCGTAACGGGCGCTGGTGCCTCAAGACGCTTGATTAAGTGGGATACATCTGGAGGTGGCGGCTTCTTCGTAGCTGTTGACAACTTCACTGCAAGAATAGTGTACAACGTATCATATCCGTTCGCTGGACTCACAGGCATATCTGGCGGTGTAGGTTACTACCGAACCATAGGCGTTCCCCCAGAAACGATTGGCGCTTTCGACACAGCAACCGGGGCAATACTCTGGAGTAGAACATCGACTGACGCGGACAGAGAAACAGTTGGAGGCTCAGGATGCGGCCAGTATGGCAAGTACATTGGCACTATGTACCACCCAGATTTATCATCAATGGTGAGGCTCGTTCGCGCTGTTAACCTCCGGAGTGGAACCGAAGCTTGGCGAGCTGAACCATTCCTTTATCCATGGGGCACATTCCACGAATACTTCATGCACGCTGCCTATAACCAGTACTACGTTGGCACTTACGCGGGCATCTACTGCCTCGACGCTGACACAGGCGAAATAGTGTGGAACTACACGGATGCTCCAACCTACCCATACGACAACGTCTTTGGCGCTTCATACCCATTCTTCTCCTTCCGCCAAGGCACTGCCATTGCTGAAGGAAAGCTTTACGTAGCCGGCGGAGAGCACAGCCCCACCCAACCACTCCAAAGAGGCTATAAACTGCACTGCATCAACACAACTTCAGGAGAGTCCATATGGGTGTTGGACGGCTTCACTACATGTGGTAGCGGTTATGGAGACAACTCACAGGCGGCACTTATTGCAGACGGCGTCCTCGTAATAGGCAACAGATACGACAACTATATGTACGCTTTCGGTGTAGGCGAATCCAAAACGACAGTTTCGCCCTCATCGAGGGTTGTAACAAAAGGCCAACCACTGTTGATAGAGGGCACAATCACTGACCAATCTCCGGCTCAGGAAGGCACAGGTTGTGTTTCTGACGCTAGCATGAGCGACTGGATGGAGTACCTGCACCTGCAGAGAGCAATTCCAACTAACGCTACGGGCGTCGAAGTCATCCTTGACTCTATTGGTCCTAACGGCACGTCCAGGCACATACAGAGAGTTACAAGTGAACCAACAGGCACATTCGCGTACGCCTTGGACACTTCGGACTGGGAACCCGGCCAATACCAAATAATTGCTACGTTCCTCGGCTCTAAAGCTTACGCAGGTTCATACGGCATAGGCTACTTCTCCATAGCAGAAGCACCTGCAGAACCTGAACCCGCTCCGCAAGAACCAATCGGAACATACCTCGCGATCTCAACAATCGGCATAATCATAGCAATCGTAATAGCAGCAGTACTCATCATGAGAAGAAAATAGTCTAACAACAAAACGCAAAATTTCCCTTCCTTTTTTTTAGTTTCATAGACAAAAAAACTGAAAGGATTCTGAAATCAAACAGCGAAAATATCCTAAACTTCTCTTGCTATTTTGTCTCTTCCAGCTTAGTAGGCAAATACTCGTCAACGATGTAAGTTAAGCCGTAACGGCTGAATGCCTCTTGCTCCGCCTTCCGCCTTATCTTCAGAAACATTTTGATTTCTCTCCGCCACAAAGGGTCTCCCTCATACCGCGGGTCCCTCTGCAACTCATAAAGCCTTTTGATATCCACCTCATCCAGCGGATCAGTAGGCAGCTTATAGTTAACAATATCCGTAGCCCAGACGCCACTCCACTTCGCGTCAGGCGTGTTCAACTCCCGCAGATGCGCCGCGTTCGCCGAGCCAGAAATTATAACCATAGCGATGTGCATTCCCCACGGGTCGCCATCAGTGAAAATGTAAACGGGCAACTTCAACTCATCATGCAAGCGCCGTATGAAGTACCGCGTCTGCCTAGGCGCTTGACCACCCGTCAGAACCATCAAGGCATTGTGCTTCTTATGCACGTTCTCTTCAATAAACCGCGTGAACAAGCCACCTTTCTCTATGGCTATGACCTTATCCGCCGTGGTGCTTGCGAACTCGGAGGAAGTTAAAGCTGGACCAACCAAGACGCCGTCGGGATGCGACGACAAATTCAAGCTTTTACCCTCGTAGCCTGGAACCGTGTACTCTATTGTAAGGTCGCCGAAGACCGCGGAGCGCTCTTCAGGAAAAATGTTAAAATCTTCTCTGGAACGACCAGACGCAGTTTCAAGATCGGTTATTATATTGTTGGATTCCTGCTGATCCTTAAAAGTCATATTATACGCTTGCGCTGAATAGTAAACATCTCTCAAGGTTGAGGTTTTGCGCTGAGACGTAAGTTCATTTGAGAACATGGCAGCCCACGCCAGTTGCGTAAAAGGTTTCACGTGACGAATGTTCCGCGCACTTCTGGTGACACTTTTTTCACCTAGAATGTACTGGCGAAGGTCTGGATCGTAGTGAATGTTCTCCGTGGAGCGACTGGGCATTGTGATTGTGGGGAAGACTCCGCTGTCCAGTTGATCATAAATTTTTGTGCCTAAATTCTTCAGGCTGCCCATTACTTCGTTTTTCTTTTCAGCAATAACGCCTTTACTCTTCTTCTGCGCCATACTTCTGCACACTCTTTATCAATTTTTCAATGTCAGGACGCTTCTCTTTTCCAGCAAGAATCGTAGAAAACTCTGCGATCCGCGGTAGATACTTGGCGAAAACGCTGAGCCGCTTTTTCTCCCTGTCCACGTGTTCGCGCTTGGATAGGAAATGCTGGAGTTGCCGGGCAACTTCGCGTAACGCGTTTGCCACTTCACGCCGCACCTCTGGTCGGTCAGCTATGAATTCTTTACCAACCGTTTTGTAAGGGACTTTGGTGCTGCAAATGTGCACCACGATGGCGATGGGCATGTCAGGCGAAACCTTGTACCTGCGCCAATTCATCGAGTTTATCACCCTGAACGAAATATCGCTTGCTTCATCATAAAGTAGCGGTATCCTATTGGCGAAACGGTAAATAACAAAGTTGCCTCTTTTCGGAACCTCTCCGCCGTAAGCTATGCCTGCCTCAATGATGAATGGGTGCCCCGCGTAAGTTGAGGGTTTACGTTGATGCACAACCAGATACTCGGGTTTCAACTCTTTTGCTATTCCAGCGCGGAGGAGTTCTTCGCCTAGAGGTGACAGGCAACTTGCGTCTGGCGGCAGAAAATCTTTAAACTTTTTCAGGTTCTGCATTAGCCTTACGATTTCCTCGTGTGAAAGCCTTTTCGGGTTTTTTGATGGGCTTAATCCGCTGAATTCCAAGAATTTCTGTGCAGTGATGTCGCCAACCCTGTGAAAGTGGCGCTTCAGAAACTCTGACATAGTTTTATACGGTGTTACTTGAATGAGCCGCTGAAGAAGCTCCACGTCAACGCCGTAAGGATGTGGGTCTGTCTCTTTTGGAGGTGCAGGCATATCCGTTGTAGCACGGGTAAACTTGTAGAGTCTGCCTTTAGGGTCGACGAATGTTAAATTCGCGTATGGGTTCACCATGGCTGTTTGCTTGAAGTAATCTAGGATTTTGGGCATAGCTCGCAAGTAGTCGCCTTCAAGGTTGAATTCCACGATTGTTCCGCGCCACTGCTCCTTGTTGATGAGCACTTTGCGGTCGAGGATGATGGGGCGGTTTCGTTGGATGTCAATCATGAGTTTGAAAGAGTAGATTTTTGCCAAGCCAGTGCTTGAAGTGACGTGGGCAGGTTGGTGTGTCATGATTTGCCCGTATAACACTGCCATTTTGCCGCCTAAACCGAAGGTGCCTCTTGTCTGTTTCAGTTTGTATTTTGAGCCGTAGAGGACTTGGCCAAAAGCTGAAGGAATAAATCGAGGCTGGATTCCTGAACCGTTGTCTTCGACTCTTAGTTTGTAAATTTGAGTGTCTTTGCTTGCTTCTCCTTCGAAGGAAAGGCGCACGTAAATGTCTGGTGGTATCTTCTGGCTTTCAGCGGCATCCAACGAGTTCTCTACGAGTTCGCGGATTGCTGCGAATATGGCTCTGGATGGGTTAGTGAAGCCAGCGATGTCTCTGTTGCGGTAGAAAAAGTCGGATGCACTGATTTCTTCGAAGGTTGCCTGTGACACTTCTAGCCTTCACCACTTTGGTCCTTTCTCATCACGATTCGGTTACGTTATGGTTACGCTCATTTTTTAAGTTAACTACGGTTTTCGGAGAAAATTCTCGGCGGAAGGAGGAGCAGGCTTTTGGGTTTGCTGTTTTTTTTGCTGTTTGCTGTGTTGTTGTAGGGGGCTGATGCGCAATTTTTGTCTTATACCCCCTCTATAAATAGCTTGAACTAGTAGTTGACTGGCTTCTGCATTGATTGGTTATTAAGCGGCAAGTGCGCCGTTAGTCAAGAAAGTTTGACCCGTGAAAGCGCCTGTTTAGTCAAGAAACCTTGACAAAAACGCTTAAACCCCAGAAACACCCCAGTAATAGATAGGAGGGTTGCATATGAAAAAACAAGCGCCCACAGCAGCTTTCATTTCAACGCTGATAGTTATAACATTGGCAGGATCATTGCTTGTTGGTTTAGTAAACGCAAATATAATAATAATCAAGAGACCTAACGACTCATTCGGCGCGTTGTATTCAATGCGGTCTCCACAGAACAAGACCTACAACGTTGATACTGTATCATTGACTTTTACTGTGAAAACTGTCTCTTACCCCGATGGGTACAGTTACTTTTACATTTTAGACGGGCAGGATGATATGCGAGTTGACGAGGCAAGAGTGGACCTGATGCCAGTAAAGGTCACTTCAGAGATGGTGGTTCCCCTCGTTGGACCCACTCTTGATCCTCAAAGGGTATATACCCTCGAATTTGATGTAACGTTGTCCTCGTTGAGTGAGGGTTCTCACAGCCTGATAATCGGCAATGCTTACCCCGCTGGAAGTGACTGGGACAACCCTTATGTTTCTTCACTTTCGCCAGAGGTTTACTTTAGTGTTGATGCGCCTCCGAAGATTTCAGTCTTGTCTCCTGTAGACAAAAATCAGTATAATGCTTCTGATGTTCCGTTAATTTTCACGGTAAACAAGCCAATTTCATCTGCCGCCTACAGCTTGAACTACAGCGCAAGTGTGGCTGTAAACGGTAATACCACTTTATCCTTGTCAAACGGGACATACAACATAATAATTTACGCAACAGACGCAACTGGAAAAACGGGCATATCTCAAACAGTAATTTTTACAGTAGCTCAACCTCAAATATCGACTTTGTCGGCATGGATACCTCTGGTTGTAGCCGCTTTAATATTGGTGGTTGCTGTTGCTATAGGTTTACTGCTGTTGTTCTCAAGAAGATGCAAGCCCAAGGGGTGAACCACGAGTTTAGCGTCTATTTTGCGAAGAGAAGACAGCCAATATAACTCGACTCTCACTAGTTTAATGTAACTATCTGCATTAGCCTACGGATAAGCTCGTTCGCCTCCAATTTGCGCTCGTTAACGTAATTCTTGTGCGAGTTTCTTTATCATTAAACACTTAAGGGGTAACCATTTACTTGTTAAAATCACACGTATTTTCAGCTACCTGATTCTTAGAATTACTTTTTTTATGTCGACAACGCTTAAAATTTAAAAACGTTGATTTCACTTGAAGGTGGTTTTTTGAAACAAACACTGTGAAGCTCTGCGAGGAACAACACAAGCGTATCACTAACGGAGCGGCAGAAAATAACCAGTGTTCAGTTTCAGCTGTAAAAGGAGGTGAAAGGAAAAGATGAAAAGTTCTAAGAAAAAAATGTTCATAATAATCCTCATATCGGCATTCCTGATATCAAACATATGCGCTCTGCTTTCCCCCACCGTGCACGCTGCTGAGTCAACAACCGTTGAGGAATCACTGGAAATACTTGCGTCTGTTGCAGACTTCAACATGACAGCATACACACCAAAGTTAACAGCGCATGAGCAAAATTCTTATTTGACTTTACCTCAGGAGGAAGCGGATTTCACTCTCACATCAAGCCAAGGCAAAGTCAGGGCAAGATTCTCATTTACGAACGGTCATCTGCGCAAGATTTACGTCAGCGATGTCAACGGTGCGCTTTCACTTAATCAGCCCGCCGCCGATGTGATTGGAGATGCTGAGAACTTCTTGCAAAGATATCAAAGCTACACTGCCACTTCACTATACGGAGAATTCGAAGCAATGCTGGACACTGTAGATGCTGACAAGAACATTACAAAAACTGACGGAAACGTGCAGCTTCAAGTTTCAGTCATCGGCAAAACACTCGTGGATTTCACGTGGACTTACGTGGATGAAAACGGTGTTCCAGCCCCAGCAAAAAACGTCATACTAAGCTACCGTGATGGAGTTTTGAAGTGTTTCCTTGACAACTGGCAGCTGTATCGGGTGGTGGGTGTTGCTTCGCTTTCAGGTGAGGCTGCTTTGTCGGAGGCGGTGGCGGCGCTTGAGGATTACTCGTATGAAGTGGTTGATGGTGAGGAGGGTAACGTTACGGTTTCAGGTTTTAAAGTTGCGTCGGTGGGCAACTTGTCGTTGTGTTACCTCAATTATCAGGATGCGAGTGCTGCTCGTGGCGGTGACCCGTTTACGTTGTATCCTTCGTGGTATGTGCCGTTGGGCTTTGACAAGATGTATACTGGTTGTGTGACTGGCGTTTATGTTAGGGTGTGGGCGGACAATGGCGAAGTTAGCAGGATAAGCCCTATGGTTTATGGCATGGCGTCTTCGGTTGACGGGTCTGGTTCTGGCGAGGTGCAGGGGCAGGCAATTATGCTGTCTGTTCCTGTCGCAGTTGCAGTTGGGTTCTGTGTTGTTGTCTTCTGCTTTGGCACCAATCGAGTCAGGTTCGTAAGGTTTAAAGGCGCTTCGAAGCGGTCTTTGAAACTTGGCACAGCTTTGCTGTGCCTTTTGCTTTCTTCTTGTTTTTTCTCTGCTGCGGTTCCAAAAGTTGAGGCAATTTTTCCAGGTTCAGGGGCATCCACCATATATGCCTCTACCAACAATCAAACTCTAGAGGAACAAATTGGAGCAAACTATACGTCTATTATGCTAGCGTCTCTTTTTTACAACGATTATTACACGACAGCTAAATACTATGGTAATCAAACTACTGAATACACTGTATTGACCAATGCATATTATATGGATCGAACTTACGATAGGGTGGCTGTGTTCTACTTTGGACACATGTACGGTTCAGACAATTATTGGCCTAAAGCAGATGAGGTTATAACTTATCAAGAGATTGCTGCTGAAACTACTGGCAATACTTTTTTTGCTTGGAGTTGGGTATGCAAGAGCGCAACCAGCCCGACTAGTGGGTTGCCTGTTGCTTGGGCCCAAAACTCTAACATGAGCAGTGATGGCTATACTAATCCTGATCTTGGCGGTCACTGCTATATTGGCTTCGTTGATGCTTCTCCATTAATAAACGATCAGACTGGTGGCTGTTTCAGGTACACCTCAGCAGTTGGAATGGATTTCATCTGCCTTTTCTATTACTATGCATTAACCTGTGGTTATTCGATAAATGATGCCCTAGACAATGCTTCGACAGACGTGTTCTCAGAAACATATGAAGACAGTCCGCTTTATGATGGCTTTGAGACGTGGTGGCCAGGAACTATTACTCCCCCACCTGCAGGATGGTATGAGGGCTGGATGCGCGTTTATGGCAATGGTGATTTACATTTGCATAATTCCGCTAAAATGAATGTGGCAGCAGGGTTTAACATTGATGGTTACTGGCTGGCAGGTGCTGTCGACGTGTGGATAGATGGTCAATACGCAGGTGATACAGACTATTCGCAGCACCTAAGAATAGCTTTAGAGGAGCCGGGGAACCACACGGTTGAAGTTGAATCTGTGCATGGCGGTGTACCTTTCAAGTGTTTTGACGGTTATGCGGATGGCGTGAACCCGATAACAGTGTACGTTGAAGAAGACACAATAGAGTATGTTACGGCGTACTACGTGACTCAGAAGTGCCTGTCCATTTCAGCGGGAACAGGCGGCTACACAACGCCTTCAGGCGACCAGTACTACTATT
>CAZUHG010000020.1:0-23470 GCA_964620515.1 uncultured Candidatus Bathyarchaeia archaeon
GCGCTGCAGGCTTTCCTGCGCCCAGCGGCACAGTTGTGAGTTGCGTACTGAAGTCTAAGTATCCTGAGAAAGAAATCGTACCCATATTCATACTGCATTATAAAGGTCCAGTTGAAGTGGGAGGTTTAGCTTTAGCTGCGGACATCATGGGCGTCGATGGCTTGGCAATTACGATGGGTGACGTGCCCAAATACGGCGAACCCATAAAAATGCTGAAATCCTCAGAGGAAGCCCGCGACTTCTTGCGCTCAAA
Organism: uncultured Candidatus Bathyarchaeia archaeon; assembly: GCA_964620515.1. Lineage (GTDB taxonomy): Archaea > Thermoproteota > Bathyarchaeia > Bathyarchaeales > Bathycorpusculaceae > CAZUHG01. The sequence goes on from CAZUHG010000020.1 coordinate 254, forward strand.
CGTGAAGCTCAAGAACATAAAGTTAGGATGCTTACTAACAGCGCGGCGATCTGTGGAAGAGACCATTGAACGGGCGAGAGGCGCTTGGGACTTTATCTACTTCATGAGGCTCGAAGACAAAACATTCCCGATACTGGAGCAGGTAGCGAAAGAGTGCAAACGCCTAAACAAGCCAATCTACGCATACTTCTTGGTGGGGACACCGAAAAACGTAGAGACTGTAAAAATGATTGGGTGGCCAACCGCGGCAACAATGGATACAGTGGAAGAGAAAGCAGCAAAACTCAACGGTCTCGTCGACGGCATAATTGCAACATGCGCTGGCGACGCTGAAGGCGACAAAGAAATGCTGCAAAAACTGCAAAAGTTCAGAAGCTAAACGACTTAATCACTGCAGAAGCAAAGACACCTGGACAGTCTCTTCATCCAAGGGTTCCACCTTAAACCCTTTTTTCCTACACATACTCAACATTTTTTGGTTGTCAACACTCACGTAACCGTAGATTTTATTCGCACGCATGTCTTTGCCCATTTCGGCAAGCAGATCCATAAGCGTAGATCCGAGCCCAAGACCTTGCCATTCATCACCCACCAAAACAGCGAACTCGCCGCTTTTCCCGCCAGGTTCAAGAATTAACCGCACAGCACCGATTATTGGTTTTTTGCCGTCTTGAAGTTCTGCTACGATGGCGATTTCTCGGTCGTAATCCAGATTGCAGTACCGCGTTAACGTTTCATGGGGCACTTCTTTTATTATCTCGAAAAACCTGAACCGCATAGTTTCCGCAGAGAGGGACTTCAAAAACTCGTTGAAACGCCCTTCGTCTTCAGGCTTTATTGGGCGAAGCGATACCTGAACCTCGTTTTTAAGCCGCCTAGCAGCAACGTATTTCTTCGGGTAAGAAGCAATGAGGCTGTTATCCTGATGGTCGGCAAATTCGCGCATCATTCTGTCCCACTCTATCACTATGCGAGAGTCAACCGCCACAGCACCATTCTCGCCAGCAATCAAAGGGTTTATGTCGACCTCTTGTATTTCAGGAAAATCTGTAACAAACTGCGAAAATTTCACCAGAATCTCCTCAAGTAACTTAACATTTAAAGGCTGCCCAACGGATTGCGAACGTTTGTAAATGGCGGTGTCTTCTATTAGCCGTCTCGCGAGAGTTTGATTCAGCGGTGGAAAACCGATGGATACATACTTGAACAATTCAGCGGAGGTTCCGCCCATGCCGAAAACGATTATTGAGCCAAACTGCGCGTCTTTCTTAGAGCCAATAATCAGTTCGTGCCCCTTTTCGCGTATCATAGGCTGAATGGCAACTCCTTGAAACTCAGCTGCAATACTGTAATTCTTAACGCTTTTAGCCATCTCTCCGAAGAAAGTTTTGGTTTCTGATGGAGAACAAACGTTCAAGACGACACCGCCGACTTTAGATTTGTGCGAAATCTGAGGAGACAAAGCTTTCAGGACCACAGGATAGCCTATTTCAGAAGATAAAGCGATAGCTTCTTCAGGGGTTCGTGCAACAAGCGTATTCACAACTGGGATCTGGTATGCTTCCAAAAACCGCGTGGCCTCAGGTAAACTGAGGACCTTGCGTCCCTCGCAAAAAGCTTGTCTAAGAATCCCCTTTAGAGGAGTACGGTTGGGCTGCGCTATTGGTAGTTCTTCAGGAGTCTGATACAGAAGCTCCAAGTTTCGACTGTAATTGTACATGTACATAAAAGTTGAAATAGCCTCTTCAGGCGCTGTAAATGATGGAATACCATTTCCTTGAAGGAGTCTACGAGCTTTTCGGCAACTCTCGTCCTCGCCCATTAAAGCCGTGAGAATAGGCTTCTGAGTTCGCTTTGCCAACTCCACTATTATCTTTGCGAGGTCAACAGGCTTCGTGGCACCCTGAGGAGTATAGATAATCAGGAAACCGCTGCTATTCTGGTCTTTCAGGCATATCTCCACCACATCTCTGAACCTGTTCGGAGTAGCTTCCTCGTAAATGTCGATGGGATTTGTTGTGCTACAGTAAGAAGGCAAGACACTCTTCAAGGCTTTAACCGTGTCACTACTCAGCCTCGCAAGTTTCCCATCTCTCGCGATAAGGTGATCCGTAGCCATTATCGCGGGACCTCCAGCGTTGGTAATTATAGTCAGGTTTGGACCAGTCGGATTTGGCTGCATAGCCAAAGCTTCTGCACAGTTAAAAAGGTCGCTGAGAGCCTCAACACGGACAATACCAGCACGTCTAAAAGCAGCGTCGTATACCGCGTCTTCTCCGCCTAAAGAACCGCTGTGGGAAAGTGCGGCGCCAATGCTTTCCTTGAAACGTCCAGCCTTAACCAGCACAATAGGCTTGTTTCTGGCGGAACCTCGCGCGGCGCTCACGAATTTTCTGCCGTCTTTTATTGACTCAACATAAAGCAAGATGCTTCTGGTTTGAGCGTCAATCCCGAAATAGTCAATCAAGTCTCCAAGGTCAACATCAAGAATTGAGCCTGTGGAAACCACTGCGCTGAAGCCAACCTGAGCTTCTGACGCCCAGTCCAAAGCTGAAGCGCATAAAGCGGCACTTTGGGAGATGAACGCTATTTTTCCTGGGCTTGCCTGCTTGTCGGCAAAAGTGGCGTAGAGGTTAATCTTCGGTCTGATCACGCCGAAACTGTTGGGTCCTATTATACGCATGCCGTACTTTTTATGGTGCTCCAGAAGCTGCTTCTCTAAACTCGCGCCAGCGTCACCTGTTTCTTTTAAGCCTGCTGAGATTATTATGATCCCCGCGACTCCAGCCTTTCCGCATTCTTCGGCGACTTGCGGGACAGTACGTGCCGGCGTAGCTATAACCGCAAGATCTATTTTGCAAGGGATTTTGCTGACGCTGGGATAAGTGGGTAGTCCCTGAACTGTCTGCCTAAAAGGGTTCACGGGAAAAACCTCTCCAGTGTAGCCTGCGCCAGTTAGGTTGCTGAAGATTTTGGAGCCTATGGAATCTTCTTTTTCGCTTGCGCCTACGACGGCGATTCGTTTAGGATTGAAAATGCGGTTGAGGTTTTCGATTCCCAAGTTTGGCTGTTCCCTCATTTCAGAGAAGTGACTTTCTGAATAATGTATAGAGCGCATGGTTTTAAAACTTCTCGGAAAAACCACCACGTGCATCACTTGACAGGGGTTGATGAGCAAATGTAAATTAAAATCAACCGTTACACATGAAGGACGTTTTCTCAAAGTAGATAAACTTAAGTCTTATTGCAGAGTTAGCCATTCACGCCTAAGAAACGGAGGTTTGCAACGGTGGACACTGTTGAAATAATTGCTGTTCAAGACTTGCCGCTGATAACGAAAGGGGATAACCTAGCGGAACTCATCTGTAACGCGGCTAAAAAACAGAACACACCCATACGAGAAAAGGATGTGATAGTTATCACGCATGTTGCTGTTTCGAAAGCCGAGGGAAACGTGGTTAACCTTGACGAAGTCTCGCCTTCGGACTGGGCAAAGGAAGTAGCACAAAAAACTGGGAAAGAACCTGCTTTAGTAGAGGTAATTCTTCGGGAAACAAAAGAAATCGTGCGCATGGGACATAACAGCCTTATTACAGAAGCAAAAAAAGGGATGGTTTGTGCAAATGCGGGAGTGGACAAGTCCAATGTTGAAGGAGAAAGAAACGTGGTGTTGCTGCCTAAAAACCCTGACGCATCCGCACAGAAGATTAGGCAAGAAATAAAGAGGTTAGCTGGTTGCGATGTTGCCGTGATTGTTTCGGATACGCATGGTCGCCCCTTCAGGATGGGGGAGATTAACGTGGCGATAGGTGTAGCGGGAATCAAGCCTATAAGAGATAGGCGCGGAGAAAAAGACCTGTTCGGATACGTGCTTAGAATCAAGCAAACTGCTGTTGCTGATGAACTCGCATCCGCTGCAGAACTTGTGATAGGTCAAGCGGACGAGGGGATACCTGTCGCCATCATAAGAGGATACAATTATCAGGCGACGGAAAGCGCGTCGGCAACTGAACTTACGAGACCAAAAGAGAAGGACCTGTTCAGGCGAAAAACACGATAATGATTTGGGACGCATTTGCGAAAGCTTCAGAGAGCAAAAAGCTTCATGCTGCTTTAGGCGTCTCCTACGAAAAAAGCTCTCCTCTATTTACCCTTTAAATAAGGGGGTATAAACTTTCCCGAGCAGCTAGGCAGCGCTAGTCTAGCGCTTTGGTTGAGTCTATGAATGGAAGGGTGTAAGTTTTGCTTAGAGCAACAGAAGAGCGTCTTTTCTGCTTAAGATATGTACGTGGTTTTTTTGTCTTCTTCTTTGCGTGTTTCTTCAGCTTGCGAAGCTCTTTTTTCTTCAATCTGCTGCAAACGCGTTACCATCGTTTCCGCTTTGGCGATTTCTTCGTTCAAACCAGTCAAATCCGCTTCAAAATTGAAGGTGGCTTTCAACACTTCTAAAATGCTTCTTGCAGCCAAAGGGTCAGGCAGATAACCGCGAGTTTCTCCTAAAAGGCAAAGTGCGTTAATCTTCTTGAACCGTGCCAGCCCAAGTATCAATCCTGCAGTGCCAACTATAGGGCTTCCCGAGCTACTTACAGCAGCACCTGCTCGCAGCGCCTTATCCAAAAGGTCTTGGGCTGTGGCGGCTGCAAAGACTTTAGGTTTGTCTTTTGCTTCCATACGGTAACCGCCGATGGTTACGATTGTTTTCACATCGTGTTTCTGGGCGAAGTCAAGCATTTGACCGGCAATTTCGTATTGCCCTTCGATGGTTTGTGATTGGCTGTCGCCGGTGAAGAGGATTAGATCGTGTGTTCCTTCCTTGTTCTTCCAAAAATAAAATGCTCCTCGTAGAAGGCGGACGTTCCCTTTTTTGTTTACGAGCACGAAATATGGAAAATGCGGAGAATACAGATGCGCAAACTTTTCAGCATTCAATTTTTTAATCAGATAACGTATTGCGATTTTACCGACAAGCCCTAAACCTGGAAGCCCTTCAATTAGAATGGGATTGTTGAGTTTGATTTGTTTGAACTCTTTAATGTAAGTGTCTTTCATTTTGTCAGCTGCTCCTTTCTCATATCTATGCGATATTTGAGGTATTTATCGGCAGGAGAAAATTTTGGTGGATGAGGTATTCGAACTGTGCCGCTGCAGTAAGGGCACAAATCCGTCTTCAAAGTGTATCTTCCACATTTCTCACATTTCCTTAAGAGCCAAACCATTATTTTTCCCTTTTAAACGTGCCTTGTCCGCCAGTTTTCTCGATGTTTGACACAACGCTTTGTGAGACTTTTTGCAGAATTTCCTCTGCGCGCTTGTAAGTTTCCGCCGATACTTCGACGCTGTATTTTGGGGCAGCAATTACGTAAAAGCGTACGTCTGCATCTTTTGTTTTTTCTGCTTTTTTGGCGTTGAGAAATGCGTCTTTAATTATTTTAACTCCGTTGGGTTTCATGCAGCGGATTTCAAGTGTGCCTTTAACCTTCACCGTTTTCATGTGGATTCGTTCTTCTGCGACTGCAGCGAAGACTTTTGCGAAGTTTTCAGGTACACCTATTTTCGTTAGGGCATCTGGGCCTTCTCTGACTGCTTTTTCGAAGCCTTCGTATAATCCGTATTGTTCTGCTATTATTGCTCCTGCTTTCGCATAAACTTCTTCGGTGGGTAAACCGAGTTTTTCTGCGACGCTGCGAAGCAGTGTTTCGGCTTTCCTGTCTTGTTTCCACACTTTTATTTTTTCGATTTTTTCTCTTTTGGTGACTCGTCTGAGGGATAAATCTATGTGGCCTTTTTCCAGATCTACACGTAAGACTTTCAGGACGACTTTTTGTCCTTCACGTACAAAGTCGCGGATGTTTCTTATCCAGGAGGAGGAGATTTCGGAAACGTGCAACAGCCCACGTTTGTTGTATTCATCAAGTTTGGCGTAGGCGCCATAATCAGTGACGGTTTCTATGGTGGCGATTACTAAATCTCCGCCTTCAGGCCATTCGGGCTTGCGTTCAGCCATCTTGTTTTTTCTTCCTATTCAAAGACTGCTTGTATTTCGCCTTTTATTTTTGCTTTTCCGCCTGATGGTTCTGCGAGGGTTTCGCCGCAGACGTTGCAGACTACTTTGTTTACGGCGTTGCTGTAGAGTAGTTGCTCGTTGCTGCATTTTAGGCATTTCACTCGCAGGAAACTGCTTTTGGGTTTAGGTATGAGTTTGTTCCATTCTGTCATGTATTTCGCCTCCATGTTAGGCTATGTTGAGCTTGCGTAGGCGTATGCCGTCTTTGTGGTACATGTAACCGCATTTTTTGCATTTAAGCCGCAAAGTCTGTTTTTTGGTGGTTTTGGCGAATTCATGCTGAAGCGGATACTTTTGTCCGCCGTAACCTTTCTTTTCTCGTTCATGGTGGCGTTCACCTTTCGCTAATGCACGGCGTTTTCCTGGCTTGTAAAGGCTTACTGAGTGAGCCTGATGAGTTTTACATTTTGGACAGTACGTGTTGATTTCTTTGGGAACATTCATGTTTATCGCTTTCCAGCTTTGCAATACAGAAAACACGCATACACTTATACTTTTTCCGTTGTTTCCGCTGTTCTCTAGCGCTCACGGCAGACTACCCCCTCCCTTTTATATACAAAGAAAGCTGATTTTTTTGCACTTTAGTGAAAGCTCAAATCCTCAGCCTCAAGAAACCTCAACCAGCACCGCCAAGCCCTGCTTAATCAAGATTTTAGCGTTCTCAACAGGCACAGCCGCCACATCCTCCGCCATAAAAGGCCCATAAGTTTTCATGTCAGCCCCAATTACCGCTGGAATCTCTTTAACGAATCTTAAGGTAACTCTTTTATGCTCTTTCGCCGTGCTCACTGCCGAAACCTGACCCCGCAGAAGACCGTCCACAAATCGTTGATACGCCTCCGCAAAAGAAAGAAACCCCGCACACAATTTGGCCTCTTCAGCTGCCAACAAATCCGAAGGCGTTTTTTGGCTCTCAGTGACCAAAGCGACCAGTTTTTTGTAGCGCGCCCAAATTAACTCTTGAAGCATACACTTGACGCGTTCCAACTCATGTTCAATAAGCGTTGCCTTCACGGTTTTCTTATCCAGCATCCTGTTTTCTTCTTTAATCCGTCTCAGGTAATCTGCGGCGCGAGCGTAAAAGTCAGAAGGCAAACCGCCCAACTCGGCGTTTTCGAGTTCAAACCGCCACGCAGCATAAATTTCATCGTACATGCCTAGCTTGCCACCTCAGCTCTGCCCTTGCAGATAAGCAGCACAGCCGCGGCTGTTGGAAGCTCAACCGTTTTACTCTTGTAAGGACCAAACACGTTTCCACTCAACCTGAATTCTGGCGCGTCAGAGACACACACTTTCACGGTGCCCTCTTTAAAAGCTACTGCCTCCTTAAACGGGTCGAAACCCTCAAGGCTTCTGAGCGGAAACTCCACCTTTTTCAAGCCCGTTTTGCCGTGCAAAGTCCCGTTCATCCTGATCAAACGGTGCGTGTCCGTGGTGACAACCGTATCAATCTTTGAGGACTCACGATCCTTTATGTATTCAGCCAGTTTCTTCCACGTTCCAACCCCGACGCCTTTAACGCTGCCCCAGCGCCCTTCTTCCACACAACGTTTCAGAACCAACTCTTTGTTCTCCAATACGGCAGCAGATTTTCCTTTAATCCCAGCTTTTGCCAAGTCTTCTTTCGTAGCGTTAAGAAGAAAATTTTGAAGCCCCAGTTTCAGGCGCTTGTTCCAGCCGAAATCATGCAAGCTAAAATCGCGAGAAGCACGCCTCCGCCTAGACCCACCTTTCGCTTTGCCACCTGGTATTGTTAAACCTATCCCAGAAACGTAATCAACGATTTCCTTGCGAGCCATAGCATCCAACGTCTTAACGGCTTCGTTCTCAACGTGAACGTGATATCCACGGTGACCAGAAAAAAATACAGTCATCTCTTTATCAGAAAAACCAAAATCCTTCCCCAACATATCGATTAGCTTGGCGGTTTCGTCTTTGGCAGATTCCAAGCAGAGGTCACAAGGCCAAGTTTTAGTGTCAAACTTTCTGCCACCACAAATCGGGCAAGTTTCAGGAGTAATTCCTTTCCCGCTGAAACCACACGTGCTGTTGGCGCAGACCCATTCATCATGAATTTTATTACACGACGTGGGAATATGGTCAGCATCTATGTCAAAGACGAGGTCAGCGCCAAGCCAGCCCTTCCTATCCATATCAGCCGCAGGATCTTCGTAATAAGCACAAGAATGGTAAACATCCGAAGGAACTGTCTTGCCGAGAAACGACCGAAGATCACCGATGCGCGCAAAAGCTTGGTGGCGCAGCATAATTCGCTCTTTAAAGAGAAGAAAACCAAGTTCCCTCTGACCAAGCAAAGAGGGAGAAGGAATAACGGTGGCAGGGTCACTGTAAAAATCAGAAAACTTTTCATAAACGAAATCTCGGGAAGACACAGTCACTCTCACCTCTGCCCCTGCTTTTTATCGCTTAGATGATTCCACACTCGCAAATTTAACCATTAAGTGACTGAGGCTTCGCTTAGGATTTGAAACGTTCAGTTTTCAACTCTCAGTTTCGTCCGCGCGCCGCTGTTTTAAAAGTGTAGGACAGGTAACCCTGAATTTCTGTCAAAGTAAGTTTTGACTTTCCACGTTTTCTATTAACAAAAACTATGGGAACTTCTCTAACGCTGAAACCTCTCGAAAGGGCTTGCCTTACAGTCTCGATTTGAATTTCGTAGTTTTGGCTGCGCAAACTGCCAATAGACATCTTTAGGAAAGGGGTAGAATAGCAGCGGAAGCCGCTTGTGCAATCCCGAAGTTTCAAACCCATCAAAAATTTAGCTATGCCGTTTGCGGCTCGGCTAACTATTTTTCTTGTGAACGGCCACCCAGCTATTTTGCCGCCTCTGCAGTATCTGCTTCCGATGACTATGCCACAGCCATTTTGCATGTTTGATAACAGTTGAGGCACTTCTTTTGGGTTATGCGAATAATCAGCGTCCATTGTCACAATAAACCTCGGCGGAAACTGGGAGCCCAAAAAGATTTTGAAGCCATCCGTTATAGCGGTTCCTAACCCGCTCTTTTTGGGTCTGATACAGAGAAGAAGATTTCCGTATTTTTTCTGTAGATTTTTTACAACTTCCGCTGTCCTGTCAGGGCTAGAATCGTCTATAACTAGGATCGAAATGTTCAGTTCGAGATTTTCGATGTCCTCAATCAGGTTTGCTATGTTTTCTGCTTCACGGTACGTGGGTAGAATCACACCGACAGTTGAAGGACTCTTCAAGTCACCTGTTAATTGAAAGGACATGAAAGCCGCCTAACTCACTAAACAGTAGTTGCAATATTTTAAAGTTTAACAAAAAGGAGAAAACAACCGCGCTTTTAATGGACTCTATTGGGTTTGCCGCTTCAGTTTAAGCCTGTAATAGGCTAGGGGATGACGAACCCAGCGGCATAACGCATCTTGGTTTACGCAGACACCGTGAGTCTGCAAAGTGGCACATTGAGGCGGTGTGTACCGTGTTCTGGAGCCTCTTTCTCCCGCAATGTGCTCAATTTGATAGCGCGTTAACCTTTCGTTGTAGTCTGAAAAGCTCTTGAATAGTTCAGCCACTTTCTCCGGGGGCATACCAATGCTGACGAGAAAGGAAGTTAAGGTGAATCGCCCCACATGCGAGAGATGGTGACCTTTCGCCACAGCTTCCTGAAGGGCTATGATGCAGGGTGGAAAAGCTGATTGCGTCACAGTCTTAGGAAAGCCCTCCATCTCCTCTTGACCGATGCGTTCCTTGGCTAATTCTAGTAACCGTTCTGCCATCGCTGTTATTTTCTCTGGAAAAGTGGGAAGTTCTGTTGCTTCCAGTCTGCTTTCAATACGGCTTCGAACCTCTTCTTGCAGCAGTCTCGCAACATCATGTTGGTTTAGGTAAACCTGCCCGTTCACCAAAATGCGGTTTACAAGTTTCCATTCAGTATCCCGCAAATGTGCAGTGTTCCTCAAGTAGTCAGTGAAATTGAGCGCGAATTCAAAAGGTATCTCAGAGCTACGATTCGGTGCAAGATTCCAACCGAAGTCCAGTGCAATTGCCCTAATTCTTTCGCGGGTTTCAGATTGCATACCACTGAAAGCTTGTTTTGCCTCGGCTAGAGCGTACCGTTTCTTGATGAAAGAGTTTTTGGTAGCTATCGCCAGTATTATTGCAACAGGAAAAGAGGGGATTTCCACGTAGTTTTCGCGTTTTTTGCCAACGGAAACAGATAAAATTGCGTTTTTAACCCTTTCTTCGGCGCGGTTGAGAATCTGTTCCATCTCAGGATTTGCCAATTCTTCGATTTTCAAGTTTAGTTTTTTCATATGCGCTGTGGTTTCTTTCAGAAAGGGGTATTTGGCCAAATCGTTTTGGGTGAATCTCACCGTTTCCATTTGCATTTTACATTCTCATTATTCGGTTTCGATTCTTGGCGCGAGGAAGAAAGTCAGTTTTCCCTCTTTTGTTTGTTGAAAGTCTATTCTCACAGGCATGTCGCTTGAAAATTCAAGAGTGGCAATGTCAGATGTAGCTGACGCCGCTTTTATTATTTCTGACAGGTAGCTTAGGCTGAACGTTGCTTTTGAATTCTCTTTTGCTTCCAAGTCCAGCAAGGCATCGCTTCCTTTTTGAAGCGTTATGGTCGCGCCCATCAAGTCGCCTGAAGCGTTCAGAACCAGTTTCTCCGCATCCGCCTCTATCCGCACATGGTCGCTTACCAGTTGCGCGTCCTCTATTGCTTGGCTTAATCCCTGCGTCGTGGTTTTGGCTTTCACGTTGAAAGCTATCTTCGGCGTCGGAACTTCTTCTTCTGATGCTTCAAGCGTGGGCATAGTGAAGTTCCTGCTGTACTTTCCAGTTACTTTTACTTGCAAACGCCCTGTTTTCTCGTCAAGAGACAACTCTACTGCCTCGTCCTTGCCTGCCCTCTTGAGAAGTTTCAGCAGTTCGCTTATGTTTATGCACATTTTTGAAGGTGCTTCACATAAGTACTCTTCAAAGAGGGTTTTCGGCCATTCAAAATCTATCATGGCGACACGCGAGGGGTCCATTGCCCTTAGTGTTAAGCCTTCAGGGTTGATTTTGAAGGTAGCTTCGTCTACGAGTATGGAAATTGCAGTAGACATATCTCTCAGGAGTTTAGCATCAGATACTTTAAGCTTAAACATGTCCTTTTTCCTCGTTTAATGCATATGTTATGGGGTATAAAAGAGTTACACTAAAACCTTTACGCCACCAAAAAGCAACATGGTGAAACAAACAACCAACGCTTCACTCAGTTTTTTCGCTTTTATAAAAGGGAGGGGGCTATTCGCAGAAGACTATACTGCGACAAGGCAGTTTGCACTAGAAAAGCACAGTCCGTAACTAACGGTAACGAAAAGGAACCGATTTGTTTCCACAAGAGTTTAACTGTATTCTCTGAACGTGTAGCTGCATTTTGTGCAACGCAGAAACTGAGTCGAAGACTCATCAGCGCCTCTCGTCTGCACTTGCCACACATAGGCAGTGTTGTTTCCGCATTTTGGGCATTCAATCCTAACTGTTGGTAGCGTCCGCAGTTTTTGCTCTTCTTTGCCTATCACAGCCACAAACTGTTGCGGATCATGCTGTATTACCTTGCCGATTTTCGTTTCCACTTTCTTACTTGACTCTTGCTTTTTATAACCACATTTGGGACAGACAAGGACTAACGACGCCTCTTTGCCTTTCTTAGTTTTCTTAGGCTCAAGGCGGGAACCACATTTAGGGCAAAATTCCATGGTTTGTTACTCCGTTACCCGTGCTGTTTTCCCTTTACATTGTCTCTTTTAAACTTTTTCTAATTCCACTGTTACAGACGGCTTATACCCGACGCGATAAGGTGCGCAACACGCAAAGCTTCAGGAATATTACTTCGGGTTGAGGTCAACCGCAAGATTTTTTGGGCATCCTCTTTTGAAATACCAGTGGTTTGCACGTAAACTTTCGCTTTAGCGCTTCTAGTGGAAACTTCAACAGGTTCTCCCGCGCTGAGGATTGCTTCCCAACGTTTTTCACTGTCAGGCAGATTCTGAAGCGCTTTGTGGATATCTGCGAAGCCAGGTTTTTCACGTGTCACTGTTATAACAGGCAGCTTCGTCTCCGCATTAAGCGCTGTAACATCCACTATGTTGAAGCCGCCGAACGTTACGCCATTCAACATTATCACCCGCAACTGCTTATAATGAGATGAACCAGTCACCATAGACACTATCTTGTCTGTGGCATCAAACCCGTCTACTTCTATTTCTGTGCGCATTACACCGTCAAGCCAGTAGCCTCCCCTGAAAACCACCCCTATAACTGGAACCTGACCTTTCACGTGCGGAATGAATGGACCATCGTCTACACCTAAGACGCGAATTTCAGGTTTGATAACGCGGAAACTTTTGCTTTTCAAAATGGTTTTCCTTGACAATTTGCTTGTTAGATATTTCGCGGGCGTGTTATAAGTTTAGCGTGTTTTGATCGGGGCCTCAAGATACAGTCACCCCTCACGTATAGAGTAAACTTCAACAAGGGGACAATTAAGAAGTTGACTTACCAGAGTTTGCTGAGGCAATGCAGACAAGTTAATTGGAGAATCCAAGTGTTCCAAGTTAGCAGACGGTGAGAGAAATTATGCCTTGAGAGCTTTTTCCAGCGCCTTACCAAAGGCTTCGTTCGCTTCGTGAGCTTTCTCCGCAGCCCTAAGTAGCGCGCTTTCAGGTTTCGCAGCGCCTTTCATCCTGACGTAAATCACAGGGTTAGACGCCAAAGGATGTGGCACATCGTAACCAGCCAAATCCACTTTCTCGTCTTCCAACAGCTTCTTCTGGAGCAAGTTACAGAGACCGTGCCCTGCACCTTCAATTTCTATTTTAAGTTCATTTCCCTTTTTCTTTAACACTTTGATTTTCAATCTTAACAGTCTCCTTTTTCAGTTATACATCCGCTTTCCCGTAATCCAAGGCGATTTTACGTCTTTCAATGTTACCGCATCTTGGACACTGCATCTCATGCCGCTTGAGCTCCAGCAAATTTGAACAGCGCGAACAAAAAGCGTACAGTACACCTAGATCTTTTTCCTTGGTGGAAAGGTGGTAAATCTGGTTCTTGTCGCTTATAACCTTGGTTCGTATTATGTCGCCTGGCTTGCACACGTCATTCATGGATTCAACGTATCTTTCCTGCACGTCGGAAACGTGAAGAATACCCGTGAAAACGCCTGAAAGGCGCTTAGGACCTACTTGGAATATTCTAACTAGAACATTGTCAGATTGAGCGTTGCCAACTTGCCCTACGACCGTGCTTGTTACTTTGGGAACGGTTGCTCCATCAATTAATGGGTAAACAGAAACGCGTTTGCTCAGTAAATCCATTAACGCGCGACCAACGACTTTAGAGTAAATCACGCCGTCCTTCACATACGTTCCAGAATCAGGAATAAACTCTTCAATAACTCCTAAGCGTTCTCCAGGTAACACTAGATGACCGCTTTTATGTTCAGATACTTTCAGATTCATGTAATTTCCCTTTGCCGCGAAATACAAGTGATATGGAATAGGTATATCTGTAAGTTTCTACGCTGCTCAATAAACCTTTTGTTTGGATGGAGTAGGTTGTTTTGGGGCATTGTGGTTTATGGTGAGGTTTATTTGCTTTTTCTTGTTGAAAGTTGTGGAAAACAAATTGGCAACTTTCAGTAACTTTTGGTTATTTTTTTCTTCTTATTACGTAAAGGTCGATGATGATTTCGCTTCTTGCTTTGGTGTGGAAATCAAACATGCGCGGAATAACCAGAAGTAACGCGTAGACCGCTTCGATTCTGCCGTCATGTGCCTCCACAAACCGTGCAATAAACTGCGAAGCCTCAACTTGCAGCAACCCAGCGTTTGCCCTAAGCCGCTTCACAAGTGGTTCATCAGTGAAAGGATGATTATGAAGCGAATACACTGCGTCAGCGACCTGCAAGGCTTTTTCCAAAAAAACTCTGTCAGCACCGCGTTTTTGCACACCGAAAGGCGGATTTTGCAACACAGTATCAAACTTTCCAGCTACCGTGCTAACGTCGCCTGCAATCCAGTCCGCCTTAGTTTTGAAACCTATTTTCGCCGAGTTTTCTGCGGCAAGCTTCACCGCCAACTTATCGATGTCAACACCTACAACCGATTCAGCGCCCAAAAATGCGCAGCCTAGTGCAAGTCTGCCAGTGCCGCAACCCAAGTCTAAAACCCGTTTATCTGCGATGTCGCCGTATGTGTAGGCTGCTAGATACAGCATAGTCGCTGCAACAGACTCTGAAACCGTGTACTGCTCCAGACTTGCCCGAGGAGACGGATGAGGCTCTATTCGGGATAGAAACCGTTCCAAGTCTAGTTTGCGAATAAGCCGTTTTTGAGCAGGTTTTCCCATGAAGACTCGCCGGAGACCACCATAAATTCGTTAACGGTTAACACGGGTTTCAGGAATTTCGAGGGGGCATCAAGAGAAATCCGTGGGCAAGCAGTGTTCACATACGCGTCGACACTTGGAAACTCCATCAGCGATTCGGGCAAGATTTCTCTAACTGCAAAGAGGAAAGCCGTTTTTCCATTTTTTTCGGCAGCTTCTTTGATTTTCAACGCTTCATCGAAACGTTTTTGCCCCAGTTTCAACCCGACTAGTACGCCAAAAGTTTTGGCATGTTTCGCTTCTTCAATGCAAGCCCATCGCTGCTTAAGGACAGCGTGCGCCTCGTCATCTATGGAGTAAGCCCTGTTCTCATAGGGGTCTGAGATCACGGTGGGTTTGGATGTGCTGAGGGCTATGCCTAACGCGTGGAACCGCCCACCGCCAATGAAGAGAAAAGCCTCAACATCGTTGGCTACTGATCTGACGTTGCTGTAGTCGCAGCCGATCACCTGTCCCGCGTAATTCACTCGTCCAGCGTCGCCCACCACCACTGTCTTTCCTGCGCGCACGAGAATTTCTCTAGCCGCATCAAGCGTCTGCACATGCTGCACCGTGGTTGCTAAGCCTATTTTGCCATGCTTGCTCAGCAACGGAACGGCTTTCTCGACAGCGTCACCAACTGTTACGGTTGCTCTTGCTTCCACGTAAACAGTGGGAACCTTCTCATGCTTCACCATTTTCGAATGCCCGAAGTGCACTATCAGGTCTATTCCTAAGCGTTCTGCGTCAGCAGTCGCCAAGTCGCAAGCGCCATAACAGGGGTCAGCCGAAATTATGGGAAGCGCACCTGATTTTTCGATAATCTTGGCTAAGCGTGGACCTTCCGGTTTTAAGCCTTCAGGCAGCTGCAAAAGAACGCGTTTTGCGCCGAGCTTGGCGATTTCCTGTTTTATTCGTTCTTCCTCGAAATCGAATCCTTTCATACTGATGCACCTACAAGATGCTCATGCACGAAGCGATAATAGAAAGAGGAAAAGGCAAGGTTTGCACTGCTTGCGGTTCTAAAGTTACGGCGTCCATTCCCAGTCTTGGGTTGGCTTTTTAAGGGGACGCCCAGAGGCGTTAGCGGCTTGCTCCGCGAGGCGTTCAAGAATTATTTTCTGTTCTATGCTTGCAACGTTCTTTTTCGTGGCTACAATGGCGTCGTTGTTTACTGATATGCTGTCGATTCCAGCGCGGACGAGGAACTCTGCGAAGTCTGGCAGGTTTGATGGACCTTCACCGCATATTGAGACGGTGCAGCCGTGTTCATGCGCCACTTTGATAAGGTGAGCGATTATCCTTTTCACTGCAGGGTCTCTTTCATCGAAGTATCCCATTTGTCCTAACCGCTCAGAGTCTCTGTCAATCATGAGAATGCCCTGCGTCATATCGTTTGAGCCTATGGAAAAGCCGTCAGCCATCTTGGAAAACTCGTCTGCCATTATGGCTATGGAAGGAGTTTCCGCCATGAACCACACTTTAAAGTCGCGAGACCGCTCCAAACCCTCTTCCTTCATAATCGCGAGAACCTGCTCAGCTTCCCAAAGGGTACGCACCATCGGAAGCATAACCCACACGTTTTTGAGCCCCCACTCGGTGCGGCATTTCTTGATGGCTTGGCATTCAAGCCTGAAAGCTTTCTGATACCACTTGCTGATGTAGCGGCTGCAGCCTCTCCAACCAAGCATCGGGTTCTCTTCAACAATTTCGTATTTGTCGCCGCCTTTCAGCTCGCGGTACTCATTAGTTTTGAAGTCACTCAAACGCACCACAACGGGACGGGGTTGAATAGCTCTTGCCACCGTTGCTACGCCTTCTGCCATTTTGTCCACGAATTTTTGGCCTTCTCCAGTTTCAACAAAATGCAGCGGGTGTTCGCCGATTGCGCTAGCCAAAAGGAATTCAGTGCGGAACAGTCCGATGCCTTCGAAGGGCAGATTCTTGTAGTCTTCTATTTTTTCTGGAACACTGAGGTTCATGTAAATTTTTGTTGCTGTTACAGGCGCTGGGTCTGCAGCAATTGCCGCCGCACCCTTTTTCACCGTTGCTTCTGTGGCTTCGCGCAAAATGCCTTCATATATTATTCCGTTTCTGGAGTCAACAGTGTATTCTTTACCCGTTTTCATGACTTGGGTTGCAGTTTCGGTGCCTACAACACAGGGTATGCTGAGCTCACGGCTCACTATGGCCGCGTGAGATGTGATTCCGCCCTTGTCGGTTACTATTGCGCTGGCTATTTTCATGAACGGAACAAAATCTGGGTTAGTCATATCCGTTACGAGAACGTCGCCTTTCTTCATTTTTTCTGATGCTTCGTCAGGAGATAAAACAATTTTTGCTACGCCGAAGCCGTAGCCTCTCTTTCCAGCTGCTATTCCTCTCACAACAACCTTAAGTTCTTCTTCAGACATTTTTCCTTCAACCTTTGCGACCTTTTCCATGGGTTTGGAACTCCAAACTGTTTCTGGGCGAGCTTGAACTACGAAAATGTTTTGGGGAAAAGATAAATCTTTATCAATTGCCCACTCGATGTCCATGGCTTTTTTGTAATGCGCCTCAATTAGCTGAGCTAGTTTTGCGAGGCTGATAATTTCCTCGTCGCTTACGCAAGTTTCTTTCTGCATTTCTTTGGGCACATCTAAGTGGACGGTTTTGCCCGTGTTTGGGTCACGAATGTACTGAACTGTTTTCTTTGCGATACGCCTTTCTTTAATTTTCAAAGTGTTTTTATCGACAACAAAGTCGTCAGGGTTCACTGCACCTGACACAACGGTTTCGCCTAAACCGTAATTGCCTTCAACCACAATTTCATCCGTTTGCCCAGTTACAGGGTTTATCGTGAACATGACTCCAGCGGCTCTCGAGTTGACCATCTTTTGGACGCCAACGCTTATGAAGACCTTATCGTGCGCGAAGCCCTTTTCGTTTCGGTAAAATATAGCGCGAGGCGTAAACAGGCTGGACCAGCACTTCACAACTTTATCAAGAAGGTCGTCCAGACCTTTTACGTTCAAGTAAGTTTCTTGTTGACCTGCAAAAGACGCGTCAGGCAAATCTTCTGCTGTGGCGCTTGAACGCACAGCAACAAAAGCATCCTTCAAATTAAACCGCTTGTTAAGTTCCTTGTAGGCTGCTTTAATAGATTCCGCTATTTTCGGCGGCATCGAGGTTTTCTCGATAAGTTCGCGTATTTTCTTTGACGCCGTATCATACTGTTTTGGGTTAGTTGGATCCGTGACTGTTTCTTCAATTATTTTATAGATTTTCTTATCTATACCTGTCTGCTCGATGAATTTTTCATAAGCGTAAGCTGTCACGGCAAAACCTGGAGGAACAGGCATTCCAGCGTTAATCATTTCGCCGAGACTGGCATTCTTGCCTCCAACAATTGGAACGTCAGTGTTTCTCAGATGCTCAAACCATAAAACGAGTGCTTTGGTTTTCTCGCTCAAGCCGTCCCCATCTCCGCCTTGTCTGTTACGTCGGGAGATTGTATTTTCTCAACTGTTATTTTGCAGGGGATGGGTAGTTTTGCGCTTCCTCTTTTCAGGGATTCTTTAGCTAATTCAACCGCGCTGGCTTTCACTCTAATCGTTATAATTGTCTGACCAGGTTCTATGCGGGCTGCTGTGCCAATGGCTTTTCCAAAAGACTTGCGCATTCCCTGTTGAAGACGGTCAGCATGAGCTCCAAAAATCATCTTGTTCTCTCTTAAAATAATGTGAGGGTACGGATGAACCAGCATTAGGTAATCGTTGATGAGCTTATCCATTAGAAGGCGGTTTGTCGCTACGCGTGTTGCTTCCAAGGCGCTATGGCGAACTTGAGCTCTTTTTAACGCTACAAGTTTCGCTTCGACCTCAAAGGTTCCTTTAGTATCCCCCATTGTGAACTTGACGATTTTTGGGGGTGGGAAACCCTTCGCAAACTTTTTGCGCGTGTAAGCTTGCCCCTTTACAGGCCGATAATTTCTTGCATGCATAAAGCATCCCTTTTTTAGCATAACAGCTTAGGCGATATTTAAACGATTTGTAACCATATCAACCCTAATTTTGTATGTTCTTCAAGGTTTCTATGTGAAGTCAGTGAAGATTTTTTGATCACACGGGGTCATTTGCTTATATATTTAGTGACAGTCTTCATTTGTGAACATGCAGTTTCAACTGTTTATTCCTGGAAAGAATTGGCAGCTGTCGCTAGCGGAGCTTGCCTCTTTACTGGAGACCAGAGGAACCAAATTTACTGTGTGCTCATTCTCAAGGGAGTTCTTTGTGATCAGCATCGAGGAGAACGCTGGCGCCTCAATTATTGATGACTTAGGTGGTACCATAAAAATCGGCGTTTCAGCGGCAAACTTTTCAACAGAGATTGTTAGGAGAGCTTTCGTTCAGAAAGACAAAGAGGCTCAGGCGCAAATTTGCGGGGAGATTGCAGCCAGCGGTTTGGTGGACGAGATGTTTAAGGCTGAGTCTGAGAAGACTCTTTTCGGAGTTAGCGTTTACTGCGCAGAGAAGCAGCTGCGCCAAGTTTCCAAGGGCATTCAGCGATTCATTGGAAGCTCCATAAAACGCGAGTTGGCGGGTTATGGCAGAAAATCAAAGTTCATGGGATTCGCCAAAGACAGAAGGCTTCCGCAGTTGAGCCATATTGAAGTTTTGAAGAAGAACTTGGTTGAAAACAAGGCAGAGATACTGTTCTGCGTGGGCAAAGAACAGACATTTGTCGCCACTACCATGGCGGTGCATAACCCGTTTGAGTTCCAGAAGCGTGACGTTGGCAAACCTGTCCAGCGTAAGATTTTCGCGATTCCTCCAAGGCTTGCGAGAATTATGGTAAATCTGGCTGCTTGCACAGAGGGAAAAGTGTTGTTGGACCCGTTTTGTGGCGTGGGCACGATTCTTCAGGAGGCGCTGTTAGCTAAGGCGAAGGCGATTGGCGTTGACATTAACAGGTGGTGCGTTGAGGCGACCATGCGTAACATGGAGTGGCTCAAAGGCGAGTATGAACTAGAAAACGCGGAGTACCGAGCCATTCAGGGCGATGTGCACAGATTATCGCAGAAGATTGGGTGGGAACAGGTTGACTGCATCGCAACAGAACCTGATTTGGGTCCTGCACTGCGTCAAGTTCCTACAACGTCATACGCTGTGAGAATTGCTGAAAAGCTGGAACCATTGTATCATGGTCTGTTAGAAGAAGCGCATAAAGTGCTGAAGATTGGTGGACGGTTGGTGTTGGTGTCGCCGTACATTAAAACGCGTTCAGAGAAACCTGTTACTATTGGAATTGAGGGAAAGGCGGTGGAGATAGGCTTTGAACGTGTTTACCCGTTCAAGAGAGAGTTTTTCGCTGATGCTGCTGTTGTGCCTGAAAATCTGATTGCGATGGCTTCGCTTGTTGACGCGGAAGAGTGGCATAAAATCGGCAGGGAAATTCACGTTTTCCAAAAGTGAAGCAGAAAGGCAGAGAAGCAATGTTGTTTAGATTTATTAATTTGTTTTGTAAACTATGTTTAGACTTGCAGGAGAGGGAAAGTGATGACTGACAAAAGGCCGGATTGGGACAGGTACTTCTTGGACCTCTGTGAAGCGATTGCTAGACGCGCTACGTGTGATCGTGGGAGATGCGGGTGTGTCATCGTTAAAGATAAGCGAATCATGACCACTGGTTATGTTGGAGCACCTGCAGGGTTGCCTCACTGCGATGAGGCAGGCCATGACCTGCGTAAAGTCATTGATTATAACGGCAATATTACTCAGCACTGTGTGCGCACGCTTCACGCTGAGCAAAACGCGATCATCCAAGCGGCAAGGTTCGGCATTCCCCTTGAAGGAGCAACGCTTTACTGCAAGATGACGCCGTGCAGAACCTGCGCGATGATGATAATAAACGCCGGCATTAAACGTGTAGTTTGTGAAAAACGTTACCATGCTGACGGGGACACTATAGAAATGTACAAGCAAGCTGGCGTAGAGCTAGTTGTAATGAATAATGAAGTCGAAGAATACGACAAACAGTGAAAAGGTTGTATGCTCCGCGACACTGTTGCGCTCTGCGAATACCCCCTCCCTTTTATATAGCCGGAACTTAAATGCAGAACCAGACTCTCTTTCGCACATGGCAATTGGAAAAAAACTGCGGTTTTTATGATTTTGTAACCTGATTGCTTAGCCTAAGGCTTGCTGAAAGTTGATAAGAAAGGAAAAGGTGGCTTTTAGAGTGATCCGCTTAAACCCAGCCTCGGAGTTTCATCGCTTCAACCACCCGATTGACAGCGATTACGTAGGCAGCTTGGCGCATATTTACATTATATTTTTCGGCAGCATCTGCTACTTTGTGATATGCACAACTCATTTTGCTTGCTAAACGCTGATGTATTTCATCTAAGCTCCAGTAATACATGTAAGCGTTTTGCACCATCTCGAAATATGACACTGTTACGCCACCAGCATTGCAGAGGAAGTCTGGTATCAAGTGAACACCGTTTTTATACAGAATAGCATCTGCTTCGGGGGTTGTTGGTCCGTTAGCTAACTCGGCAAGAATCTTGGCTTTGATTTTTGGTGCGTTGCTTTTTGTAATAATGTTTTCTAAGGATGCTGCAATTAGGATATCCACGTCGAGCTCGAGCAGTTCTTCACCTGAGATAGTCTGTACACCTGGAGCGTTGGCAACTGAAGAGGTTTCCTCTTTACAGCTACAAACACACTCGACATCCAAGCCTTTTTTATTGTATATGCCTCCTTTGGAGTCGTTTACTGCCACAACTTTAGAGCCGAAGAACTCTTTACTCAATAATGCAGCATTACAGCCTGCGTTACCGTAGCCGTGTATTGCAATAGTAGCAGTTTTCAGGTTTACACCCACTTTTTTTGCAGCCTCTCGAATAGTGTACATGCCACCACGAGCAGTTGCGTCGCCGCGTCCACAAGAGCCACCAATGCAAAGTGGTTTACCCGTGATGCAGCCGAAAGCGTTACTTCCTGTAATTTTTGAGTATTCATCCATCATCCATGCCATTATCTGCGGAGTTGTATAAACATCAGGAGCAGGAACATCTTTCGTGGGTCCGATGAATTGCCATACCTGTCTAATGTAAGAACGGCTCAAGCGTTCCAACTCGCCAACACTAAGTTCTTTTGGATTACAGATGACCCCGCCCTTTCCTCCGCCAAGAGGTAAATCCAGAAGAGAGCACTTCCAAGTCATCCATGCTGCAAGCGCCCTGACCGTGTCTATTGTTTCTTGAGGATGAAAACGAATACCGCCCTTTGTAGGTCCCAGAGCATCATTATATTGGACCCTGAAGCCCTGAAACACTCGGGTTTTACCATTGTCCATGCGAACTGGGATAGATACATGCAGTTCACGCATAGGATGGCGAAGCATCTCATGTGTTTCATGATCCAACTTGAGGATCTTTGCGCAATCATCCAACTGTTTCAAAGCAATTTCAAACGAGTTTTCATTTGTCATTCTTAACACTCATCCCGACTCTTCGCCTTAACAACAATGGTGCTTATAAGAATTTTCAATTAAAGAATGTTGCCGCCACATGTTTATTCATTTTTTGCATGCGTAACAATCATAAACATGGACAGTTGTTCAGGCGTTACACTCATAACATCAGTTACCACAAGCAGAAATAATCTCACCAGTTGGAACATTTGTGCTTCTTTTTTGGTTTTCGGTGATTAACATCAGCATTTATTAGCCCTCGCATATAATGTTACACGAAAAGGAGGATTACACTTGAGTTTTGAAATGTGGGCTGAAAAATACAGGCCAAAACACCTACACGACATGGTAGACCAGAAAACTATTGTAGAGCGCTTAAAGAGCTTCGCTAAATCGAAAAACGTGCCCCACTGCATATTCGCTGGACCGCCAGGAACGGGCAAAACTACTGCTGCTCTATGTTTAGCTCGCGACCTTTACGGTGAAGGTTACCGCGAGCATCTTATGGAGTTAAATGCTAGCGATGAGCGCGGCATTAATGTTGTTAGGGAAACCGTGAAGACTTTTGCGCGTTCTCGCTCTATCGGCGAGATTCCGTTCAAAATCCTGATTTTGGACGAAGCTGACAACATGACTTCTGATGCCCAGCAAGCCTTGCGGCGCACAATGGAGCGGTACACTGAAACGTGCCGTTTTATCATGTGCGCAAATTACAGCGGCAAGATAATTGAGCCAATTCAGTCCCGATGTGCCCCGTTCAGGTTTAGTTTTCTACCCCGTGAAGAACACGATATATACATCAAGCGCGTCGCTGAACGCGAAAACGTCCAGTTGCTGCCTGATGGTTTAGAGGCGATTTTTGAAGTTTGCAGCGGGGACCTCAGGAGAGCGATAAATACTTTGCAAGCTGCGGCGTCAATGAATAAGCCTGTAGATTCAGTTCTTGTCTACTCGGTAACTGGGAAAGCCAGCCCTTCCGACGTGCAAAGAATGCTGACCACAGCTATTGGCGGCGACTTTTTAGGGGCAAGGAAACAACTTCGCGATATGATTCAAAAGTACGGTGTAGCTGGCATTGATATAATTCGGCAGATTCACAAGGAGATTTTCAAAGCTGAGATTCCGGAGCCTTGGAAAATCAAGCTGGCAGTCATCACAGGCGAGATAGATTACCGCCTTGTGGAGGGTTCAGATGAGGAGATACAATTGAGCGCTCTGCTGGCTCGGCTCGTTGAGGCGGGCAGTGAAATAAAAAAAGGAAAATAGGTGCAGTTTTTGTACA
>CAZUHG010000021.1:0-23098 GCA_964620515.1 uncultured Candidatus Bathyarchaeia archaeon
GGGGGTACAGTTCCGAGCGCAGCAGTCCTTCTGGAAACGTTGCTGCGTCCAGATTAGGTTATTAAGTGCGAGTCTAAAAGTAAACAGTCGAAGCCGTAAGAGGATGAAGTGTATGTCTAAGCCGAAGGTTGGTGTTTCAATGCTTTATTGCTTAAGCGAGCCTTTCAGCAGGATGCTTAAGCGTTTAGCTAAGGTTGATGTGCAGCTTGTTGAGGTTATGGATGAAGGCTTGCATGAACTCGACAAAACCAGAGTCGCCAAACTCAACGCGATTGCCAAGTCCAAAGGCTTAAGGTACACGGTTCATGCTCCTTTCGCAGACATAAACGTAGCTTCACCGTCAAAACCCATCTTGAACGCCAGCATCAAACGGCTTGAGCAGTCCATGGCTTACGCAAGCGCTTTAAACGCGCAACTCTGGGTTTTCCATCCAGGCGCAAAAACAGGCATCAGCAGCTTCTACCCAAACCAAGACTGGAAACAAAACGTCCAAACCATACGCAAACTGCACGAAACAGCAGAAAAACACGGCTTAAACACAGCCATAGAAAACCTACCAGAAAAATACGGCTTCATCATGAAACAACCTGAAGACTTCCAGAAATTCTACAAGGAAACCAGCCTAAACAACATAGGCATCACATTAGACGTTGGACACGCAAATCTTGATAAACAAATAGAAAACTTTTTGCGAAAATTACCAGACAAAATCGTGCACATGCACATCAGCGATAACATGGGCGAAAACGACCAGCACCTAGGAATAGGCTACGGAAAAATAGACTGGCAACGGTTCGCAGAGAATCTTCGCGGAATAGCCTACGACAAAACCATAATCATCGAAACCATAGAGCATGTGGAAGAAAGCCTACAAAAACTACGGCAATTGCTGGCTTAGGTGTCTGGAAGCGGCAACTCCAGCTCCAAAAAATCCTCAGCCACAACCGTATTCTTGAAAATTTTCTGCGCCTGCTCCAAAAGCAATCCAGCATCAGGATACCTAGCGCTGATATGCGTCAAAACCAGCTTCTTCGCCTTAGCCCTCTTAGCCTCATGCGCAGCTTGAGTAGGAGTTGAATGCCCATCCACCTCAGCCTTCTCGCTTAACGCATCATCAAAAGTAGCCTCATGCACAACCAAATCCGCACCAGCCGCAAACCGTGCAAAACCCTTGAAAGGTCTCGTATCACCCGAATACACGATTTTCCGCCCCTTCCTCAGCGAACCCAAAACATCTTCAGGATTCACAACACGCCCATTCCGCAGCTTAACAGCTTCACCGTGCTGAAGCTTCGACCACAACTCACCCTCAGGAACACCCAAAGCTCTGGCTTTTTCAGGATAAAATTTTCCTGCACGAGGTTTCTCCACAAACGCATACGCCAAACTCGGAACCACATGATTCGCCTTCGCAGCCTCAACAACGTAATCCTTTTCTTCACACACCGCACCAGTACCGCAAATCTCGTGAATTTCAACAGGAAACGTCAAACCAAACTGCAAACTTTCCCTGACGCACTCCAAAAACTGCCGTATTCCCTCTGGACCATAAACCTCAACCTTCTTTTGCCTATCCATCAACGCCATAGTTTGCAGCAGCCCAGGTAAACCCAAAACGTGGTCACCATGCATATGCGAAACAAAAATCTTCATTTTCCTGTGAAAACCAGCCTTCGCCTTCACCATCTGCCTTTGCACACCCTCACCGCAATCAAACATCAGCTGCTCATCTTGCCGCTTCACAAGCACAGCAGGCAAACCACGCGTAACCGTTGGAACACTGCCGCCAGTTCCCAAAAAAACTACACGTACGCTCACCACGTTACACCTCACACTGCTTCAAACACGGCAATCTCTCGCGTAAGAGTTCTGTGGACATACGCGAAATGAGACTCCACATGCCTATACCCCAACTTCACACCTATTCGCGGAATGTTTAATGTTTTCGGCGAAGCAATACAAATCCGTTGCCCCACGCGCAGCAGAGAAGACGCTGAACCGAGAACGCCTTCAACAATTTGCTTGGTAGTTGACTTCATAGTCGTCGCAGACTTTCCATAAGGCGGATCAGTCACGAGACAATCGATCCGTGTTAACGGTAGTCTTCGGGAATCAGCAATCACTAAACCTTCTGGCTTCACGCTGAAGTGTTTAAGGTTTTTTCTGCATCCCACTGCCATGCGCCGTTGAACATCGAAACCCAAAACGCTGCAGCCGATTAATGCTGCTTCAACCATCACGCTTCCAGTGCCGCAGAACGGATCCAGCACCAGTTCGCCAGATTTCGCGCGTGCCAAGTTAACCATGCACCGTGCAAGTTTTGACGGCATTGCGGATGGGTGGAAGAACGGTTTTTTTCGCGGTCGCCTTTCAGAGAAAGTTTTAGGTGTAATTTCTGTCTGTTTTACGCCGAACACCAGCTTGTTGCAGGTTAAGACTCCGAAAAACGTTTTGTCAGGTGCTTTCAGGTTAACTCGCGTTTTCGGCGTGTTGCGGAGTATTTGTTTGCCCAGTTTTGCTTCAAGCGGCACAGTGCCAACCTGTAACGCGTGTTCTTTTATGCGTCTTATGCGCACGGCGAAGCTTTCTCCAGCGTTTAGAGCTTTCGTGAAGTCCGTGTTTTCAGCCGCTTTCATGATTGCGGTTTCTTCTGCTTGGCACGCGAACAGTTCAAGAGCGCTTGCCATGGTGTATGCTGATCTGCGGTGAACGGCTTGTACACTGTCCTGCGCTGCGTCAAGCCTTACAAGTTGGTCAAGTTTCTCTTTAACTTCGAAGGCAAAGTTTTCTGCTTCAAGTATGGCAGTTAATTCGGCTGCTGGCAAAGTTTCGTTTTCGCCTGAAAGCAGAAAGAAGAGTTTAGCCACTTTTCTGCGCCTTCAAAGCTTTGGCGATTAACGGTGCAAGCGAAACTTTGCTTGCGTGGCTGGGAACGCTGTCAGTGGAAACGATTTCTTCTACGCCAGCATCGAGGATGCGTTTTTCTGCGTCGCCAATTAAAAGTCCGTGAACGCATGCAGCGTAAACGTGCGCTGCGCCTTGTTCCCGAAGGATTTTTGCTGCGCCAACGATTGTTCCACCTGTGCTGATGATATCATCGAAGATTATGACTGATTTGCCTTTCACGTTCAAACCTTTGCCTGTTTGACTTGTCTGTCCCGTGTAACGGTCACGCTGCTTTTCAAGGTGCCCAGCTTCACCTTGCAAGACGCTTTGGGCTTGTTCTGCAATGTACATTGCGCCTTTGTCAGGTGCCAGCGCAAACGCTTCCTTGCAGCCTTTCTGCACGAAGTATTCGGCTAATAGTGATATGGCGCTTAGGGTTATTGCTGGGAACGGAAAGTTGCTCAGCGCGTTTTCGGCGTGAATGTTCACCGTGATTAATGCGTCAACTCCTGCTGCTTTGAGCATGTGCGCAACGGTTTCGATGCTTGCGTTTTCGCCTTGCAGGAAAATCTTGTCTTGCCGTGCATACGCAAGGTATGGCACGATGGCTGTCACCTTTCGCGCTTTGTTTCTTTTCGCAGCAGCTGCCATGAACGCGAGCTGCATAAGCCTGCTGTCCTGCGGAGCGCATGTGGTCTGCACAATCGCTACGTGCTCGTTTTGCACGTTACCTTCTAAGCGAATGTAGCTTTCTCCATCAGGAAACATTTTGGACCCAACAGGCACTTTCTCGTAGCCAGTTAACTCCGCGATTTTTTCTGCAAGCGCGGTTGAAGCAGAACCAAGAACAATTTTCACTTTCTGTTTTCCCCTCTTTGCACGTTGATGCAGACTGGTTAGTTTCTATGCTTTACTCTGTAAACTCTATTTAACCTTACCATAAGCTTCTGAAGACACTATCGCTCGGAACTGTACCCCCCTCCCTTTTAAATAGGCTGAACCTTTTTCAACATGCTATTGAGCGATTTCAACGCCAATAGCGACCTACCCCCTACAAGTTTCTGCAACGAATCGCTATTAGGCGGCAAATATGCTAGCTTAGTCCGTGCATTCGGCTTTACCTGAATAGCCTGTGCTGTGGTTTAAGCTGTTTTGCCTTTTTTCAAGTATTTCCAGAAGAAGCGTCCTTGATTCTCAAACCGCATAAGCAGGGATATGCATGTGCCCGCGGGCTTGCACTGTCCATTGGTTATAGCTTTGACTATGGCTCCAACGTTTGCTTCAGAGTCAATTAACGTGTAAGCTTGACCTATCACTGGACCGTAATGTGCGTCTGTCCCCGCCACTTTAGGTAGCTTCAGCCGCTCCGCCAACTGGTTGGCTTTGCTGGTTGCTCGGTTAAACGGGAAAGCCGAAGCGTTTATGACCTCAACGGCATCGAATTTGTCGGAAACATGCTTGCCTATGCTTCCTTTTAGTAAGGCAAAGGGGTGGCACGCGATGGCAATGCCACCTGCCTTGTGGATTCGGTCAACCGTCTCGTCCGCGCTTAAGCCTCGTGGAATGAGTTCGCTCACGTTTAAACCCACTATGTGACCGTTTAGACTGGAAACTTCTGTGCCTGGGATTATTAGGAAGTCGGTTTCTTTGGCGATTTTCAGGGCGCCTTTAACTTGGTCGTGGTCAGTCACAGCCACGGCGGTTAACCCGCGTTTTTTGGCGTAGAAAACAAGCTCTTTCGGCGTGATTACTGAATCGCTGGAGTAGGTTGTGTGAATGTGGAGGTCGGCTTTAATCTGCATGTTTTTTCCACCTAGCGCCTTTTTAGATAGCTTTTGCCCCTCTGACTTTCGCCAGCATCTCATCCAGCTTCTTCTCATCAGCGTCTATTTTCTGGAATAGCGGTTTCGCCTTGCCTATTTTATGTCCCGCTTCCAAGGGCTTTAGGGCTTCTTCCCACCTGCTTGTGTGGACGCTTCCAGCGAGATTCAGTGTTTGCCAGAGCTGCTCCGCCGTTGCCGGCATAAATGGCGCTGAAACTACTGCCACGGCTTTCACAATCTGTGCGGCTACGTAGAGGATGGCTGCCGCTTTCTCCCTGTCTGTTTTGACGAGTTTCCACGGCTCCTTCTCGTTCAAGTACTGGTTTCCAAGTCGGCTTATGCTGATCAAAGTGTTTGCTGCAGATTGCAGTTTAGCGTCTTCGAATTCTTGGGCAACAGTTTCAACTTTTTCTCTGACATTTTTCAGGACCGCCTTGTCTTCTGCCGCGAGCTTTTTTGGTTGTGGAATTTCGTTGTCGAACTGAGCGTTTATGAAAGTCAAGGTTCTGTGAACAAAGTTTCCGAAGGTGTCGTTGAGGTCCGCGTTTATTTTTTCGAGGAAGAAGTCCCAAGAGAAGTTGGTGTCTTTTGCTTCTGGACGCGTAGCCATAAGGAAGAAGCGCCAGTAATCCGCTGGGAAAAGCTCCAGTGCCTCGTCTATCCAGATGCCGATTCTCTGGCTTTTGGAGGCTTTTTCGCCTTTGAACTGGAGAAACTCTGTGGCTGAGACGTTCCAAGGAAGATTATAGTCTTCACCTGAAGCCAACAGCAACGCAGGAAGGATTATTGTGTGAAATGGGATGTTGTCTTTTCCCACGAAATACAGCGTCTTAGCCGACTTGTCAAACCAGAATTCCCTCCACTTCTCAGGTTCACCGATGCGCCTGCAATACTCAATGGTGGCTGACACGTAGCCCAAGACCGCTTCAACCCAGACGTAGATGGTTTTGCCCTCTGCTCCTGGAAAAGGCGCAGGTATCCCCCATTCCACGTCACGGGTGACCGCTCTGGGTTTCAAGCCTTCTTTTATCCAGTTTAGGCTGAAGTTTTTGGCGTTTGCGGGCAACTGCTTGTTTTCCGTGATGTATTTGATGAGTGGGTCTGCGAACCGTGACAGGTCAATGTACCAGTGCCGCGTGGTTTTTACGGTGGGTTTGTTCTTGCAGATTACGCAGTAAGGCTCTATCAGGAAGGTGGTTTCCAGAAGCCGCCCGCACATGTCGCACTGGTCTCCGCGAGCGCGTTCGTAACCGCAGTAGGGACATTTGCCCTCCACAAACCTGTCAGGCAAGAAGCGCTGGTCATGCTCGCAGTACAGCATCTGCGTCTCTTGGCTGAAAATGTAGCCGTTCTTGTAGATTTTCCTCAGCGTGTCCTGCACGAACTCTTTGTGCACTGGGCTTTCAGTGCGCGTGTAATTGTCAAATGACGCGCCCCACTTCTGGAATAACTCCGCTACTTGCGCATGGTTCCTATCCGTCAGCTCTTTAGGAGTTATCCCCTGCCTTAACGCTTCGACTTCGATGGGCGTGCCATGCTCATCCGAACCGCTTACCATAAGCACTTCGTCGCCCCGAAGCCTGTAATACCTCGCGGCAACATCAGCAGACAAGACTGAGCCAACTAGGTTGCCCAAGTGTGGCACCACGTTGATGTAGGGCCACGCGGATGTAACTAAAACTTTTCCGAGTTTAACGCACCCTCCAGCATTCCCGTTTGATTGTGCATAGATATAAATTCTATTACTTAATGATGCCGATGCATTTCCTTTTGTTTTTTCACGTTTCAATTGTTGACAAGTTTTTTATGCGTTCGCAACAATATAGTATTCTAAGGGGTTGAACTGTTTGAGTGAGGAAAACGTTATCGAAATTGGGCACGTAACGCATTTCTTCTCCAAAATCAGCGTAGCCGTAATCGAGTTAACAGCGCCTTTAGCCGTAGGTGACCGCATACTCGTCAAGGGGCCATCAACCGATTTTGAACAGGTTGTGGATTCAATGCAGATCGAACATGCAAGCATTCCACGGGCGGAAGCGGGGCAGAGCATAGGCTTAAAGTTGGCGGAACACGCAAAAGAAAGAGACGTAGTTTACAAGAAACTCTAGTGCTTCACTCTTTTTCTTTACCTTCAAGACTAGTCGGCTTCGGCTGAAGCTTCCACTATCCGCTTTATCTCAGCGTTCAAGGCGTCTGGCAAGCCCAGTATGCCCACATCCATGAAACCCCGAATAATCAGAGAAACCGCCTGATCCCGCGACAGCTTCCTCGTCATCAAATACGTTATCTCCTTCTCCGAAATCTTGCCCACAGCCGCCTCATGCGTAATTTCAACACCTTTCCGTCGGGCAATCAACTCGGGTATGGACTGCAAAAACGCCTCATCATCTATGAGCAGACCGCGGCACTCCAAATGCCCCTTACAGTCAGGGCTGCCGCCTTCAATCAAGCCTCTAATGATCATCTTGGAGCCGTCGCGAGCTATGGCGCGACTAACCATCTCTGCTTTGCTGCCCTTGCCCGTGAGAACCGCCTTCGACCCAATGTCCATAAGAGAATTTGCGTGACCGTACAGGATGCTGTTGAAGCTCACCGTCGAATCGGTGCCGTTGCAGAAAGCGGCGGGATACATCTGCACGTCACGGACGGGACGCATACACACGTAGTTGGAAACGAACGTTGCCTTGTCACCTATCTCAGCCGCGCTTCTAGGACGCACAAGCGTGTTTTCGCTCCACTGATGAATCATCGTGAAGTTGAGCGTGGCGCCTTTCTTAACGTAAAATTCCGATATGCCCAAGTGCGCCGCGTCTGGAACATTGGAGTGCTGAACGCAACTGGTTATGATATGCGCCTTCGACCCTTCCTCCGCGATAATAATGTTGTGAATACGCTGCTCCAAGTTTTTCCGAGTAATCAAAAGGCACGACTGTAAAGGAAACGTTATCTCAGCGCCTGGCATAATCCGCATGAAGTAGCCTCCGCTCCAGTCCTCCGCCACCTTCCGCGTAAACTCGTCCTTGTTCTTGTCAACAAGCTTCCACATGTACCCTTCAAGCCAAGAATACTTCTGCAAAGCCGCCTTCGTATCCATAAGCTCAATTTTTCCTTGGAACAGCTCGTTGACTTTCGAGTAAACCGTGGACTGGTCCACATGGTAAAAAGTGCCAGAGCGGTTTTTCTCGTCTGCTTCCATGCCCGCCTTGTATGTTTCTTCCAGAATCTTGTGCGGGACCTTCATGAGTTCATTTTCTTTGCTCAAATTTCCAGCCTTCCGTTTTTCTTACTCTGCAGGCTACGCATTCTTCGTAGCCGACCCTCTTGATTTCCTCGTAAATGCGCGTAGGATGCGTAAAACAGTGGAATGCGCCATTCAGCAATACGCAGCCGTATTTGGCTTTGATGTAATCCAGTATGTCGCCCTTATGCGTTATTATCAACGCGGAACTGCCACTGCGCTCAACGTACCGCTGTATCTCACCCGCTATAAGCCGCAGGCTTTCAACATCCACGCCAGAATCAGGCTCATCCAGCAAGAGAAGCTTCGGCTTCAGAAAAATCAACTGCAGAATCTCAGAGCGCTTTCGTTCTCCGCCGGAGAAGCCTACGTTAATGTCCCTGTTCAAGAACTCATTGAGCCTGAAAGCGTCTATGAGCGCTTGCTCCTCTTCGCTGAAGCGGTCGGCAGGAGTCTTGCCTAAACACAGTTTCAGCAGGTCAACCAGTTTCACGCCTGTAATCTCCGGCGGATTCTGGAAGCTTATGACCATGCCAAGTTTAGCTCTTTCTTCAACGCTTTTGTCGGTGATGTCAACGTCCATGAAAAAGATTTTGCCAGAAATCACCTCGTATGAGGGAAGCCCCATTAGGGCGCTGAGGAGTGTCGTTTTTCCAGACCCGTTGGGTCCGAAGAGAATGTGGCTTTCATGGCTTTTCAGGCTGAAAGTGACATCCTTAAGGATAAGCTTACCTTCGACTTTAACCGATAGATTCTCAACCTCAAGTATGTTCATAGCAATCAAGTAGCATTATTTTCAAGGAAAAAATAAACCTTTTGAACGCCGGGGTTAAGGTATTTACAGAGAACTTCATAGTTAAGCCTCTGATGCTTTAACAAACTATGCAACAATCTCGGTAATCCACAAGTCTATGATATGTATCAACGATTCATAATCCTTTACTTATGATTTCAGATTATTCTATACAACTCTATCAATTTAGATTGGAAAATCGACCCAAACATGTCAATGGCGAATGAGAAACCATGCGGAACAAACAGCCGAAAGATAAGGAAAACAACGCTTTCTTTAACCTCCTAAATTTCATCGCTGATCCAGTGCTGATTGTTGACGACAAAGGGTACCTCCTTTTAGTAAACAATGCTACCGAGGCAATGGCTGGATTAAGCAGTAAAGAACTAATTGGCAAGTCACTGTCGGAACTAAAACGACTAGATGAAAAAAGCAAAGCACTCCTCTTTGAAAATCAAAAAAGAAGAATAGCTGGCGCTTCTGTTGAACCATACGAAATCACTTTCAAAGGCAAAAATGGTGAAGTCCGGTATGCAGAGGTAACAGCAAAAAAAGTTAGCTATAATGGGAAAACCGCTTTTCTTGGTTTACTCCGTGACATCACCCTGAGAAAACAGACTGAGACGCGACTTAAGGAATATTCTGAGAAAATGGAAATGCTTGTGGATGAGAAAGTCAGAGAAATCAAAGAAAGCAACGAGAAACTTAAGGGCATTTTTGATTCGTCACCCTATGCAATAACTGAAGTTGATTTGAAAGGCAAATTTCTCGAATGTAACAAAAAGGCTTTAGAACAGCACGGTTGCTTATCAAAAGACGAATTAGTCGGCAAAAGCTGTTTTGAGCTGGTATCACCAAAAGACCGCCAGAAGGCGAAGCGCAACTTTCGGAAAGCCCTGAAAACAGGCGGGTTAAAACGTGTTGAATTAACAATCACAAACAAGAAGGGTGACACATTCGTAGTCAGCCTGTCGGCAAAGCTCATGAAAGACGCTTCAGGAAAACCTAAAAGTTTTGTAACCATAACAAAGAATATCACTGAACGCAAACAAATGGAGCTGAAGCTTCGAGAAGCGGAAAAGCGCTATCACGCTCTTTTTGATAAAGCACCTTTAGGCATTCTACTTATCGACAAAACGGGAACCGCCATCGAGTTCAACAAACAAGCCCATCATCAACTAGGTTACACCAGAAACGAGTTCGCAAAACTTACTGTTTCTGACTATGCAACGTTCGAAACCCCTGAAGAGACAAGAGCGCGTATGAAAAAAGTACTGCGCGATGGAAAGGACGAGTTTGAAACAAAACACCGCACCAAGAATGGTGAAATCAGAGATGTCATAAATACGGTGCAGGTAATTGAACTTGCTGGAAAGAAGTTTTTCCATATGATTACACAGGACATTACAGAGAAGAAGAAAATTGAAAACGAACTTAAAATGGAACGCGATAAGCTTGAAGCCGTCACAGAGAATATTGGCGCTGGACTTGTTATTATCAGCAAAGACTATCGCATACTATGGGTGAACAGCTACCTGAAGCAAGTTAATCCTGACTGTGAAGGCAAAAAATGTTATTCAACATTTAACAAGTTAAATACGGTTTGCCCTGATTGCGGGGTTAGAAAAGTCTTCGAGGACAGTGTGAGTCTCGACAGATATGAATACGCTTTCAAAGGCATAAACGGCAATCCCATGTGGGCTGAACTTATTGCGACTCCGCTTAAAGATAAAGATGGAAACATTATAGCTGCTTTAGAACTGTCGGTAGACATTACTGAAAAGAAACTATTGCAGAAAAAATTAAAAGAGTACTCCGCAAAGCTGGAACAGTTGATTGCAGAAAGAACTGAACAATTAGAGCAGACGCAGGCTAAACTTGTCACATCTGAGCGTCTTGCCGCCATCGGCGAATTAGCTGCAATGGTTGGACACGACCTGCGCAACCCATTAACAGGAATAATGGGCGCAGCATACTACTTGAAAACAAAGCATAGCGCAGAACTGGGCGCTAAAGGAACAGAAATGCTTGAAACCATGGAGAACTCCATCAATTACGCTAACAAAATCGTAAATGACCTGCTAGAATATTCACGAGATCTGAAGTTGGAGCTAACAGAGACCACTCCAAAAAAACTGCTGAAAACTACTCTGTCTTTGATTGAAGTTCCAGATAAAATCAAAATTGTAGACGCCACCGAAAACAAGCCTACGGTCAAAGTTGACGCTGAAAAAATGCGGCGCGTTTTAGTTAACATCATTAAAAATGCTTTTGACGCCATGCTTGAAGGCGGAACCTTGACAGTAGAAAGCAGAGAAGTGAAAGGCAAGTTGAAAATCACCTTCAAGGATACGGGAATAGGAATGTCAGAAGAAACCTTGAGCAAACTTGAAGGAGACGTTCCACTGTTTACGACCAAAGCGAAAGGCATGGGTTTCGGCTTGCCTATCTGCAGGCGCATAGCAGAGGCTCACGGCGGAAGAATCTCTGTGAAGAGCAAAATCGGGAAAGGAACCACGGTGACTCTAACAGTTCCAGTTAAACACAAGCCACTGGACGCAGTTGAAGAGCTTTTGATTTTTAACGGCTTAATGCTAGAAGATGTTACCGCAGGACAAAAGCGAAACAACCGCAAAACTAATTTCTAGCTGCTTCCGCCACATAGGGCCTCAAGGTATTATCTCGCAACCGTTGTACTTCATGAACTCGAAATCACGCAAATGCACTTTTCCATCATTAATTAATTCGTTAATCCGAGGCAGTTCCATCTTCACCGCGTTTACGAGCCCTCGCACCGTGCTGCAAACCGTGGCGTAAGCGTCTGCACTCCAGCGTCTGGTTATGTTCGCGTAGAGACAGCGACCACCGCAAACGTTGAGAACATCGCAGTCGGTGCATGGTGCCTCCACGAAGATTTTCTTCAGTTTAAGCGGGTGCGCGCTGCTTACGTGACCTAAGTAGTAGTTTTTCATGCCCCACATGTTAGGACACGGAATTATGTAACCGTCGGTTTGGACGGCGTAGTTTATCCATCCGCCGCCGCAGCGGAGACGGCTTGGCTCTTTATGCAAAAGCGAGTTGGCGATGCCTAACAAGGGGTAAAGCCGCAAGACCACATGTTTCTCTTCCATATGGTCAACCCAGAAACGCGTCAGTTGCTCCACGCCGGGAACGTAGTTCTCTGTGCTCCAGCGTTTGAAGTTTCGTCGTGCGTAATCGTTTGCCCAGAATCCCGCGTTAAGCTGCCAGTGCACCGAAGAAAACGGGAATTTGCTGTTGCCAACGAGCCACCTGACTTGTTTGTAAATGTTTGTTTGCTCCATAACCGTCATGCGGGCTATCAGCTCGCCGCGGAAACCGTTCCGTACAATCAGCTTCACGTTATCAACTACTTTGCGAAAGGTGCCTTTACCTCTGTAGTAATCCGTTAAGGCTTCATCGCCGTCTAGGGAAACCAGAATTGTGTGAAAACGGTTAACGTATTCAGGCTCCAGCCTGTCTAGGAGCAAGCCGTTTGTTTGAATCATGAAGTGCTGCGGCTCAGCCAACTCCATAATTTGCTTAATCGCTTCGATGCAAAGGAGGGGTTCGCCGCCGTAAAAAGTCAAAACGCACTCTGGGTCTTCACGGCAGAACTTGGCTAATGACGCGAAGTCGTAGCTAGCTTTTCTGGGCAAAGCGTAGTCCACGTCAAAATCGGCGAAGTCCTCGTCAAAATCCTCAAGCGTCTCACCGAAACAGTACCTGCATTGAAGATTACATTCAGTTGTCAATATCACGTGAAAAAACATGATTTCCCCGCCGAAAAGTTGCCCCCACTCTTGACATGCTTTCTTAAGCCACTTCTCCTTGGAAGGCAATTAAGTTTTCTATTCACATGTCTAAACAAATGGTATTGTGCTTTGAAATTTGAGGTACATACAATAGACTTCCAGTAAGGGTCTTTTGTACACCCAACCTCTCAACCTAGTGGCCCGCAATAAGGTCTGCCCATATGTTTCAATCCACAATTTATTGAATATTTCAGGCTGATCTTCAGCGATAACTTTCGCTGCTAGTTCTCCGTCTAATAAGGCGTAAATTATGCCGCTTCCACTTATCGGGTCCACATGACCCGCGGCGTCACCGATTAATATCCAGTTTGATCCTGCAATCGGGTTGAGAAACGTTCTGACATCCTTAACATTTGGTATTAGTGCAGTCCACGTCGAGATTTTTTCTGCTTGTGGGCAAAATTTGCTGATAAATATGTTCATTTCCTTTTTGAGTTCATGGTGCTGGCGTATTTCTGCGCTGCCCACCCCTACGCTGGTGTCTTCTCCCCTTGGAATAATCCATATGTAACCTTTCATGGTGGGTGAGAATTTTATGGTGACGTTTTCTTTTTCAAGTCCCTTGACGAAGTATCCACAGCACACGCCTTTGTCCCTTTTGCTCAACGAGCCAATTATGTTCCTTCTTACCATGCTGTTGACGCCGTCAGCGCCAACTAAAGTTTTAGCAGCGTAAGACTGCTTTTGTGTTTTGACTTTCCACCATCCATGCTTGCGTTCTAGGCCTATGACTTTTTCCTCGATTAAATTCGCGCCTTCATTTACAGCCATATTCAACAGGTACTGATCAAGTTTCAACCGTGAAAAACCAGCGACTTTTCCTTCCTTAAAGCGGATGGTCCTTCTTTTTCCACTGGGCGCTATCAAGGTTATTGAATTTCTTTCGCTGTGGGTCACGGGAAGAGTTTTGAGGAAGGGAAAAAATTCTTGCGCTATTATAGAGATTAACCCGCCACAGGGTTTCTCTCTAGGATGTGAGAAATCGAAGACGCTTGGATAAATGTTCTTCTCTGCAAGTTTGTACGCGCAGTACGAGCCAGCTGGGCCAGCCCCTACAATTGCTACCTTGATCACGGCTGTACGCCGAAGTTTATAGTATACACGTTTGTTAGCTATAAAAGTTACAATAGAACTCTTCATTGAGACAGGACAGCGCTTATAGAGCGAAAAGCTGTTTAATAGTATTTTTCTGCTTCTTTCAGTTTTTCCGCGAAGTCTTCGCCCTCGCTTTCTACCTCAGAGTCCCCGTTTTCTCTCGGTGTGTTCTCGTCTTCCTTTTTCTGAGCTTTTTCTGCTTCTTTCTTGGCTTTTTCGATGTAACCCTTGAGTTCTCTTTCCCTGATGTTCTTCTCAGGCAAAGTTTCAGGAGCATAAATTAAGGGTAAAACAGCTAAAAACAAGAAAAGACTGGCGAATGAGAAAATCGCAGATTCTGCCACAAAGCCGCCTATGGTAGCCCCCATAGACATACGCATGAAGTTTGAAAACACGTATGGCAAACTGCCTAGTGCATAGTACTTTTCGCTGCTCTTTTCTTGCGCGAGGTCGCCCCATAAGGTCAAAAGAAATATAGTGTAAAAAGCACCCCACGCTACGCCGTCGACAATTACGTAGAACCAGCATCCTATGGGGGAACCTGAAAACAGTCCAAGACTCGCGTAACCTAAACCCAAGAGAACAAATCCTGCTACGGTCAGGCGTTTTCGTCCAACGTAATCTCCCAC
Organism: uncultured Candidatus Bathyarchaeia archaeon; assembly: GCA_964620515.1. Taxonomy (GTDB): domain Archaea; phylum Thermoproteota; class Bathyarchaeia; order Bathyarchaeales; family Bathycorpusculaceae; genus CAZUHG01. The sequence continues at coordinate 14,298 of CAZUHG010000021.1, forward strand.
AAAACCAAAGATAACTGCGAAAATCGTAGCTAGAACGTTCTCAATTATAGATACAAGAGCGTAATCGAGAAAGGTCGCCGTGAAAAAATCGCTCATAATTGGAATTGCGAGATAATTCACTACTCCGAACATAAGCCATGGAATGAAATATAGGAAGAATGATCTGTTCTTCAAAATGGAGCCGTATGACACATCATCCCTTTGGTTTATTTGCTTTTCTTCTGGATTCAAAAGAAGTAGAATCACTAAACCGCCAAGTTTCCATATTGCGAGAATAATGGAGTTGAGCATGATGTCGGTTATGCTCAAAATGCTGAGAAAGAAAAACCCTGTGAAAACAGAAAGAAAGGTTATTCCGCTTAATCGTGCGCGATTTGTTGCTTCTGTGGCTGACGCAAAATATCCAAAACATATGGGCATGCCTACCCCGAAATATACACCACCAAGTAGAGAGAATATTGTTGTGCTATAAAATTGGGTGATGTTGATGGATAAAGGCAGTAACGAGAGAATTGCTCCTGCAACCATCCAGTAAATAAGAAAAGTAGTGCGGCTCTTAATGCGATGAATCAAAGTGGCGCTGAGAAGCGCTGATATAGCTATTCCCGAAAAATTGATGCCCCATAGTGTCAAATTTTCAGAACTGGAAAATCCCGATGTGCTGATGGTCTCTAACAGAAATCTGAAAAAATAAAAATACCAAACTAGAGCATTCGCTACCACAACGATGGATATAACTGTGCCTTTTGGAGAAGTTCCGAATATGGCTGCACATGCTTTTTTGGGCATTGTTACCGCATATGCTTACATTTGCAAAATTGTAATTAAGTATTCAGAATTTGAAAACTATACTCTCTATCCACATATAACACTAAACACTACACATGCAATTATGGCAAAGTTTTTAAGCTAACTGTACAACATACATACACATTGGAGAAAGGGGAAGGCAATGGACAAAAAGAAAAATCTGATACGATCTTCATCTTGGTGGTAAACCGCGGATCTATAATCCATCAGCCATAGCCGTGAGCATGACTTGTAGTTCTTTTGCTACCACCGCTTTTTCTACAAAAGCTACTGAGCGTAGCCCATATTTAATTTCTAAATCAAACATTTTCTTGAGTTCTTGAACTTCAGCAGAGCCAAGAATTAATCCCACTATTTCGTTCACCCTTTTTTTTGTGAATTTTGAGCCTTCGATAAATGCTTCAATTTCATCTCTTATCTTCAGGTTCTGGAGAGCATAAAGCATGGGCAGAGGCGGACATTCATGTGTTATTCTACTCAAAAACTCAGGTTGCTCCATAACGTCTATGAACTCATCTCTAATTGTTGAAACTACCCCAAATGCTCTACCATAACGCCCTAATGCCTCGACAGTTGCGTCATTCGCGTTTCCGAGTATCCCCCCGATTTTGCAGTGGATTTCCGGCACCACCGCTTTCTGTTTTATTAGATCAAAATATTCTTGCGGAGTCAAGTCGTGTTTCTTTCTCAGAAACGTTTCTTTGGCTTCGGCGTTGCTGATTTCGGAAAAAGCTTCAGAAGTGATCCGTACTATTGCTTCTTTTTGTTTTTTTGAGAGAGATTCGCATTCTCTGTTCAAAAGTACTAACCCGTGAAAGAGAAGCGCGTCTCCAGTGAGCAACGCAACGTCACGACCGAACTTTCCAACAACGGTTTTTTTGCCATATTTCGTCGTTGATTTATCTATGATGTCGTCATGGATGTCTGCAGCTATTGCTATAAGCGTCATTGCCGCGCCTATGGCTGTTGTTTTTTCGGTTTTTCCTCCCACGGCTTCGCATGAGAGGGAAATTAAAGCTGGAAACACTGGCAAGTTGCTGTGGAGAATTGTTTTCGCAAAATATTCTAGAGCTGAAGAAACCGCTCCACCGTTGTGTCGTAAACCCAGAATTTCTTTTTGAGCTTTTTCTATTGCGGCTTTTCCTCTTTTTTCAACAATCCCTTTAACAGTTTGCATCAAATCAGGTGCAGTGTTCATGGCGTGCATTATGTTTGGTTTCGGTATTTCTTTTTTTAGGTTAACCGCTTCTTGCGGAAGCAAAACTCTTAATAGCCTACAGCTTAATTCAACAGTTTCATGAGCCAGACCAAGCAAATCGAGGAGAAATGGCAGAAAAAGTGGGAAGCCGCCCGCGTATTCGAGGCTGACCCTGACCCGAGACGAAAGAAAATGCTGGTTACTTTTCCTTATCCTTACATGAACGGACCATTGCATGTGGGCCACACGTTCACGGCTACACGCGTGGACGTTTACGCACGGTTCAAGCGTATGCAGGGCTACAACGTGCTTTGGCCGTGGGCTTGGCACTGGACTGGGCAGCCGTTGCTGGGCGCCAGCGAGCGCGTGGCAAAAGGCGACGAGGCGTACATACGCGTCTTGCGGGAAGTTGACGGCGTGCCCGACGCGGAGCTTAAGCGGTTTGTTGACCCGCTTTACATGGCTCAGTACTACACTAACGAGGGGCACTTGGCTGCAAAGCGCATAGGCTTCTCGATTGACTGGCGAAGAGAATTCAACACTGTAATGCCGACTTACCAGAAGTTTATCGAGTGGCAATACACGCACCTGAAAGAGAAAGGCTACGTCACCAGAGGCACGCACCCAGTTGTGTGGTGCCCAAAAGATAAAAGCCCCACGGGCGATCATGACCGCCAAGTAGGCGAAGGCGTCACGCCTGAAGAGTACACGCTGATAAAGTACAAGCTGGACGATGGGACATTTCTGCCTGCGGCAACGTTTAGGCCTGAAACAATCTACGGCGTAACCAACATGTGGATAAACCCTGACGCCGCTTATGTGGAAGCGGAAGTCAACGGGGAAAACTGGATAATCAGCCAAGAAGCCGCGGAAAAACTCAAAGAGCAAGAACGAACCGTCAAGGTTCAACGCACATTCAAAGGCAGTGAACTTATCGGCAAAACCTTTGAGAACCCAGTTACAAAAGATAAATTCCCAATTTTGCCCGGCTGGTTTGTTGACCCCAAACAGGCTACGGGCGTAGTGTACAGTGTGCCTGCGCACGCACCATATGACTGGCTTGCGCTGAAGGATTTGCAGGAAAAACCCGAGGTGCTGAAGGATTTCGGCGTGGACGCTGAAATGGTGAAGCGGATCAATCCGATTTCACTCATCAAAGTTGAAGGTTACGGCGAGTACCCAGCGGTCGAGATTGTCGAGCAGATGGGCATAAAAGACCAGCATGACCCGCGGGCGGACGAAGCCACGAAGTCTTTGTATAAGAAAGAGTTCCATGCGGGAGTGCTTAAGCAAAACTGCGGGCGGTACGCGGGAAAAACGGTTCGAGACGTGAAAGATACGCTTATACGGGATTTCAGGAAGGTCGGTGCTGCCGACAGCATGTATGATTTGCCTGATTCTGTGGTTTGCCGTTGCATGACGCCGTGTATAGTTAAGATTTTGTCAGATCAGTGGTTCCTCAATTACTCTGATCCAGCGTGGAAAGCGAAGGCTAAAGAAGCCGTAGCCAACATGAAGGTTTACCCTGACACTGCCAGACAGTGGTTTATCGCGGTTATTGATTGGCTTAAGGAGTGGGCTTGCGCCAGAACTACGGGTTTCGGAACACCGTTGCCGTGGGGTAAGGGCTGGATTATCGAAACTCTCAGCGACTCCACCATTTACATGTCGTTTTACACGATTAACAAGCACATACGTCAGAACGGCATTAAGGCTGAGCAGCTTACGCGTGAAGTTTTTGACTACATCTTCTGTGGTAAAGGTAGCGAAGTGGCGCTCAGCAAAGCTTCAGGCATAAGCGCGGAGCTGCTGCGGGAGATGCGTGCGGAATTCCTGTACTGGTATCCGCTTGACCTTAGAGTTTCCGCGAAAGAACTTGTGCCGAACCACTTGACTTTCTGCATATTCCACCATGCAGCGTTGTTTCCGCGGGAGCAGTGGCCACGTGCCATAGGCGTGAATGGTATGCTCATGATTGAGGGCAAGCAGATGCACAAGTCAAAGGGCAATTTCGTGACTATGAAGAACGCTGTTGACAGGTATGGTGCTGACGCCACACGGTGCGCGCTTCTGTTGGGTGCTGAGGGTATGGATGATCCTGATTGGAGGGGTGAGAACGCTGCGGACGTTCAGGGTAAGTTGGAGTCGTTGCGCATTCTTGCTTTGGGTATAGTTGAGACGGCTAAACATAGTGAAGTGTCGCATTTGGAGAGGTGGCTTCTTAGTAAATTGCAGCAGCGTATTGCGGAGGTCACGGGGAACCTTGAGGAGTTGAAGACGAGGACAGCTTTGGAAATTGCGTTGTTCGAGACTTGGAATGATTTTCGCTGGTATATTCGCAGAAAAGGCGGAACGGAAGCCAAGGCAGTTCAGGAGGCTTTGGAGGTTTGGCTTAGGCTTCTTGCGCCTTTTGCGCCTCATATGTGTGAGGAGTTGTGGAGTGCGGCGGGAAAAAGCACGTTTGTTTCTTTGGCTGAGTGGCCACGTGTTGATGAAGGCAAGGTGGATGTGCTTGCTGAGGAGCGGGAGGACCTGTTAACTGACTTGATTGAGGATACGTTGAACGTGTTGAGGGCTACGAAGATTTCTCCTGCGCGGATATGTTATTACACGGCTGCTGGTTGGAAGTGGCGGGTGTATCGTAATCTGGTGGCGAGGGCGGTTGAGGGTGAGGTTAAAGTTAACGAGGTTATGAAGGAATTTGCGAGAGATAGCAGTTTGAGGGAGAATATGCGGGCTGTTGCTGGTTTTGTTCCTAAAGTGTTGAAGGCTTTGAGCAAGTTGTCCAGCGAAAGAAAATTGCGTATTGCGAAGGTTGAAGTTGCCAATGAGAAGGAGACTATTGAGGATGCTGTGGGCTTTTTGAAGGAACGGTTTAACGCTGAAGTCGTGGTTTGCGGTGAAGAGGACAAGGTGCGTTATGATCCTAAACAGAGGGCTGCGTTGGCTGTGCCTGGTCAACCTGCAATCTACATAGAATAGCACGTGAGTTGTTATGCCGCAAAGTCAACGGAGACATTCTTTGAAATCGAAAGAAGCCAAGCTGATCTTGAATGAGGTTTCGGAGAGGCTGAAAGTGGACGTGGATGCCCTTTTTGGCTCAAAGGTAAACGTTGAAGTGGTTGAAGCGGATGTCGGCGAAATCTATCTTGTAGGTGGAAAACCCTTGCTTTTCAAGTTTGGAGCGAGGGTTCTGCCAACGTTGCTTTTCCAAGATTTCGCTTTGCAGGCGCCTAAAATCGTGGTTGACATGGGTGCTGTTCCCTACGTCTGCAAAGGTGCAGATGTCATGGCGCCTGGAATTGTGCGGGTTGAAGGCGAATTTGGTAAGGGCGATCTTGTGCTGGTTGTGGATGAGAAACATGGCAAATCGCTTGCTTTAGGAGAAAGCCTATACGATTCAGAAACGGCAAGAGGCACTAAGCAAGGTGCGGTTGTTAAGAATTTTCATTTTGTTAGCGACAAAATCTGGAATTTTGCTAAGACGCTGGTTGAAAGTTGAAGCGGTTGCGTGTTCTCTAGCGTGTGGAAAAACTTATACCCCCTCTATATATAGGTTCAACTTTGAAGTGGCGTGAAGGTCAGTTTGTTTGTTGTGTTACGTTGTTTGGGCGGCGATGTTTCTTGGAGTACACTATGAGCGCTGCGCCGACGACGGTGGCTGACGCTGCGGAGGCGGCTATTATTGTGGCTGTGGGGAAAGGTTCTGGCTCAGGCTGAACGGTGCCGTAGCCGAATGGAGTGTAAACCTCAACAACGTCTGTTTGAACGCCCGCAAGGGTAACGCTATCTAAGCTACCGCCTATTGCGTATATTGTGTCGTTTAGTACTGCCACGGCAAAGGCGCCGCGTGCGGTTGCCATGTCGGCTGCGGGGCTCCATGAGTCAGCCTCAGGGTCGTAAACGTAAGTGCAGTTTACCACCCGTACTTCTTGAAAGCTGGGGCTATACCCTCCACCCATGACGTAGATTCTTTTCGGCGCGTGTTGCCCCGTGGTCGCGCTGATGCCTCGATTCATATAGGCTGTAGGCATGGATGTTCCAGTGCTATATGTGTCAGTTTCTGTATCGTAAATAAGGACATCGCTTCCATGTATTATGTATATCTTGTTATCTATAGTGCATGAAAGGTATTTTGCTATCAGATAGGGTGGCGCGGTTTTGTTAGCCCAACTGTCAGTTGCTGGATCATAAACTTCATTCAAGTTGTTCATTTGACTGATTGCTCCGCCTATAACGTAGATTTTGCCGTCCACAACATTCGCATCCATCGAATTCCTCGTCATGGATAAGGGCTGCTTTGTCTCCCAAGTGTCCGTGGTAATATCGTAGGCTTCGTTGACATCAGAGGGATTTGAATATACGCTGCCAAGTTGCGGGTCAATCCGATATTCGTCTCCGCCTATTACGTATACTTTGTTTCCCACAGCAGCAATCGCATAGCTGACTCTCGGCGTGGGCATCGCAGTTTTCTGCGTCCAAGCGTCTGCTACCGCGTCATATACGTACGTGAAAACCCTGTCGAAAACATAGATTTTACCATCTACCGTGACTGCTTTGATGCCATTTGCCTTCTGCGGCATAGGCGTTTTGCTTTCCCAACTGTTCTCCGCTGACGCGTCAACACTCGCAGAAACCGCAACAACCGTCAACGCTAAAAGCGCAAGCACAAGGAGCCCAGCACAAAACTGTTTCATGGTGCTCTTCCTTTCTTTTTGAAAAAGAACAGCAGCCATAAGCCAGCAACAGTTAGAAACACTCCAGAAGCGCCTACCACTAATGTTGTCGGCAAAAGCTGCGGTTCAGAAACGTTAAAAACAATTGTTTCTGAAGCTCCCTTTCTTCCCAGCGTGTCCCAAGCATAAACAGTAATGTTGTGCGCGCCCAACGCCAATCTTGCCAGAGTAGTGTTTCCCAGTATAGCCACGGGTTTTGCACCGTCAAGGCTGTAAGCTAACGATGAAGTAGACGTGCCAACGTGAAAGTTCAACGGAACATCCTGCGCGGCGTACGTCTGGTTCAGCGGAGACAACACGGTAACGCTGGAGGGTGCAGCGTCCATGAAGAAGCGAACAGTCGAAGAGCTGTTGATGTAGAATTTGGCGTAAGTGTTTGGGGTGTAAGGGTTGTACATAGCGAGGTATTCTGCGTAGACCGTTATGCTTTGCCAACCGTGGGGAACCTCCTTCACGGTCACGTTGTCTGAAAATTCTGGAACTGTAAGGGAAAAATGGTGATTTACGTATTCATTGTTGCTGTATATGATGGTTTTTGTTTGGTTCCAGCTTGTGGTGTAGTAGATTTCCACTATTGTAGGGCCTGTATACGAACCTGTGAGCACGGTTGGTCCTGTTGGCGGAGCCACAGTAAGCGATAGCTCTACAGATCCAACATAATCAGACTTAACATAAGCGAATCCTGAGTGGAGGGAACCGTTTAAGGGCGAAAAAACTGAAATTTCAGGGGGATTCGTGTCAGGTTTCGGTTGCACAAATCCTTGAAAGCTGGGATAATACTCAAAAGGGTTTGCTTGTGCCAAGCAAAGTATGACTCCAGTTAACGCTGCAGTTAGGAGTGCCGAGATGAGAACTGCGGTGAACACTTGCTTTTTCACTTGTAACCACACGCTTAATGTTGGGCGTTTTGGCTGTAAAAAGCGTTTTTGTCAAGGTTTCTTGACTAAGCGGGCTTTTTTTAGTCAAGATTTCTTGACAAACAAGTCTTCAAATCTTTTTTATGCTTTTTGGGGAGGTTGTAGACCGCTTGTTTCTTCAGCTCTTTCGCTCATGAAGTTTATTGCTTGCAGAATCGTTTTTGCGAAGCCTAAAAGGCTAAGCGTTACGGCAATCGCGTAGAACATGGTGAGGTTTACGGTTAAGCTGAAGGTTTCGTAGCTTGTGCTGAACACGCCGTTTCCCATCGAGAGCAGCAAGTAGCCCATAAAGAACAAGGCTCGGGCAGTATTGAAGAAGTGCTCAGAAATCGTTTTCGCCGTGAGGTCACTTAGAATCATCAGCACGATGTAAAATGCAACGAAAGCTTCGATTGACTCCGAGAAGCCAGGGATAAACTCTAAAAGCGGCGCCAACAGCGGCGCGACAAAAAAGTAAACTAAGTAAACAAGTATCGCTTTCACAGTAGCCTTAACGATTCTGAATGAGATGTCTTTGACTAGGTTTTTGCTCTTTTTCTGCTGTTCAGCCATACGGAATCACCAACGGACCATACTCGGCAACCCCTATGTCAAAGTAAACGTTGCAATGCCCGCTTCGTGCAGTTGTCAAATACGATGGGTTAGCGGGCACAGAAAACTCCACGTCACCCTCATAGGCAGAATGTTGCGGAACATGAAATACTGTTTGGCTTTCGCTTAGAAGCGAGTTCACGCTGTCATAAAGCTCTATCCTGATGCTGCCGGCGAGGTCGAAAGCAGCGTGATTTTCAAAACTCATCGGAACCGATACTGTGACGTGCGTTGAGTCAAGCCCCCTGTATGATGGTTCGCCGAGAGCGAAATTGTAGAATGGCGCGCCCCATGGAAACGTAAAGTTCGCTGAAATCTCCGCGGGAAGCAGCTCTGCAAAGTTCAGTCCAGCCGTAAAAGAAACATTAAGGTCGTTGTCGTGGAACAGGTACTGATCACCTTTTTCAAACAGGCTGACGGGATTTAATGTTACGTTATGCAGTATCGTGACGTTTTCCCCGTGCGGTATAACAGGAACAAAAGTGTTGTCTCTCGAGATTTCCGCGCCTTCCGCGTCTGAGAACACCGTTGAAAGATGGAACTCTTTGA
>CAZUHG010000022.1:0-4794 GCA_964620515.1 uncultured Candidatus Bathyarchaeia archaeon
TCTGGGCGTTGTCTTGGCGACCCAAAATCCAATTGACTTGGATTATAAGGCATTATCAAATGCAGGCACTTGGTTTCTGGGACGGCTGCAAACTGAGCGAGACAAACAGCGGGTGCTGGAGGGTCTTGAAGGCGCGGCAATTTCAAGTCAAAAAGGTTTCGACCGTAAGTATTTTGACAAAGTCCTGGCTGGTTTAGGGAACCGCGTGTTTCTATTGAATAACGTTCATGAAGATGCGCCAGTGGTTTTCGAGACGCGATGGGCAATGTCTTATCTGCGTGGTCCGTTAACGAGAGACCAAATCAAAATTTTAGTTGAGCCTCTAAGAAAACAAAAATCAACCTTCGGCGCTATCCAAATTCCGACTTCCGCGGAACCTAAAAGATCTACAGCTTTTCCAACACCTTTGACGGGGACTGCTATGAAGCCTCTGATATCCCCGAATGTGCGAGAATACTTCATTCCTCACGATCGAAATGTGCAGGAGTCTGCTGAATTAACATATAAACCGATGATAGTTGGAGCTGCACAAGTGCGTTTCTCTGACACGAAAACTAAGGTCAACATTGCAAAAGAGCATTTGTTTCTTGCACCTGTCAGTAACGATCCAATACCTGTTAATTGGGATGACTCTGAAGAATTAAACATGAAGGTTTCTGATCTGAAGAATTCGCCGCAGGGAGAATTCGCTTATTCTAATCTGCCCTCAGCCGCTTCAAATGCAAAAAACTATGTTGCTTGGGAGAAAGATTTTGGAAACTGGCTTTACAGAACGCAGAAACTTCAGTTGTTTAAAAGCGTTCATCTTAATGAAACGTCTAGACCCGAAGAAACTGAACGAGATTTCAAAATTAGGCTTCAAGAGATAGCAAGAGAAAAGCGTGATCAACAGGTTGAAAAACTTAGAGAAAAATACAGTAAGGTTTTCGCTAGACTTGACGAGCGTGTGAGAAAGGCGCAAATGGCTCTTGAAGAACAAAAAGCGCAAGCTACGAGCCAGAAATATCAGACTGCTGCTTCTATCGGAGAAACGTTATTGGGTTCGTTTCTAGGAAGAAAATCAAGCACCCGCATTACAAAAACCAGTAGAGCGCTTGCGCGAAGCAGGAAAGAAGCCAGAGACCGTGAAAACGCAGAAGCAAATCTAAAAGCCTTGCAGCAGGAACGGGCAGCACTCGATGAAAAGTTCAAGTCTGAAGTCAACAAAATCGAAACTAGCGCGAATACATATGCTGAAACTCTAGAAACAGTTCTCATTACTCCCTCTAAATCTGATGTAACAGTTCACCTAATAGCGCTTGCATGGACACTTTAGAAGAAACCACTTTTCCATAAATAATGTACGTCTTATGCCTACTGCGCCGCTTGCGTCTTATTTATTTTCTCAATCAGAACAGGCAAATCAGTTATCGACGTAACAATGTAATTTGCACCATAACTCGTCAACTGCTGCACAGTAGAAATACCCGTGGGCAACCCAACAGCAATAGCCCTCAACTCTCGGGCGCATTGCATGTCCGCGCTGCTGTCGCCGACAACCACGCTTTCCTCTGGCGCTGTGCTTAAGGCTTTCAACACCCCTTGAAGATGCTCAGGATTCGGCTTCACCTGACTCACCATGTTCCTCGTAACGGTTGCATCGAAAAAGTCGGCGATTTTAAAGCGCTGCAAAATGTAACTCGCAGACTTCGTGCTGTTAATCGTGCACAAGCCGATTTTCAAGTCCATTCGCTTCAACGCCTTTAATGTCTCAACCGCACCAGACAACAAGCCAGTGCTCATTGCAGCTTCCAACTCGTACTTTTCAGCGATGCTTAAAACTTCACTGCGAAGCTGCTCCACAGCCTCAGCCGATTTCCCAGAGTTCTTCACGAAAATCTCGGCTTTCTTAAGCATTTCAAAAATGGTTTCGTTCAGAGATAAAACTGAAGCTGGAACACCCACTTTCATCAAGTAGCCTCTAACCTCTGCCCTCAAAGCTCGGTAGTCCAAGTTGAAACCGACCAGTGTCCCGTCTAAATCAAATATTACCGCCTTAACACCCATTATAACCGCTCACACTCATGTTTTTAGCCGAAGCAAAGCGCGGTAAACACTTCCCCAATGGATAATATACTTTGCGGTAAAATCCAGAAGACACAGAAGCCTACGCTGTTACAACTATCTTCAGCGACTTCTCCGTGGGGTTACCCGCTGAAATCAGACGTGAACCAAATATTTCGCAACTAAACGTTCCGTATCTTTCCTAATCTTCAACAGTTCTTCGCGGGTAGGTTTCCCTCTTACGTCGCCCATCCTGCCCTGCGTGCTGTTCTCCAGCGAACCATGGAACTCGCTCAGGACATACCATTCGTCTAAGACGGTGAAGCCCAAGTGCTCAAAGAATTGAGCCATGTACTTCCCTGCAGGCGTTGCCTCATCAATGCCTGTGTGCGGACCAGAGTAGGTTACGAAAATTAACGCGTTTTTGCCGGGAATTTTTGGTGCGCACGGTTTGATTTTGCCTTCTCTGCGATAAGCTGCGAACTTGTTCTTCAGGAAGTTAGCCATCGGTTCTGGCGGATGCCATGAGTATGAAGGGGCACCCACGCAGACGAGGTCATAGTCGAAGTAGTCAACGTTTTCTGCCTCTTCCTGTTTTTTCATTGTGACGTGGACTTCTGCGTTTTCTAAGCCTTGTTTGATGGCGTTAGCTACTTTTTCGGTGTTGCCTGTTTTCGACCAGTAAATTATTAGTGCTGTTTTCATGTTTTTTCGCCTTTCATGTTCTTGGAGACAAGTTTAGGTCGGAGTTATCAGGTTTTTCTTCGGAGTTTTCTGCGGCAATCTGTAAGGGTCTTCCTTCTGTTAAGGCTTGAACCGTTTTTTTTCTGGCACTTTGCACTAGTCGCCATATGGTGCCTCTTGACACGCCCATTCTTTCTCCCGCTTCCTCTTGAGAGAGACCTTCTAAGTCGACGAGTCTGAGGGCTTCGATTTCCGCGGGTTCAACAAGTATGGGAGTCGGGTTTGCTTGTGGAGAAGGAGAAAACGTGTTGATTACTGGCGCTTTCTCTATGGTTATTGGTTTTGGGAAGCGGCCTCTTCTGCCGCGTCTGCATCTGTGTCGCCAGCCCATTGTTATCGGGTTTTCTATGTGTTCAGTAACTTTTATATATTTCTGTGCACTATCACATAATTGATTGTGTGCATAAACACAAAAAACCAACAAGAGGTGACACATAAAAATGGGATGGAGAGGCAGAGGACGGGCAGGCCCATGGCCAGGAAGAGGACCATTCAGCAACTTACCGCCATGGCAAAGACCCGGCTGGCTTTACGGCAGAGGCGCATGCTGGTACCTATACGAACCCTACCAAGCAGCAGTTCCTCCAATAAAAGCTGAAGACGAAGCAGCTTTACTAGCTGAACAGAAAACCATGATAGAAGAACAGCTAAAAGCCATGCAAGAAACACTCAAGAAAATTCAAGAGCGACTGAACGAACTCAACAAATAAGTCAATCAACCAATTTTTTTTCTTAAACCCGGCGTTTAAAAATAATAATGGAAGTGATCAATTGGATAAAATTAGAATAGCCATAACTACAAAAGAATACGACGGCCTAGACGACGCCGTATCGTACACTTTTGGGAAAACGAAAACATTCACACTTGCTAACGTTGAAAACGGCAAAGTCCAAAACGTTAGAATAATCGACAACCCCGCAGCAGCTTACAATCATGGTTCTGGACCCATAGCAGCAAAAACGTTAGCGGAATTAAAAGTAGACATAGTAATCACGTCTCAACTTGGACCAGGCGCATCAGAACTGCTACAACATCACAAAATGACCACTGTGCTAGTAGACCCCAACAGCAAGGTTTCCGATGCCATAAAAAAAGCGCTATCACAACTGGATAAACAAACCAAAAAAGAAAACAGCCAATAAGTCTCAAAGCACTTCAGCCAAAACGCTCCCACTCCAAGAAACTAGTGCTAGTTTAGAAACTAAACTCCCAACAAAAATCTTTTTAATTAACCTTGCAACACATTTCTTGTAGTTCTTTTTGTAAAAATAAAGGTGAAAACAAAATGACAGAAGTTCAAAAACAAGAAATTGGATTTCCCATTTTGGGTCAAAAAGCTCCAGACTTTGAGGCAGTGACAACTCAGGGTACGCTGCGACTCTCAGATTACAAGGGCATGTGGCTAGTGTTGTTCTCGCACCCAGCGGATTTTACGCCTGTTTGCACAACAGAGTTCATTGCTTTCTCAAAAATCTACGACGAGTTAAAGAAAAGGAATGTAGAACTCTTAGGTTTAAGCGTTGACAGCGTTTCATCTCACATAGCATGGATGAGAAACTGTGAGGAGAAAATGGGCGTCAAGATACCCTTCCCGATAATTGCAGACTTGAACAAGGACGTTGCTAAGAAGTATGGAATGATACATCCTGAACAAAGCAAAACGGAAACAGTCAGATGCGTCTTCATCATAGACCCAGAAAGCAAGATACGCGCAATGCTTTACTATCCGCTCACCACGGGCAGAAACATGAACGAAATCCTGAGACTAATAGATGCCCTGCAGACAACAGACAAATACAAAGTGGCTACCCCAGCAAACTGGAAACCAGGCGACCCTGTTGTGGTTCCGCCGCCAGCCACATCTGAGCAAGCAGAGGAACGCCTCAAAGAAGGATACGACTGCAAAGACTGGTATCTCTGCACAAAGAAACTCCCCGAGAGCTGATAACATGCCCTGCGTGTCTCCCGACGGAAAACCCACATCAAGCGGAATGGCAGTACTGAAA
>CAZUHG010000022.1:4894-20211 GCA_964620515.1 uncultured Candidatus Bathyarchaeia archaeon
CTAAAGCAGAGATGTTCAACAGCAAAGCTTCTGACCCGAAAAACAAACCTGACGAAATGGTGAAAAACTTGGAACTGCGACTAGGGCAAAAGGTCGCCGACATCGGAGTTGGCGGAGGCTATTTCACGTTGAGGTTCGCCGAAATTGTCGGGGCAGATGGACGAGTGTTTGCTGTTGACACGGACCAGAATTTTTTGGATTTCGTTAAAAAAAGTGCCGAAGAAAAAGGCTTAGTTAATGTTGAAACGGTTCTCGCCGCAAAAGACACTGCGCCTCTGCCTGAAAAAAGTGTAGATTTGATATTCATGCGCAATGTGTGCCACCACTTAGCCAACAGACCTGAATACTTTAAGAAATTGAAGACTGCACTGAAACCAGAAGGCAGAATCGCCATAATAGATTACAGAAAAGCTAAGGGGGTCAGTTTTCACAAAATGTGTGGACACTACGTTCCAAAAGAAAAAATAATAAAAGAAATGGAAGAAGCCGAATACCAATTGGAAAAGGATTTGGCTTTTTTGCCCGAGCAATCCTTCACAATTTTTCGCGTGAAGCGAGCTTAGCCTGTTAGCTCTTCGACTTCCTTTTTGCCTTCTTCTAACTCTTTTTTCTGTTCTTTATCGTTTATCAACAGCAAAGCTTGAAACTCGCCAACATGCGTTTTCTCTTCTTTCGCTATGTCCAATAGAATTCGCTTGATGACTTCGTTTTCAGCCAGAGCTGCCATTTGCTCATAAAGGTTTATGGCGTCCAATTCGGCAATGATTCCTGCTCTAAGTATTTCCTTGTCCAAGTTGGCTTTGTTTATTTTTTCAAGATTTATTGGAATTTTTGATAACAATTTTTTCACCTCTTTCCTTGTTTTATAGCCATTTCTGTCATTTACGCGTTTAGTTACCAAACATCAAAGTGACTACTTTTTTCCAGATAGCCTCAATTTCTTTAGCAACAGCGCTTCTCGGCGAGTATTCCACGATGGTTTTTCCATTCACCATGGCTTCTGTGACTTTAGGACTGAAAGGAATCTTGCCAACAACCTCTATGCGATTTTTTCTGCAAAAACTCAAGATACGCTCAGTGTTTTCCATGTTTATGTCATACATGTTTATGCAAACGAAAGGAGTCACACGGAAATGATTAAGCAGTTGCAGTACGCGTTCAAGGTCGTGAATGCCAGATAACGTTGGTTCAGTAATTACTAAACCAGCGTCCACTCCTGTAATCGATGCTATAACGGGGCAGCCGATTCCCGGCGAACCGTCGATGATTGCGATGTCGCTGTTTTCTTTTTCAGCTAATATCTTGGCGTTCTGCCTTACCAGAGTGACCAGTTTTCCCGAGTTAGACTCGCCAGGATGCAGCATGGCATGAGACATAAAGCCATATTTCGTCTTAGAAATGTAGGCGCTCCCAGAAACCCGTTCAACCAAAGTTATAGCGTTTGCAGGGCAAGCGAAGGCGCAGACGCCGCATCCCTCGCAAGCGATTGCGTCAACCGTCAAATCGCTGGTTATTGCGTCGAAAACACATTTTTCTCTGCACAAACCGCATCGGGTGCATTTTGTTTCGTCGATTACAGCTATCTTTGAACCCTTAAACTGCTGCATCTCCATCACTTCAGGATGTAGAAGCATGTGCAGGTCAGGCGCGTCAACATCGCAGTCTGCAACCACAGCGTTTTTCGCCAGAACCGCGAAGGAAGCCGTTAGCGTTGTTTTGCCAGTGCCGCCTTTGCCGCTTAAAATCGTTAACTGCTTCATTTTTCCACCAACTGCCTTATGTCACCGTAAAGTGTCTGAAACTTTTCAGTCCACTCGGGCATTTCTAGACTGAACGGCACGCCTCGCGAATAGAGTTCCGCAATTTTCCTTTCGTAAGGAATATCCATCAATATACGGATGTTCTCTTCCTTGCAGTAATCGTAAACTTTCTTGTCACCCACGCCTGCACGGTTGACTATGACGCCGAAGGGAACCAGCATTTTCCTCAAAACCTGAACTGTAATCTTCAAATCGTGCAAGCCAAAAGGAGTAGGCTCCGTAACGAGAACGCAGAAATCGCTGCCCCTGACAGTCTCTACAAACGGACATGAAGCGCCAGGTGGAGAATCAAGAATCACGATTTTACCCTTTGTTATCTGCTGTTTAACGGCTTTTATCACTGGAACCGCCAATGGCTTGCCTACTTCAAGTTCCCCATAGACAAGTGCCAAATCTCCAACTGAACCAAACTTTAAAGTGCCAATTCGGTATTTTTCCCAACCGATTGCCTTTTTTGGGCAAACCAGTTCACATCCGCCGCAGCTGTGGCATAAGTCTGGGAACACTAGGACTTTCTGTGGGCTGGCAAATATGGCGTTGTATTGACAGAACTTGGAACAGTCTCCACAATGACTGCACAGCGCCTCGTTTACAAGTGGAATAAAAGTGTAAACAGGTTGCACTTTGTGCAGTTTTGGATGCAAAAGTAAATGGGCATTTGGCTCTTCTACATCGCAGTCTATGAATTGAACGTTGCCCACTGAAAGCGCCATGTTTACAGCTACTGATGTCTTTCCAGTTCCACCCTTCCCACTAGCAACTGACACAATCATCTGTACGCCCTCAAAGATTCATGAAAAACGTTGGAAACCCACGTCATATCTCTAAGCGACCTTTCAATTTCTCGTACTCGGCGATAGCTTTTCGCAGCGTTTTTATCGAAAGCGTAGTGCAGTCAAGCTTCGACTTTGGTAAACCTCCAAGCTCCGCCAATATGTCGTCCCCTGTCATCTTTTTTGCCTGATCAATAGTTTTGCCTTTCAAGAGCGTTGTCATAGCAGACGCGGAAGAGGCTGAACCTGGGCATCCTAAATAGTAGAATTTAGCGTCTTCGATTACGTTTTCTTCGTTAATTTTCAAGTAAAGTTTTATGAGGTCGCCGCATGGACCGAGAAAAGTTGTGACGACAGCAGGATTCACCAGTTTGCCTACATTAACGTTATCCACGTAAAACTTGATGGCTTTGCTGGAGTAGCCTGACTCAACCATCAATTTGAGTTCTTCTTCTGAAAGTTTCCTTGACGTTTTTTCACCTCCAAAACCACAGTCGTCGCTCTAAGCTTCCACGCTAATGGTGATGGGCATGCTCGCAGCCGTCTGTTAGTTCAAGAAGTTTACCTTCTTTATATGCGGTTACCACTTCGCCGATAGTGCTTGCGTTAGCTCTCAGCACGGCAACTCCAGCGCCTTGGAAAGTGTTCAGTCCTCTCGGTCCCATGCCGTAAACTATAATCGCGGTTGGCTGCAACTCCAGCATGTGGTCGTGTGTTTGCCCCATTCCACCAGCGTGCTCGCCCACGTTTGGAACAGTTTTAACGTTTGTGACTTCTCCGTTGTCGTTTAAGTCAACAACTGCGAAGTATGGAGCTCTTCCGAAATGCTCTGCTAATCGGGCGTTCAAACCTTGTTGATCCTCTGCGGGAAGTATTACTCGATTTGTCAATTACTCACCTCCTACTCACAAACTTGAATTATCATATCTGATTTGGCTCCACGGTTTAGATCAGTTACGGTCTCCATGCACCTCTACCTCGTCTGCCACCCATGCCAAAATGGTCTCCAACGGTAGGCGCACCAGTTTTTCTCAGTTCGCCTCTTTTGAATTTCTCAACCGCCTCTCTGACGGTTCCCGAAGCGCCTGTTACGATTTCTATTCCAGCTGCTGACAGCGCTTGAAAAGCGTTAGGTCCAACGTTTCCAGTCACGAGGACTCTTACGCCTTTATCCGCGATTGTTTGAGCTGCTTGAATTCCTGCGCCACCTGATGCACCAACAGCCATGTTCGGAATGGCTTCAAACCGCATGGTTTCAGAATCTACGATTACAAGGTAGGAACATCTGCCAAACCGAGGGTCTATTTGCGCGTCTAAACTGTTTGCAGTTGCGGTTACACATATTTTCATTCATTTCAACTCCATTAATTATCTTTCAAGAATTGTTTAATTTTCATGACTATCTCGGCGAAAGCCTTGACGGCTGGAGAAGACGTGTTTTCAGCAACGAAAGGCGTTCCGCTATCAGAGCCAACGCAAACGGCAGGGTCTATTGGAATTTTTCCCAAGTACGGAACCGACAAATCTTCAGCTATTGTTTTTCCTCCGCCAGTTTTGAAAATGTCAAGCGTGGCGCCACATTCGGGACAGACGAAACCACTCATGTTTTCGATTATGCCTATTACTGGAACGCCTAGTTGTTTGGAGAAGGTGATTGCTTTCTTGACGACAGCCTGCGATACTTCAGAGGGCATTGTCACTATTATTACGCCGTCAATGTCTGGAATTAACTGCATAACGCTTAAGGGTTCATCACCAGTTCCCGGGGGAAGGTCGATGAACAGGAAGTCAAGGTCGCCCCATACAATGTCGGATAAGAATTGTTGTATGATCCTCATTTTCAATGGTCCGCGCCAGATTACTGGTGCCTCGTCATTTGGAAGCAAGAAATCCATTGATACAACTTTGATGCCCTGTTGACCTGTAACAGGAAAAAGCATTCCGCCAGGTCCACCGATGAGCTTCTGTCCTTTTAAGCCCAGCATTTTCGGCACACATGGACCATGAATGTCTGCGTCAAGAACGCCAACCTTATCCTCATGTCCGTGTAACGCGAAGGATGCAGCAAGATTCACGGTTACAGTGCTCTTGCCTACGCCGCCTTTGCCGCTTATAATTGCTATTTTGTGTTTGATTTTGCTCATTTTCGTTTTGAGTCTTTGTTCTTGTTCTGTCGCTGCTCTGTTCGGTTCGTTATGCTCAATGAGTTTTGAGCTTGGTTTCGTTTTTAGGTTAGATTCGGTTTTTTCTGCTTGGTTCTCAGCGTTCATTAGTGGCTTCACCGTTTCATGAATGGGGAGTTTAATACATAAACTGTATTAATACTTTGTGTTTAGATATTAAACTGATAACTATCGCTCATAATGTTTTTTCAGCGGATTCAGAGGGTCGGTTGCAAATTTCACTCGACGAAAAACAAGCACACTTTCCCAATTTTGCATGTTCAACCCTCCCCCTAGTTGTCCACCACGTAAATTGTGCAGTCTAAGGGCATAGATCAATGCACTGTCCTGCGGACTCTCAAGCTGAAGCATTTGCTCTATACTCAGATTTTCAAAGACTCTTCTTATTGGGCGTATAGAATTGTTGTGACACGAAATAGCCACATTTCCTGGATTCTGCTCAAGCCAATCTTCGAGTTGTTTTAGAAACGAAAGAACTCTTTTTTCAACCATCCTTAGGCTTTCCCCGTTGGGTGGAGCTAACTCGTAGCCTCTGTGAATCTGAGCGTACCATTCAGGGTCTTCGCGCGCAACATTTCTCTTGCTTTTGCCTTGGAGCAAGCCGTAGCAACGTTCGATAAGTCGGTCATCAATGAAGACTGGAACGGAAGGGTGAGCTTCAAGTACGATTTCAAGGGTTTTTCGGGCTCGTTTAAGATGCGAGGTGAAAGCATAATCAATTGGGTACCGCTCTAGTTGCTTTGCAATTTTCTTTGCTTGCGCAACTCCCTTCAAAGTAAGTCCTGAGTCACGCCAACCCGAGAATATTCCACGACGATTATCAAATGCTTCAGCATGCCTGAAAACGAACAATTTGCAGCTCATCAATATCACCTGAAATTCTCACGCGAACACATAGTTATGCGACCTAAAAGAGCACGCCAAATCATGGTTTAGCTAGGTAACTATTATGGTGCAGGTTAATAACTTTGATAGCTTTTGGGTTGAGCCTTAGTTTATCTACTTTGCAACGCCAAAGCGGTCCACACTTTCCAATTACGAGTCGTGTCAATTTCAGGTACTCTGCTGATATACATGAAATTAGCGTGCGGTTTTCTTCTTTTTTGGCGCACCAAAGACTGGAGGACCTTTATTCGCTTCCAACTGGAGAATGCGAACATTTATTCTTTCTACAAGTTCTTTTCTGCAGGCGTCTTCCGAAAGTTGGCGCGAGCACATTCTTATATCATCTATTCTTTGTGCCAGTTCAGTGTCACCTATTACATCCCTTATCCAATTCTGAAAATCTCCCCGCTCAAAATGAAACATAATAGCTTCAGAACAAACAGTCTGAATTGCGTCAGCAAGTTCCTCCAAGCAAGTACAGGTTACGCCAATAGAACAGCCTATAGTCCTGTAGAAATGAAAACCTTGGGCATGAGGTACAACACGCAACGAATCTTTGGTCGCACTACTGCTTTTAACCATATACTCAACCCCACTAGTTTAGCGCGGTTACTTCGAAGTGTTGCCGACGAGCAGGATGCGCTATTCTTCCACTGTTAGGGCGCTAGTAGGACATGAAGTCACACAGGGCATACAGAGGATGCAGTCGTCTGCTCTGACTGAAACGGATTTCTTTAAGTCCGGATAGTCTGGAAGGGCTTGAATCTCAAAGACTGAGGTAGAACAGTTGTCAACGCATGTCCCCCATCCGTTGCATTTGGTCCAGTCAACCGTAACCCTCGGCACGACATTTGATCCTCCAACTCTACAGGAATTTATTCTTCACGAAGCAGAACCAGCGGCTTGGCTGCTTCTTTCCTCGAAATTTTCTTAATTTTGATCACGTCGACGAAACATTCAGAAGGTTCAGACGCATGAGTTTCTTCTATAACGAGATGTATTTCACCATCGGGAGAGTCAACTCTGTAGACCCTACAGCTTTTCATAACGTCTCCTACACCTCGAAGACCTAACGCTCGCTAGTAGTTTAATACATAAACCATATTAATATCTTATGTTTATAAAATAAACTGAGGCGTTAACTGCTTGGACGATGTCGACCGAAAAATAATTTCACAACTCCAGCTGGACGGAAGAACAACACTGCAAGACCTGGCTAAAATCATCGGCTACACAAGCATGGGAACCAAAAAAAGACTGGAAAAACTCCTGAAAAACGACACAATCAAAGTATCAGCCCTAATCAATCCAGACGCGCTTAAACTTCATCCAGCAATAATAATGCTGGAAATGGAAAACGCCGAAGCAATGCAAAACCTAATTGAACGATTCAAAGACTGCCCGCGAGTGGTACATATCTTCAAAACAATAGGCGGCTACAACCTCATCGCTCTGGTAATCGCGGAAAACCAAGAAACACTTGAGAGCATATCAACGGAAAAGTGCTCGCTAAGATGCAGCAAAGGAATACGCAGGTCCGAATTCTACCCCATAAGCGACACGTACTTTGCACCGTTCCTTCAAGTAAGAGAAAACCTTTCGCACAAAGAAAAAACCGTGACGCCATGCAGCGTAGACTGCGTCCCATGCAACCGTTACGAAAATCAGAAATGCGTCGGCTGCCCGACAACGAGCCACTACAAAGGCACACTTTAGCAGAGGTGCAGTAACGTGGATGCAGCAGGCGAGAAGCCGATTAACCCAGAATTCAAAGTAAAAGAAGCCGACGCCGCAGAGATAATAAGCCTAGTAGATAACTCAGTGGATTTCCTATCCGCCGGAGACAAACGGCAAGTCCAGCTCTTCAGGCAATGGACGCGGGAACGTTACGGTCAAGAATGGGCTAGAACACGTACCCAGATGCCTTGTGGCGAGCACGGGTTTTCAATGCTTATTCGAGTTTTCAGCGGAGACAAGTCAAGTTGTGTTTTGTTTGACACGGGCATAAGTGCCGAGGGAATCGTGGAAAACGCAGAGTGCATGGGCATAAGCCTAAGCGAAGCCGAATGCGTTGTCATATCTCATGGGCACTACGACCATTTCGGCGGGCTCTTATCCGCAGTCAAAGCCGTCAACAAGATAAACTTGCCCATAATTGTCCACGAAGGCATGTTTGCAACCAGAGGATCAGCTAGCGCTAAGGGAACTGTTAGAAAATATCCAGAGTTCCCAGATGCAATGCAGTTAAGTCCAGCCCAACTTGTCAGCACAAAGAAACCTTCGCTAACAGCGGATGGCATGGTTTGCGTAACGGGTGAAATTCCTCGGAAAACAAGTTTTGAAACAGGCTATGCTCAGCACAGAACTTTCGTGAATGGTTCGTGGCAACCTGACCCTCTGATTTTGGATGAACGCGCAGTCGCGATCAACATCAGAGGAAAAGGTTTGATAGTTCTTTCTGGTTGTGCCCACGCAGGCATAATCAACACAGTATCTTATGCGCAGCAAATTACGGGAATAGAGAAGGTTTATGCCGTGATGGGTGGTTTTCACCTTGCTGGAAAAGAATTTGAGAATAGAATCCAGCCAACTATCAAAGCGCTAAAGCGAATAAATCCCGAGTTAATTGTACCTTCACATTGCACGGGATGGAAAGCGATGTGCGCCATAGCTAAAACTTTGCCAGAGGCTTTCGTATGGAACAGCGTTGGAAACCTCTACAGGTTCTAATGAAGCCGCTGAGACAGGCGTTTCGCTTGCCCTTTTATGAAAGGTTAAATAGCATTTTTCCAGAAGCATATTGGAGTTTGAAACGTTGAAAAGTAAAGGACCTTTGTACATTTTGCCTTGGCGATGCACCTTTGCGTGCGACAGCAACTGCGCTCACTGCGCTTCCGCAGGCAAGCCGCCTTTTCCAGATGAAGTAGACACTTCAACCGCAATGCGGCTTGTCGACCAAATATACGATTTCGGATCAACCTGGCTTGGATTAAGCGGTGGAGAACCGCTTCTGCGCAAAGACCTCTTCGACATAGTACAGTACGCCAAGAAAATCGGCTTAAACGCAAGCATCATAACCGACGGGCACCTCCTTGACAGCAAAGCCTTTGAGAGCATTGTTAAGAATGAAGTCCGCGTGTCCGTAAGCATTGACGGCGCAGAAAAAACAAACGACCTGATTCGAGGAAAAGGCACGCATGCAAAAGCGGTTTCCGCGATTGAGCGGCTGTCAAGCGCAGGGCTGCTGAACTGTCTTGTGTACACGCTTGCCAATGTTAACGGAGGCGGAAACGTTACCGTTGATGATTTTACGCATGTGCTTGATTTGGCGGCAAAATACAAGGCGCGATGGGTCATCTATCACGGTTTCATTCCATACAGCCGAGACGAAAACAGCCTGAAGGCAGGTCCGACGCCGCAGCAGTACGAGTGGGCTTGGAACAAGCTCTACGATTTGCGCGCAACGTACAAGGGAAAGCCTGAAATCAACGTTTACTGCCCGTTCTTCGCCCGCATAGCTAAACAGCGGGGGCTACCAGATTTCGACGAGTGGTTTAATCATTTCTTCTTGGGCAGGTGCTTCTTCGGCAAATTCATGAGCATCGCAGAAAACGGAGACGCCATCCCCTGCAGTTTCAACGACGTCCACAGGTTCGGGAATGTCAAAGAAAAGTCGCTTAAGACAATTTGGGATGAACTTCAGACTTCTGAGTTCTTCTCGAAAGTTAGAGACAAAAGTAACATTAAGGGCAAGTGCGGGGTCTGCGAGTACCGTGAAATCTGCGGCGGCTGTCGTACTGCTGCAGAATTCTACACTGGCGACGTATTCGGCTCTGATCCGAGATGCGCGTATATCCCTAAAGTGTTACGTGAAGCATCTTCTAACTGAGCCTTTCTCCATAATCTCACAGAATTCTGCGATAGGCTGAATAACTACTTACGCAATGAATTCGTTGATGCCGCATGAGCTTGGAAGAGTACACGAAGGAGAAACTCTGGCTTCTACTTGTCGAGACTGTTCACGCTTCGGTGATGTACCCAAGCCACAAAGCGTACACTCGAGAGACGGTATTACGCGAAAAACCCGACATAACCCCGTTGGAACTGGCAAACAGGCTGAACATGCCCCTTGGCGAAGCACTAGTTGTTCTGCACGAGTTGGCAGAGGAAAGAAAAAGCTCAGCCTAAAGCACTTGGACGCTTGAAGCTTTGAAAGTGATGAAAACATCAGCGTTCAAGCAAAGCCCCATCTCGCTGAAAGACTGCTTTGTAATCTGAACAGTGAAGGATTTCCCAACGTCAACCTTGAGTTTTACGAGCGAATCTAAATCGGAGATTTCGATGATTTTGCCTTTGAACACGTTTCTCGCGCTGGACTCCAAAGCGGTTTTGGAGAGGATTATATCCATTGGATTTACGAAAACGGCGGTAGCGCCTTGCCTTTGCGCAGTTATTTCGATCTGCACACCGTTGCCTGCGTCCACTATTGATGTGCCAGATGCTGTCGCTTTGGCGGTTCCTGTGAAAGTGTTGTCGACAGCGGCGAAGCTAGCCAAGTTTTTGCTGAGTTTGCCGAAAACCTCTGCTGGAGTGCCAACTTCGGTTATTTTTCCTTCATCTATTAATGCGATGCGATGAGGCAGTTTTTTAGCTTGAAACATGTTGTGTGTCGCCATCACGATGGTGGTTTTGTTTTCGCGGTTTACGGTATCGATGACCTCTTCAAGTATGCCCGCGTTTTTCGGGTCCAAGTTTGCCGTTGGCTCGTCCAGAAGCAGCAGTTTCGTCTTTAACACCAAGGCTCTGGCTATTGCCACTCGCTGCTGTTCCCCGCCGGAAAGCTTTCTTGCATTGCGTTTCTCGAAACCCTCTAACTTCACCAGTGCAAGCGCGTTTTTTACTTCTTCAGCACACACATCTTTCGGTATTTTCCTTATTTTTAAGCCGTAAGCAACGTTATTGTAAACTGACGTGTCGAAGAGGGTTGTTTTCTGGAAGACGAGAGTGCTTTGCATACGCATTTTCTCGGTGTTTTTTGCGGTGACAGCCTCGCCTTGGAACTTGACTTCACCGTTTGTTGGGGCTTCGATAAACGCAAGGATTTTCAGCAGGGTTGTTTTTCCCGAACCGTTTGGTCCCAAGAGCGCTAATATTTCGCCTTCGTGGATTTGCAGGTTTACGCTGTCCACTATTATTTTGTCGCCATAGGCTTTGGTTATGTCCTTCAATTCAGCGGTTATTGTCATCTTTTAGCCTCTCTAAATAAATTTTCCATATTCTATTGTTGTGACCTGCCTAACGTGAACAGAATCTTCGCCTTTCGAGCGGTAACTATTATCAGGTTTATTCCAAAAATTATCAGCATCAACAGTATCCCCAGAGCTATGGCAAAATCAATATCGCCTCTTGCAGTGTAACGGGAAATTTCGGTTGTAAGCACCGCAGTATTGTTACCACTTCCTGTTATACTGCCACCCACCAGAAGCACTACACCCAACTCGGCTATTGCACGGTTAAAAGCCGCAATATTGCTTAGGAGAACTCCGCTTACTGCTTCCTTTAAAACTGCTACTGATGCTTGGGACTCCGAAGCGCCCAAGGTCTTGGCTAAGTTCATTATCTCTGGGTCAACCGCCTCAATAGCTTGAACTGCGATGCTTGCTAACAGTGGCGTCACAAGTATGGCTTGACCTATTATTATTCCGCCGGGATTGTAAAGTAGTTCTAGGAAGCCTAGTGGTCCGCCTTTTGAAAAGAGGAGGAAAAGAAGTAAACCCAAAACTACTGTCGGTAAGCCCATCATCGCATTGAGGAATGTTTTGATTAGGGTTTTGCCTCGAAAGTCTTTTAGCGCAACTACCATCGCAATTGCCGTTCCCCATAGCGCGGCCAAGATGACAGCTGTTCCTGAAAAAAAGAGGGAATTATATAGGATTGTATAGATTTCTGGGTTGCCTGTTATTAGCAGCTCGAACGCTTTTACTATGCCGCCGAGTACGTCAACCAATACTGTTTTCCTCTAAGTGTAGAGTTCTGCGTAGCCATTTCTGTATTGCGGTGGACACTCAGATCCATCAAAGAAGGCATAAGCTTCTATCCAATCGACAATAGGCTGAGGTGCATCATCCTTTAGCGGCTGCACTGCACCTGTGAAGAGGCTTTGTTCATAAGTGTCTGTACCAAAGTTAGTTATTAATTCCTGAGTTTCAGCTGAAACCAAGTATTCTATGAACGCCATCGCGTCATCAAAGCTAATCTTGTCATGGAGAGACTGGTTTGCTGCAACGGTTGTGCTTACTGCCATCACGCTGTAAACGTTGAGTAAAGATTTTTCTTCGGTGATCAGCGCTGGCAGGGATATTGTGCCGTCAGTGTAGAATTTCAGGTATGTGCCTATATCTGAGAGACAGTACGCGTCCTTCTCGTTCGCCACGTTCAACGTTGCACCCATTCCTTGACCTGTGCTCGCGTACCATGGTTCTTGAGTTATAAGCGTGTAGTTGTAGCCTGCCGCTTTCCAAAGGCTCTGTTCCTTGGAATGTGTGCCCGAATTGTCTCCGCGAGAAATCCAAATCTGGCTTGACTGGCTTTCTCCATAGGCGACTACGCTTTTCAAGGCTTCAGTTGCATTTTTCCCTGTGATTCCTGCTGGGTCAGCTTCTGGTCCTATGATGGTGAAGAAGTTGTAGGCAATTATTTTCCTGTTCACACCGTAGCCTTCTGTGAGAAAGGTTTTCTCGACCGATGGCGAGTGAACGAGGACAATATCAGCGTTGCCTTTCTTAGCGTTTTCAATGGCTACACCTGTGCCTACGGCTACTATGTTGAGGTCAACGTTGTGGGTTGCTTCGTAGTCTTTCTCTATTTCTTCCAGTAAGCCAGTGTCATATAGGCTGGTTGTTGTGGATATGTATAGTCTGCGTTTTGCGAAGTAGTTGAAGTAAACAAGCGTTCCCGCGACCACTACTATAGTTGCTAGTGCTGCGACTATGATTAGTTTTTGCCATACTTGCATGTTTAAACACCGTTATGTTTTGTCATTCATATCATTAGCCTTATAAACTTTCTCGCGATAACTCTAGATATAATGCTTACTCAAAAAAAGCACAAGTTCTCAGGCAAAGTATGGATAGAATATGAAGGAAAACCCTTAATCGGCAAAGGCGGAGCAGAAATTTTAGAAGGCATAGCGAAGGAAAACTCGATTTCTAAAGCTGCCGAAACGTTAGGCATGTCTTACCGTTATGTTTGGAACTACCTTAAAAAAATCGAAAAAACCATAGGAGAACCCATTATAGACACCTACAAGGGCGGCAAGTCAGGAGGCGGAGGCGCAAAACTAACGGCGACGGGCAAAAGTCTGCTTGCTGAGTACATGCATTTAGAAAACTGCTTAAGCGAGTTTCTAGCCGAAAAGAAAACAGAGGGAGGTGAAAAACTTGAAGTTAAGCGCAAGAAACCGCCTCAAAGGAAAAGTAACCTCAATTGAAAAGGGCATTATAACGGCGAAAGTCAAGATTCAGATTATGGTGCCTGCCGTGATTACCTCGGTGATTACGAAAGAAGCTGTTGAAGACTTGGACGTGAAAGTGGGCGACGAAGTGGAAGCAATCGTGAAGTCAACTGAAGTCATGATTGCGAAATAGCGTTTATTCTACTACGTAGCGGTAAGCTATGTGTTCGCCAGCCGTCTGGCTTGCCCTAATAATTCTCAATACGTCACCTGGCTTAGCGCCGATCGCTTTAACTGCTGGATCGTTGGCTTTTATCTGCGGCATCTGGTAAGGATGAACCTTGTATTGCGCCAGAAGCAGCTCTTTTTCCTTTGCAGTCAGAATCTCATGTTTAGGAACAAACGCGTGCTCAAAAATGTCGAACACGGGAAAAGATTTGGGTAAAAGCTCGACTTTCCTCTTTTTGGCGCCTTGCTTAACCGCATGCGTATAGCGGCCCTCGGTGACTACGATGGCGCGGTCCAGCTCCGTCTCCTTCATAAACTTGTAAAGCGTGTTCATTGCGACAATGCCCACGGTCGCCGCGCCAAGAAAGCACCAGACTACGGCTTTCTCTTTATCTTCTGGGATTGTGATTATGTAGCTGAAGGCGTTCTCATGTTTCTCTTTTTTAATTAACTTGTATTTTCTAAGTTTGATCAGGACTTCAGCCTTACGTTCCTCAATGGTTTTATCTTTAATGTTCAAACCGCAAACCCTCAAGTAAGCGAGTACGCGAAACCTAACAAACCCTCAACCCTTAAACTTTTCCCTCTTTTTGGAGTACAAATTCAATTGTAAACGTAGACCGCGTTAAACGTAAGTTGCATAGTCTTCTCTTGGATGGCGACATAAGCAAAAATTCACACCGCAGGGGATTACACTGTCAATTTAATTTGTTGACGACAGCTCTTCATGGAAACGCTGGAGCAAGCATCGGCGGATACCAGTCAGCAGGGTATTCCATGTGCAGCAAGATAAAGAGTCCTAAGATCGTGGCGTGCCAGTTCGAGTCGCCAGATGTATCGCTGGAAGTCAGCCAGCCACCATCGTTATTCTGGACTGCGATGACGCGGTTGACAAAGGCGTCGTTGACTAGCGTGCGTTGTCCAGCTAGGTAGAGAAACGCTGCAGCCTCGAGTTCGAGGTCAGTCACCACTGTGTCGTCGCCAATCAGCGCCGCGTTGGCATTGTATATAGCTTCGGTGAAGTTGTCAGATACTGGTGCCGTGCAGCCGTTTTCCTGAATCCAAATCAAGGCCAGTAGCGCGTGCGTCAGCATGTATTCCCCGTTTTGCGCTGCTTCGTTGAGCATCGCAGAGTAATTGTCTGGTAGCGCTGTTTGATCGCAGTAAAGTGCGGGGACGGTGAGGCGGTCGACGTTGACGTACACCGCCGCCAAGTCGCTGCTCTGTAGTTGGTTGTCGTGGTGGGTGATGCGGCGGAACACGCGTAATAGGGGAGACGCGTATGGCTGTTCAGCCAGCGCATCATAGCGGTGGGAGGCGTCAGAGAACTCGTCGATTCCAAAGCGTCGGTACATGACATCAAGCCATAGGAGGGCGTATGGTTCTTGTGAGTCTTCGAAGAAGTCGATTGCTTTGTTGATAGCGTTTTGTAATGGGTCGGGTGGATTTGCGGGGGGTAGCAGTAGCGGTATCGCGATTAGGCTGCATACTGCGATTATGCAGATAGCGGCGATGAGAA
The DNA here is from genome assembly GCA_964620515.1 of uncultured Candidatus Bathyarchaeia archaeon. Classification (GTDB taxonomy): domain Archaea; phylum Thermoproteota; class Bathyarchaeia; order Bathyarchaeales; family Bathycorpusculaceae; genus CAZUHG01. The sequence continues at coordinate 19,756 of CAZUHG010000022.1, forward strand.
TTTTCTTTCGGTTCATTGTGTTTTAGTCTCCGTTTGCTTGACTGGTTTATTTAGCTCCGTGTCTTTGAGAGTTTAAAGAGTTAATAGCTCTTAAAATTTTTCTGTATAAGCAGTGTAGAACAAATTTTATAAGCTTATAAATGGAAATAAGGGTTTACGGAGTGGAATGGCATGAAGTACACTGAGTTGGTTGGCAAAGAAGTATTCTGCGAAGGTTTAAGGGTAGGCAAAATAACGGACATTCTCATAGATGGAGAAGATTGGAAAGTAACGCATTTTGAAATCGAGTTGAGAAAGGACGCAGCGTTTGAGTTGCTTGGCGTGAAATCCTCGTTCAAGAACGTTTTAGCCGTTTCAGCGGTTGGTCCAGCGTCAAAATCCATGACTAAAGACAGCGGTGTAGACCTTCAAGTTTCGAGAGGGCAATTGCGCATCTACCTGAGACCACCTTAACAC
>CAZUHG010000022.1:20311-22620 GCA_964620515.1 uncultured Candidatus Bathyarchaeia archaeon
GAAAGGCGCTTACTCAAAAATCCACTTCTTTTATCATAGTGCAATTTTTGGCTATAGCCCACCTTATATAAAGAAATTAGATAGTTCCAAGAGAAACAGCAAAGCACAGCAACAAAAAGTGCTTTTAGATGCGGAGCACAACGTTTTCCGCGTAGTTCATCATGGTTCCAGCGAACTCTTTAATGACTTCTGGCGCGTAGGGCTTCAAGCCTTCAAACCGCTTGTCCAGCGTGCTCTGCGGCACAAACTGCTGGAACGCGTGAGTCTTCGCGCCTTTGGCAAGCTCGCATATCCGCGGCAGGTCTTCAGCCGTGACAAACTCCGGCACCACGGTTGTTCTGAACTCGTACGTCACCTTGCCTGTCTTCAACATTTCGACGGTACGTAGCAGCCCGCTGGTGTCTTTTGCGCCCAGCAGCTTGTATTTCTCCAGCGAGGTTTTCACGTCTAAAGCCACGTAATCCACGCTGGGCAAGCATTCTTCAAGCACTTCTGGGTAAAACCCGTTCGTGTCCAACTTCACCGTGAAGCCGCGCCCTTTCAGCTTCGCTAAAAACTTGGGGAGTTCCTTGTGCATTGTGGGTTCTCCGCCTGTGACCACGACGGCGTCCACGTACCTCTTGCGTTTTTCAAGAAGTTCAAGTGCTACGGCTTCCTGCAGAAACGGCGGCTTCGGGTCAACAGCTATGCGCCAGTTGTGGCAGAATGGGCAGCGCAGGTTGCAGCCTGGCGTGAAGAGCACCGACGCTACCTTGTGCGGATAGTCGATTAGGCTGATTTTCTGTAAGCCGCTGAACTTCATGCCTTCACCTTTCACGGCGCCATCGGCACGGTAGCCATCATAACTGACTTGTCAAATGTCTTGCGGATGGCGAACTCTGCTTGTTTGCCGTCGTTCCACTGGTCCACGGGACGCAAGTAGCCAACCACTCGGGAGTAGACTTCGCAGGTGGCGCCGCAGACTGGGCACTGCTTGTGCTCGCCGCTTGTGTAGCCGTGGCTGGAGCAAATGCTGAACGTCGGCGTCAAGGTGAAATAGGGCAGGCGCGAACTCCACGCCACCTTCTTTATCAACTCGGCGGCTGACTGCCACGAGTGCAATCGTTCGCCGAGGAAAATGTGGAAAACGGTGCCGCCCGTGTAAAGCGTCTGCAGGCTTTCCTGATGCTCCAGCGCTTCGAAGAGGTCGCCCTCAAAATCCACTGGCAACTGTGAACTGTTCGTGTAGAAAGGTTCCGCGTGCTGCATCTGAACTAATCGCTCGTTAGCCGCCATGATTTGAGGATGCCTGCGCTTGTCGATGCGCGCCAGCCTGTAAGATGTGCCTTCCGCAGGCGTTGCTTCAAGGTTGTAGATATCGCCCGTTTCCTCTTGGAATTCTAAGAGTTTGTTGCGCATGAAACTAAGCGTTTTCACTGCGAAGCCCTTTCCATCTAGCGTGGCGATGTTCACGCCTAAGAGGTTTAGCACGGATTCGTTGATGCCTACTAAGCCTATGGTGGAGAAGTGGTTCTTCCAGTACTTGCCGTGGCTTTCCTTCACGTGACGTAGATAGCGCCGACTGTACGGGTACAAACCGTTCTCCGTGAACGCTTCAAGCGCCTTACGCTTAATTTCCAGACTGCTCTTGGCTGTTTCCATGACGCGTTCCAAACGCTGGAAGAACTCATCCTCGTCTTTGGATAAGTAGCCGATCCGCGGCATGTTCAACGTAACCACGCCTATCGAGCCCGTCAAGGGGTTAGCGCCGAAGAAACCGCCGCCTCGCTTGCGCAGTTCGCGATTGTCAATTCGCAGGCGGCAACACATGCTCCGCACGTCTTCAGGATGCATGTCGCTGTTCACGAAGTTAGAGAAGTAGGGCACGCCGTACTTGGCGGTCACTTCGAAAACGGCTTTAGCTACGGGTGAGTCCCAAGCGAAGTCCTTGGTGATGTTATACGTGGGAATTGGGAAAGTGAAAACCCTGCCCTTTGAGTCGCCTTGGCGCATGACCTCCGCGAAAGCCAGATTGAACATTTCCATTTCTTTCGTCATGTCGCCGTAAGTGTCCTCGGTGATTTTGCCATTGAACAAGACGCCTTCGTTCTTCATGAAGTCGGGCACGGTCAAGTCCAGCGTTAAATTGGTGAACGGCGTCTGGAAACCGACACGCGTCGGCACGTTCATGTTGAAGAAGAACTCCTGCAGCGCCTGTTCCACATCCTTCTGGCTTAACTGGTCGTAGCGTATGAACGGCGCCAAGTAAGTGTCGAAGTTGCTGAACGCCTGCGCACCCGCCGCTTCGCCTTGCAGCGTATAGAAGAAGT
>CAZUHG010000023.1:0-22345 GCA_964620515.1 uncultured Candidatus Bathyarchaeia archaeon
GGTCTCGCCCCTGATCGTACATGCCGTCAAAGTGGACGGTGTGCCCCTGAAGTTTCAAGACACGCTCCTCGCCAGTGGCGATTGCTTGGTTCCGTACATGAGCGATGTCTTCGACAGAATCGCTGCAGACGAAAATTTTCTCGCAGTTACAGAGGTCGCTGGATTTGGCAATGAATTCGTAAACTTTAGCGTTAGTTATTGCACAAAGTTTCTGGTAGTCTGCTTCGCTCATTTTTGGGCGTAATGCTTCGAGATATCCATTCATCCTTTCATCACATAAGTCTCTTATAACTCGTGAACTGTTCCAGGTACCCTTGGGAACGGCTGCGTCTCAGCGATGTGCTTGACGCCGCTTATCCAGCTTACCAAGCGTTCCATGCCGATTCCTCCGCCCGCCGTGGGTTTCAGTTTTCCCTGTTGCGCTAGTTTCAGCACTAACGCGTAGTTATCTTTGTTTATTCTATCGCGCTCAATTTTTTTAAGTATTTTCCCGTATTCCCATTCCCTTTTTGCGCCAGACAACACTTCGCCATATTTGGGCAGAAACAGGTCATAGTTGTCCCACCTTCCAGTTTCAAAGTCTTCGAAGTCGTAGAATTCCCGCGGAATGTTCGTAACCCACACGGGATCGCCATTTTCCTTTGCGATGCTTTCTTCCCAGTCTGCGCCGTACTCGGCTTCTAGCCCTTGCTTGTCATAGACTTTGAACGGTCGTTTGGGAAAAGTCAACTTGTCACACCTGCACAGGAAGGTTAATTCGTCTTTCATGTCGCGTTTCAGGCTTTTCAGCAAATTACAGATTACCTCTTCAACAAAGCTCATAATGTCTTTTGAGGAAGCATCTCTTGCTTCAAAATCCAATTGTGTAAATTCGTAGATGTGCTTGCCTGTTTTTGCGCGCTCGGCTTTTTCTATCCGAATGTTCGGTGACAAAATGAACAGTTTGGGGTAGGCAAAGGAAGAGGCGATTAGTTTGTGTATTATCATGCTTGCTGTGGTGCGGACTGTTTTTCCGTAAATGTCAACTTCAATGCGTTTTTCGATGGAGGCGCCTGGGTCAGGCCACAGTGGATCGGTGGATTGGGAAAGGGCTACGGGTAGAAGCCACTGGAAGTCATTGTCCACAAACTGTGACGTGAGATTCTTGAGTGCATAAGTCATCACTTTACCTATGCAAGCTTTTCTTTCAATTTCGCTTTGTGAAAGCTGGTCTAAGGGTTTCGGAATGTCAATTAGCGAAACGCTTTCTTGGCTTAAGGTTTGTTTGCTTTGCAAGAGTTTCATCTCGTCTTTCAAGGGTTTCTGGTGTCAGATCATTTTAGAAACATGTAAAACCAGTTAATAAATTTTTTATAAAAAATGTTATAAATTTTACAAAAACTATAAGCTTTTATACTCTCTGGTTGTAATAATTACAATTATGGACTTGAAACTTGACGAAAAAGATTTAGCCATACTAGCGTTGATACAGGAGAACAGCACGCTTACCGCAAAGCAAATCGCCAAGAAGATCAACGCGCCGATAACCACTGTTTTCGCAAAGACAAAGCGCATGGAAGACCTCGGCGTCATAAAAGAGTACAGAGCAGTTCTGGCTCCTGAAAAGCTGGACTCAGGAACAGCCGCGTTCATTTTGGCTTCCGTTTCTTACAGAGCGAAGGCAGACGATATGCCCATCTCACAGCGGACAGTTGCGGAAGAAATCTCCAAGTTTCCCGAAGTGCAAGAAGTGCACATAATCACAGGTGACTGGGATTTGCTGATAAAGCTCAGGGCGGAGAATGTGGATTCCGTTGGAAAATTTGTTGTGGATAAGCTGCGGCTAATTAAGGGGCTTGAGAAGTCGCTTACGTGCATGGTTTTTGAAACCGTAAAAGAGACGACATATGTAACATTGCCGAAGAAAGCAAGCAAAATAGGTTAAGTATAGCAAAAACGTTTGCTGAGATTATTTTCTTAGTTTTAAGCAGTAATGTTTTTCCTCAGCAATCCTGTCAAGTATTGAATGAAGGATTCCAGATTTTTCTTTTACATTGAATGTTTGGCTTTGCGTCTTTGCTTCATTCAGCGCTTGCCGCAACTCTTGGAGTTCGAGGACAGTTGCTGCAATGCAATAATAGGTTTTGAGCGACCTTCATTGAAATCCGCCAGCATCTCTTTGAGCAACTGCTCTCTTGTTTTCTGTTCATCCTCGAGCTTTGCAATTCCGTTTTTCTGAATGAAGGCTATGTTGTCTTCAACTTTCTGGTAACTTAACAATGAGTCGCCCTTTTTGCCCATTTCCCTGTTTTTTCTCCACCTTTCGCAAGTTTCGCTCTCTTCGCAAAACCCACAGAACTCTATGCCCTTTTTCTTGAGTGCGCAGTTTTGGAAGGCGCATGCAGCGCCCATTCTAAATTCACTTTTGCAGCCTAGGCACCTGCTTTTTGTTTCTCTGTGGTAAGCTGGGCAAAGCCTGCAAGATAGACCGCAAACGCCAACTTCAACGTGTTTGATGTTCACTTGACCACCTCTAGACGCTGTTTAGGCAGAGCTTGAATAGTACAGCAACGGCAGCGCCAGAAGCACAGTGTTCTTTCCTTTTCTCGTGAGCGCGTATTCCACTCGCAGGGGCGGTCCAGCGTCAACTGTTCGGTCAATGTAACCATGCGCTTTAAGCAGCTTAAGCTTGTCTGATAACGTGCGCGAGTTGATGCTGAGAGTCTTCTTGAACCCGCTGAAGCCCACCGTGGTTTTCAAAAACAGCGTATAGAGGATTTCCAAGTTCCATTTCTGGAATAGGATGGTGAATCTTTCTTCAAGGCTTTTCAGCTCTTCCTTCAACTCTTGCGGCGTAATTTTCTGTTTTTCAAATATCTGATTAAGCGTGTCTTCTATGCCTTTGAGCGTCTGTTCAAGGCGAGCCTCCACAAGCTTGCGGAGTTCGGCGCTTAACGTTAATTGTGCGCTCATTTCGTTCACACTCAGTGTAACAGGGCTTACTTCATAATTTATAAGGGTTTACTTATACAACTAGATATACAAAATATATCGTGTTCACAGGTTGATGACTGCATGACTTGGAACATAAACAACAACAAGTGCCTCCGATGCGGAGGCTGCGTCTCCGTTTGCCCAGTTGCCGCTTTAGAATTAAAAGACAACATTATTTACGATAAGAAACTATGCACACTATGCGGCGTATGCGAAAAAGCTTGCCCAGTAGAGGCAATAAAGGTGACAAACCAATGAACGACGCCATAATAATCGGCGCTGGACCAGCTGGAACTGCATGCGCAAAGAAACTGGCTGAGAACGGCTTCTCGGTTAAAGTGTTCGACAAAAGGGCTGAAATCGGAGCGCCAAAGCGCTGCGGAGAAGGCTTAAGCGAAGCATCTCAAGATTTTGTGGGAAAGATTCCAGACAGATGCATTGCACAGAAAATCAAAGGTGCAAGGTTGTACGCTCCTGACGGCAGGTATTTAGATGCGATATTGTCCACGGGCGGGTTTGTGCTTGAACGGAAAGTGTTCGACAAGTGGCTTGCCGAAGAAGCAGTTAAAGCTGGAGCAGCGGTGCAAGCTAACACGTTCATCTCTGACATAGTGAAGGATGAAAGGGGCTATTTCGTCGGCGTCAAAGGCGAGTTCTTAGGCAACGAGCTTGAAGAAAAAGCCAAAGTTGTTGTCTGCGCTACTGGCGCGGAGTCGCCTTTAAGGAATAAGGCTTTGGGCGTATTCTCAAAAGTGAACTTGATTGATACGTGCCTGCAGTACGAAATGACAAATGTTGACGTAGTCCCCGACCTCATTCACATCTATTTGTCAAGCGTACTGGCGCCTAGAGGGTACGCGTGGGTGTTTCCGAAAGGCGAGCACAGGGCAAACGTGGGACTCGGCATTATCCCACAGGACAAGAAGCCAGGAGCATGGCTGGACGCGTTCATAAAGTTGCATCCAGAAATAAGCAAAGGCTCAATTTTGGAAGTAAACGCTGGATGTGTTCCTGTAGGCGGAATGGTGAAGGACATGGTTGCTAACGGCTTCGTGCTTTGCGGTGAAGCAGCGAACCACGTGAACCCTATTCACGGCGGAGGCATCAAAGAAGCAGTCATATCTGGCCAAATGGCAGCTGACACCATAGCTGAGTGCCTAAAGAAGAATGATGTTTCAAAGACGGCGCTGTCGAAGTTTAATGATGTTTGGTGGAAGGAAAGAGGTGACCACCTGAAAAGAGTGGAAAAGCTAAGGGAGACGCTGGAAAAGCTTTCTGACGCTGACTTGAATGACCTTGTTGACGCGCTTAAGCCCGAAGACATAATCGAGTTTGCTCGAGGCGCAAAACTTTCCGTCTTGGCTAAGGTTTTGATGAGAAAACCGAGACTGGTGAGCATAGCAAGACACCTCTTGTAAACGCGCCTTTCCTTTCCCTTTTCCGTTTTGTCTTCACACGTTAAAGGCACGCGCAAACAGTAAACCTAAGTGAACAGACAAAAAATCGCGTCGTAGGCACCCATTCAGCAGTTCTACGCAGTAGTTCAAGCTATATAAAAGGGAGGGGGTAGTCTCCGCAGAGCACTTCAAGACAAGTCATGTAGATACTAAAAAATGAGTTTAGTGACAGTTGCCGTTGGTTGCTGGGAGCATGTTGAGAGCACGGAGTATTTTTTTGAATTCTTCCTCTTTCAGCGAAGCGCGCCTTCCGTTGTGGTAGATTTCCTTGACTTTCTCCACTACTGTTAACAGTGCCGTGTCATCTGGCTCGTTCCCTGTGAGTTTCGTCATTTTATGCTTGATTATGCCCTTTCCTGACTGTTTCCCTATGGTTAAGCGCCTCGTGTTGCCCACAAGGTCAGGCGGATACGGCTCATAAGTCCACGGGTCACTCAAAACACCGTGCGTGTGAATTCCCGACTCATGCGCAAAACCGTAAGCACCCACTATCGCCTTGTTAGGTGGAACCACGTAGCCTGTTGCTTTACCAATAAACTCGGCAAGCTCCGTAAGCTTCTGAGTTTTGCCCTCAAACTTCTTGACTCCATAATGCAGGTAAAGGTTCATCAGCACTTTCTCAGTCTCAGCGTTCCCTGCCCTTTCACCTATGCCAAGGTAAGTTGTGCTCACGTAAACCTTATCCCAAACGCCTGACGCTGCACGCACCGCCGCCATCGTGTTCTCAACCGCGTTTCCAAAATCGTCATGCGCGTGAATCTCGAGGCTTTTGATTTTTGTTTCTTTCTTAATGGCTTTCACTTTGGCTGGGATCCCATTCGGCAACGGCGCATTCACATCCGAAAGACCTATGCCCACAGTGTCGCATATACGATAGCATTCTGCACCTGCTTGAGCTACAGTGTTGATGAACTTCTTTTCGAAGTCCCAGTCGGCGCGAGTGCTGTCTTCACCGTGAACGAACGTTCGCAACCCATGCGTCTTCGCAGCGTACTCCACCACATCAGCCGCATTAGCCAATATCTGCTCAAGCGTTTTATCAGGCCACTTAGCCTTAAAATGCATATACGAAACTGGATGCGCTATGCCTACTTCTTTGAAGCCGCATTGCAGAGCACTGTCAATATCCTCTTTAACTGCACGGCACCACCCAGCCACTCTGATGTCGAGGTTCATTTTCTGGATGAGCTGCGCCGCTTTCCTGTCAGTTTTCTGGTAATGGAAAAGCTCAATGCGCTCCACACCTATCTCGCTTAAGAACTCCGCTATTCTCGCGGCATCTTTGGATCCTGCGGCTAAACCGGGCATTTGGATGCCGTCTCTCAACGTAGTGTCATCTATTATGGGATCAGTTTTCAAGGGCGGCAGTTTGAAATAGAAGTCTTTTATGTCCATTGCTCAAGCCTCTTTTGTTTTGTCTTTTTTCTCCATGCAAACGTATATGCCGCTAAGATGACTGTGTTGTCATTGATAAATGTTTCTGCATGTTATTTGCAAATTTGTCCAATGTAAAACATTACTTAAATATCACATGTCTTTACTTTTTATTATACAAAAGTTTACTTTCGGAAACTCGATTAACGACAATCCCACGGTAACTGCACACGGCAAAAATTAAGCGCTTAACAAACTATTCCAGTTTTTCACGCAGAGACTTTATTGTGCCTGAAACTGCCACAACATGCACTGCCGCGTCCCCATTAGCAATCGACAGTATTGAAGCCAACGACGCTCTAACCATGTCCACAGCTGCAAGAGCAACGCGAATCACCGCTGTCTTTTTCTCTGCGTCATAATTAATCAGCGTTAAGCCTGTGATGCTTGCGCCATATTCCCCGTAAAGCTTCGTAACCGCGCCCCAAACAGCATCAATAAACTCCTTCGCCGTCGGCGCTCCATGTGAATCTACCTGCAACGCAATATAGCGCCTTTTAACCCTTTTCAACAGTCGCTCCCTTCCTTGATTACACGTATCCCCGGCGCCACAAACTTGGAACTAAGCTTCTCCCGGTTACGTTTAACAATTGCCACAGGTTCCTGCGCAACAGCCTTCAACGCGGAAACCTCATCTAAACCAAAGAGAAACGTCAATGCAGCCATTTCCCGTGGTCTCCTCAAGAGTTTTGCCTCTGCGACACCGCTTGAGACGATAATTGGCACGTGAAATTCTTTGGCGATGGCAGCTTCTCGGCGCAAGCAAGAGAGAAACCTGACTCTCGCAGGTCCCTCCAAAACAAGCAGGGGCTTCACATCAATTTCCAACGCTGCCAAACTGCTGCTGGCTAATTCAGCTTCTGCCCTGTCAAAAAATCTCCTGCGAAAATCTAGTAAAGGAAAATTCAGCAGGTCAACGCGGTGGTCCTTGGCTGCCTGTCTCGCAACCTCCTTGTTCTCGCAGTTGACGCAGATTACTTCAAATTTTCGCCTCAACCGCCTAAGCTGATACGTAAGCTCATTCTGCGTTCTCGGTCGCAGGTCTATTCGAGAGGCAAAGTCTATTTCAGCTTCGCTGCAGACTGCCTTCAGTTTCGCGACTTCATCTTCGCGCGTTTCAGGTGAAAAAGGAGTTGCAACCAAGCGATAGCCAAGTGCTGCTGCCTTAGTTATCACCCGCAAAACCGTGGCGTGGTCTTTCACGTTTAGGCGCAGATGCAAATCCGCAAAGATTTTTCTCATGGCAGCACTCCTGTGTTTCTGCAAATCTCCACGATTTCTTCAGGAGTTTTATTTTTGAAGTGAATTTTGAAGTGTATTGGGTCATTTGACGAGAACCTTAACTCGCCCTGATAGGCGGATTGCTTGCTGAACCTGAGGTAAAGGTTTCGCTTTTCCAAGTGCAGTTTAATTTCGCTGTCTAATGTTTCCTTATCTAGTGAGCTTAGACCAGCAGCGATTTTCTCTAGGGCAGCTGGAAGATGCTGCTTGTCCGTAAGTTTAGTTTCGAAAAGAATTATTGGGTTTTTATGATGCCCTGTTAGACTTGTTTTTTGGAAAATAGCGGTTTCGCCAAGTTCTTTTGGCAGCGTATTGCGGATTGCTGTCAGAACTTTTTCTGAATCTTCGGTGGCGTGGGCGAATGCTCGCACATCTATGTATCCTACGGGTGTTTTAGAAGACAAGGAGGCACCGCTTCTTGTTTGGCGGTTTTAGCTTTTAGATTTTTTCTTGGATTGCGGCGTGGGTTGCGGCTGCGGTTTAGGCTTAGCTTCGGCTTTTTTCTTTTCCGCGTAGACTTTTATGGTTTCGACATTTTGGTCGTGGGCAGTTTTTCTTCGCCTATCAACGGGTATTTTCAGCCTTTTTGCTTCGTCTGGGTTTAAGCCTGCTTTTTTGAGTTCCTCAACGCTGAAGCCTCTTCCGCCTCGTTGTTTCCCGTCTGGCTTAAGAATTTGGGGTTTTATGTGGTGCATCTCAGTTGGCTCCTTTTGCGCCTCTGCGTCTGCTGGGTCTAACTTTTTCTGCGCCTTTACCTTTCCTGCGTAGACTTCGGACTTTTTTGCCTGCGCTTGTTAGGCTTCTGAAAACGCGTCCGTTGTGTTGTTTCTGGGTTATCCAGTTCACGTCTTTGTCGGTTTTTATCACAGGGTGGTTTGGATCTACGAGGATTACTTCAAACCATTTTGAGCGACCGTCTTCGCCTACCCAGTAGCTGTTAAGGACTTCTAGGTTTGGGAATTTCTTGCCTACGCGTTCTTCGGCGATTAGCCTCAAACTTTTTGCGGGTTTAAATTTGGCGACTCCCATGCGTTTGGGGCGTCGTCCAGATCGTGGTCTCTGTTTTCGCATGCCGCCTCTTCTGACTCGAGTGCGGACTATGATGAAGCCTTGTTTGGCTTTGTAGCCGAGTTTTCTGGCGCGGTCGATGCGTGTGGGCTTTTCTATGCGGACAACTGTTGGCTGCTTTCGCCACGTAATCAGTCTCTGCCGCATAAGCTCATCTACGTAGGATGATTCTGGCTTAGACCATGCTTCAGCTATGTACTTATATGCCATCTTTCTTTTTTCACCTCACATCTTATGTTTGCGGTTCAGCCCGATTTGGGCCACATCCCAACGGACACTGTTGGTCCGCCTGCAATTTTGAATGTTAGCACTGTGGTTGAAAATAAACCTTTTCTATGGCGCTTCTAACATTTTCCAGTACTTGCTTTGGTTTTCTGAGTAATAGGGAACTGCTGTAAAGGTTGCTGGGTGAAAAAGCTTTTATTCTTAATGCGCGGAGACGGATGGTCTGAGGAGGGAAGAAAATGTCAATAGAAACTAGCAAAATGTTGGGCGGTATCGGCGCAATACTGATGTTCGTTGGAATTTTTCCAGTAATCAATTTCTATGGCGTCTTGGAACTTGTAGGTCTGATACTCCTGTTGGTCGCTTCGTACAATTTGGCTAGCTACTACGCTGAAAAAGGCATCTTCAACAATGCACTTTACGGTTTGATCTTAGGAATAGTTGGTGTCGTCGTTGCGGCAGGTGCAGTGGTTCTTTCGGTTCTAACTTCGCTGACTGACTTCTTGCAATCGATTTATCCAACGTGGAATGGCGATTGGGCATCACTTTCAGGCTTAACTCCTGACGTGGCGAACATGTCTCTGGATGCCATTTGGCCTTTCCTTACAGGAATTTTCATAGCTCTCGTTGTTCTCTGGGTGTTCGCTATTATCGCAGTCTTTTTTGTACGGCGCTCGCTAATTTCGCTTTCAGCAAAATCAAGCGTTGGCTTGTTCTCAACCGCTGGATTACTGATGCTCATAGGTGCAGTGTTAATCGTAGCTGCTGGAATAGGTTTAATCCTGATGTGGATTTCTCTGCTGATACTTGCAATTGCCTTCTTCCAGATAAAACCACAACCGCCACAAACTGCAACAGCAACTGCAGCACCAACATAAACGTAAAAACCAACATCAAACCCTTTTTTCTATTTTTTACAACCTAACAAACATAACGCTCCATCTGCTGCCTGAGTTTCAATCGCTTTAGTATTTATGAGAAATAGCTTGCTCTGTGGTGACTACCCCCTCCCTTTTAAATAGATTGAATCTTTTCAACATGGTTTTGGTTGCGGAAAGCACCAGTAATACCCGAATTTTCATCTCCACTAATTATTTCAACATTTCTGGCTGTAATGTTAGTTTTGAGCATAGTTCTCAAAAGAAACGCTATCACCAAAAAGGTTAAGCAGTAAGAAGCCGTATGCCCTGCCAGTTGAAAACGGGGCTATCACTCGAAAAACCAGCCCTACTGTATTCAAAGGAATAGTATTTTTAGAAGTGTTGCAGTGTAATCTATGAAACAGTTATGAGCGACTTGGATATTGCCAAAAGCAGGCTTTACGGGGAAGAATTAACTCTCGTTATAGTGAAGAATGGTGAAGTGCTTTTTGAAACAGGTTCTCACAGAATTTCGGGCTTTTTAGGCGCCGTTGAGCAGTTGGGCGCTGGGCTTAAGGGTGCTTCAGTTGCTGATAGAGTGGCGGGAAAAGCCATTGCCCTCCTATGCGTTTACGCAGGCATACGCCACGTGTACGCTGAAGTTTTGAGCAGAAAAGCCAAAGCAGTATTCGAGGAACACGGAATCCCGTGCGAATGGAAGACGCTGGTGGATAACATTCTTGACATGAACAGAAGCGGCGTTTGCCCTTTTGAGAAAGCAGCTACGGAAATATCTGACCCTGAAAAGGCTTACGCAGCGTTTAAAGCGTTACTGCAATCGTTCAAAGCGGGCAAGTGAACAGAGACGCAAGTTGCGCGAACTGTTTATATCGCAGCAAGCTCAAGCACTAAAGTGTTATTGAGGGGTGTATTAGCGGAATGGATAATGAACCGTTTCATGTAACTGACGATAACTTTGATGAAACAGTCAAAAACAACAAAGTGGTTCTGGTGGATTTTTGGGCTGGATGGTGCGGACCATGCCGAGCTTTAGCACCCACAATTGAAGAACTATCCAGAGAGTACACTGGAAAAGTGCTTGTCGGCAAACTTGACGTTGACGAAAACCCTAAAACCGCCGAATGCTTCCAAGTTTTCAGCATACCAACACTAATCGTGTTCAAGAACGGCAGTGAGGTTGACAGGCTAGTCGGTCTCTGCCCAAAAAATAGCATAAAGGACATGATGCAAAAACATCTGTGAACGTTAAACCTAAGCTTCAGCTTCTCGCTTTCTCATACATTTTTTCCAGCGTCCACCTTATGCTGGACTTAAGCTCTCTCAGGCGCTCTTCATCCACGTTTCTGATGACTATTTCGCGGAGTAAGTCACCTTCACGGGCGATATTGTAGGCAAACATTTTGTCAGTCGTCAACTGCCCCATCCTCACCAGTTCATTGTCTTTTTCCTGCATCTTCGCCAGCACCCGCTCAACAAGAAACGGCTGAAACGGCGGCGTGTTAACGCTGAACTTCTTGCTCTCATCTGGCAGAACATGCAACGCCTCCTTGCCAACATAAATTATCGCCAACGGCTCATCACTCATCGTTTTCAACGGAATCACACTTTCAGGCTCCAAAACACGCTGCACGGCTGGCTCCTCTTCTTTAACCGTAACAGGCACCTCAGGCGGCGCCTCCGCTTCGGGCAGCTTCACCTCTTTGATATCCCCGCGTTTGAAGCCTTTCTCCAGCAAAACCGAATTCACAGCCTCCAACGTGGCAGACGCCTCCTTCATTTCAGCTTCTAACTCTTCAATTCGCTGCTCAAGTTTCTTCTTAAAATTAACAAGCGCCTTCAGCTTCTCGGAATCCTGCGACATTCACTTCACACGGGCACTATCTTAGGCAAAGGGTGTTTATGAATTCTTTGCCCACCCATCCGGACCATTAAGTCGCGCTGATTTGTTTAAGCTGGTTACGGTACATCTCTACCACTTCAGTGGAAGTTGTCGCGTCCTCAGCCGCCTTGTCTGTACGGTAATTGCCCGTGAAACGCGGAAACCGTATAGCCAAACCACTACCCTTCCGTATGGAGTCCAAGGCGCACACGTGAATGGGGCTTAATGTTATTTCGGCGCCCAACACTTCTAAAACCACTTTAGGCTCAAACCACACGTCCGCCTCCAACGTTGACTGCACTCGCGAATGCTTGCGCGGAACCACATGAGTTTCCAACAGTTCAGGCAGCTTCTTCAAGTCTTCATCCGTGAAGCCTGTGCCCAGCTTCGTAACCGTCTCAAACGTGTCAGCCTCCTTGTTGTAAGCCGCAAGAAGCAACGCGCCATAAGTTCCTGCACGCTTTCCCCTGCCGTGAAAAGCGCCTACGACAACAAGGTCCACCGTGTCCGTCATCTCACTCTTGTAATCACGCTTGTACTTTATCCACAACCAACCCCGCGCACCCGCCTGATAAACCGAATCAGCCCCAACCGACTTGCAAATCAACCCTTCGCAGCCATCCTCTATTGCTTCCTCAAAAAACTTCTCCAGCTCCTTCGCACTGCCCGTTTTCAACTGCTTAGCCGCCTTGACGCGGTCGCTTTCCTTTAGAGCTGTTTCCAGCAGTTTCCGCCTCAAGGGATAAGCCTCAAGCGTCAAGTCCTTACCGTCAACATAAAGCGCGTCAAACATGAAAAGCGACACAGGATACTGCTCCATAGCTTCGTCAACGCCGTACTTGCGTCTTCGGTGCATCAATTCCTGAAAAGGAAGCAGCTCGCCCGTTTCAATGTCAACAGCCACACATTCAGCTTCCAGAATGGCTTTTTCGGCTTTCACGTTGTCTCTGACGAGATCAACCGCGTCTGGGTATTGGCTGGAAATGCTCTCTAAGCGCCTAGAATACAGCATAACCTCATCACCTTTCTTATGCACCTGCACCCGCTCGCCGTCGTACTTGTACTCAGCCACGCACTTTCCACCCAGCTTCTCCAAAATCTCTTCTGGAGACGAAAGCCTCTCCGCCAACATTGGTCGTATCGGCTCAAAAACCACCACCTGAAACCGCTTAATGCCCTCCAAGCCTTTCTCAGCCACCACCTCTGCGACTCTGCCAAGGTCTGAGGAAATGTTGTAAGCGCGTTCTATCAGCTCACGGGCTTCTTTGCCGCCGCCGTACGCTACCGCCAAAGCGTCCAGAACCGTCATGTCCGCTATGCCCAGCCGCAGGTTGCCCGTGACCGTGCGCACAATATACTTAGCCTCTTTCGGCGAAGCGTCTGACAGCAACCCAGCTAAAAGCGCCATTTTTGAATCCACCGCACCAGAACCCGTCGTCTTAGCCATCCTATCAAGCGTCGCGTAAACGTGCTGCACTGTTAAAGTTTTCTGGAAAAACGTAGTCTGCCTCTTCTTAGCTAAGAAATTCTGCGCGGTTTCGCCGATGTCACCGCTTTTCTGCAGGTCTCCTTCAATTTCGCTTTGCCTTCTGCCCGAAGCACGCGCCAACGCTTTTATGGCAAGCTTTTCAGCCACACCTATTTCCAAACCCGCAAAGTCAGGGTACAGTTTGCCCTGAGTCAAATAAACGACTTTGGCTATGACGTCTTTCGGCGTTTTCTTCAGCAAGTCCACTAGCAGGTCGGTCATTTCAAGCCGTTTTGTGGTGGCTTCAATTTTCTCGTAGGCATCGGCGATTACAGCGTATTCCAACGGTAAACCTCACAGAATATACCGCACAGTATGGTATTAAATTTTCATCCATTAGAAACCGAGAAAACTGTGCAGGCGGTTTAACGAAACAGGTGTTTGCAGGAAGAAAAACTTATCAACTTTCAAAGTTAGAAACTACAATTAGGGAGTGAGCAAAATCAAGGTTTTGCTGTTGTCTGAGCAAGAAGTCATTGAACTACTGCAAATAGACGAGGTCATGGAGGCGGTTGAAAACGTCTTCAGAGAAAAAGCATTAGGCTACGCTCAGATGCCTCCAAAGGTTTACCTAGACTTTGCAAAGTACAACGGCGACGTGAGAGCCATGCCCGCCTACCTTGAACGGCTGGACGTGGCATCGGTTAAGATCGTGAATTCTCACCCTGATAACCCCCGTAAATTTAGCATGCCCACAGTCTCGGCCACAGTATTCTTGTTGGATCCAAGAAACGGAGCGTTGCTGTCGATAATGGGTGGAAACAGCATAACAGCCATGCGAACAGCCTCCGCTGGAGGCATAGCAGCCAAATACCTCGCAAACAGAAACTCCAAAACCGCAGGTTTCATCGGTGCAGGAGTCCAAGCCAGAGCGCAGTTGCTGGCGCTGCTACAGGTGTTTCCAAATCTTGAAGAAATCCGAGTCTGCGACATATCGCCCAAAGCAGCAGAAGCCTTTGCTTCAGAAGCGAAAAACAGAGCCGCGCAATGCAAAATTGTAGTCGTTGGGAATGAGGAGGAAACCGTTCACGAAGCAGATGTTGTGGTTACTACGACGCCTTCGAAGAAACCTTTGGTTTTTGACGCGTGGGTTTCTGAAGGGACCCACTTCAACTGCATTGGGGCTGATGCTCCGCTTAAAGAGGAGTTGGACCCAGCTATCCTGAAGCGCGCAAAGATAGTTGTGGATGATTGGGCGCAAGCGTCTCACAGTGGAGAAATAAACGTTCCCTTTTCGCAAGGCGTTTTATCCAGAAAGGACGTGTGGGCGGAACTTGGAGAAATCGTCGCTGGAACCAAACCTGCTAGAACCTCAAAGAAGGAAATCACCGTGTTCGATTCAACGGGCTTAGCCATTCAGGATGCGGCAGCGGTTGAATTAGTTTACAGGAAGGCACTGTCCAGAAAAGCCGGTTGCTTCATAAACATTTAAGCGCCTGTAACTGACAGAAAAATGAGCGCGCAATACCTAAGCTATTATATGCTTTATTGAATTTTTAATAAAAAAAGAAGGGAAAAGTTTAGCCTATTAATTTTCTGCGTCTGTGCAGCAGGACTATTGGTATGGTCATTAACATGAGCGTTAGCAGCAGTATTGGTCCTGTAAGGTCAGGTATTAGTAATCCGGGATAGCTTGAATCTACTAGCTCCCATTTAACAGTGTATTCGTACGCGGGTTGCGGTGGGTCCCCAAAAGCAATCTCAGGTACGTTTCCGTGGTTCCAGTAATAAAGTCGCATTCCAGTTATTCTGTCATAGTGGATTACGTAGTCATAAGAAGCACCAAGGAGATTAGGAAGAGTATAAGTAAGGTTATTTGTTTCTCTTGTTGCCTCAGGATTTGTAAAATTGAATGTCGTATTTATGTACCGCGCTGGATACTGAAACATGCCTAAGTTTAAGAAATCAAATGTATCGCTTACCATTTCACCTTGTGTCATGTTGGCGCCGATCATAAATATGGCCGTGTTCGCAGTGGATACGTTTTCTATTACGGTCGCATATGTTTTACTCCCGTTCTTCCAGTCATATTGGACTGTGAAGGTTACGTTGTCACCACCATCACCAAGCGTTATGTCCGTAACATTATACCATATCGCATCTGTCTGATTTTCATACAAGCTTAATGGACCAATATAACCATCTTGAAGAAATACCATTGTGCTTACCCATTGAGTGACTTTGGCTTCGTATTTGAACCAGTCGCCTACTTTGACACCAACGCCCAATTTAGCAGTCGCCGGAGCTGCCATTGCCGCTAAAAGCAATATTGAAAGTACAGCAAAAACTGCTATTTTCTTCATTATTCTCCCCAGTATTATGAGTTGGGCATATGAAATATTTATATTTTACCGTATAAGTGACTTAAAACATTAATTTTTGGTTGCATTATAAATCGTTATTGATGTTTTTCACAGAAACTTTGCGGTTAACGCGTTAGTGTATTAAGTGATTGGGTGAGTGACACGAGTGTGATTATTTTGGGGCATGCGAGTGTATGGGTAACCGTACAAATACGAGGAATTGGAGTTTTGTTATAATTGATAAAAATGTGGATAAGGGTTGTTTTACAGTCCATCTACTAGATGGGCTGTTCCGTCAGGGCAGTAGACTTTCTCGCCTTTCTCAACAATGAAATAGCGTCTGCTGCACGTTTTCATTTGTGAGCAACCATCACAATCTCTTGAGAGCATTTTTTCTTTTCACCTCATGATTTCCAGACATATATAGACGCATGGTTGCTTTTAGGTGTATTCTTCATAATCTATATAGCTATATAGAGAAAGGTTGACTGTTGCTTACAGACACCCATTCACTTCAGCATCTTCGACACCAATGCTTCCTCAATTCAACAAGCCAACAATGAATGGTTAGCTTAGTTTCTTCACTTCAAAAGCAAGAACTTTATGGCAGTTAATACACCTTGTTAAAACTAACTCAAACCCATTTAATATATCAAAGCGTGTTTGAGTGTATCGCCTCTGTTTTGCATGGTCACAGGTGACTTGACTGAAAGAAATCAGTCTATCCTGATACATTCTCCCTTCCCGCAATTCATCCTTTGCTTTGCATCTACAAATAACTCTTATGAAAGAATCTTCTATTGCCCGCATTCACACTAAATCTCCAAGTCAACGCTGTTCTTAATAGTGCGATCAAGCGCGGAAATCGATACTCTTACATGCGGTTTGCTATTGAAGAATAAGGATGCATGCCGCTTGGCTAAGAGCCATAATCAGATATGGTTAAAGTAGAAAGATTGTCTGCGAGACTTGGTTTTACTGTCTACGTTTCTTCCATCTTTTCCTCTAGGCGCTTGCAGTTTCTGCGAGCTTTTGCTCGTAATGAAAACTGACTCACCTCGCTCGAGACGCTCCTGAATATCCAAGAAATCGACCTGGTTAGCCTCGAGAACTTCAACTTCTTGGTTGCAATCATTCCGCAGAAACACTACTTGAAACGTTTGCGGCTTCGTCCCTTTAAATTCAACTATTTCGCTAAACATTATTTTCTCTCCATTCCTTCTTAGGGCACTGTTGAGTATTGTTTAGAAAAATTTTTAAAGATATGTGACTGTGATACTACAGTAACAGTCACCTCATTGAAGGAGTGCCAAACAGTTTGTCACCTGTTGAAAAGGCTGCAGAAATACTGTCCGAGTTTGGGCTAACACACAACCAAGCGAAAGTGTATATGGCTACAGCACAACTCGGTTTAGCTTCTGTTGGTCAAATCTCGAAACTCTCAAAAGTGCGCCGAGAAGACGTTTACAGAGTATTGCCAAAACTCGAGAAAATGGGACTAATTGAAAAACTATTAGGAACACCAGCAAAAATCAGGGCTACACCCATCAAAGAAGCCGTCGCCGTTTTGGTTAAGCGTGAAGAAGAGAAAGCTTCCGAGAAAGTAACTCAATTGAAAGATAAAACGAAGGAGTTTTTGAGGAATTTTGATGTAAAAAGTTTGAAACCAGCCGTATCGCCTGAAGAAGCCAATTTTGCGCTGATTTCACAAAGGGACGGAATACTAACCAAAATGTTCAGCATGATTGAAAGCTCAAATGAGGAGCTTGACTTGACTTGCTCCACAACTAAGCTCATGCAGGTCATACACACTTTCTCGAAACAACTTAGAAAGGCCATTAAAAGAGGAGTGAAAATCCGAATTATAGCAGAAACTCCTGAGAGCGGAAGCGCCCTTCCCAGAATTTTGGAAGAACAACTAGCTCCTGGAAACTCTGCGGATCTGAGATACACTAATTTAGCTACGACTCATTACTTTCTCGCTGATTTCACGCAAGCGTTTGTGGGAACCACCATTGAAGGTAACATGGCGAATGACCCTTGTCTTTGGACCGACAACAAAAGCCTCGTGTCTCTTCTGCAGGGAAACTTCGAGAATCTTTGGCACACTTCTCTGGACTGGAAGAATATTCCAACGGATTCTGTTCCAGAAAAATTGACTGACATTTTGGAACAACTGACAACCTCAAATCATGTAATACTTGTTTACGATACGCCAGAAGCTAAACGAGATATCCTTTTCAACTACCTCAAGATAGGCTTGGAAAACGGAGAAGCAGGAATCTACGTAGCCAGCGAGGAAACACCAAGCGAAATAAGAAAAGCAATCAGGCAATTCGACAGAAAAATGGAAAAATACGAAAAAACAGGTGCTTTACGCATCCTCGGATATGAAGACGTTTACATCATAAATGGAAAATTCAGCCCAGAAACCACGATAAACGTCTGGAAGAAACTTCAAGAAGAAAGCGAAGCCAAGGGTTTTCCAGTCATTCGAGTAACAGGAGAAACAGCATGTTTCCTGAAACACAACTTAACCGAAGAACTGCTGAACTATGAGCGACAACTGCACAGAACACTTGAGTTGCCCATGATTGCCATCTGCGCCTATAACGCACAGATGCTGAACAAAAACGGAGACCCAATAAACGTGTACACTGAACTCGTTAGAATGCACAGTAAAATCCTGTTCACAGATATGAAAAACAAAATCAGAAAAATTGAAATTCGAAGCACTTAGGTTCAGTGCGCATGGCATAATCAGCCAGAAAAACACGGTAAGGCTACTTTAGCACAAAGTGCAGTATCGCTTCTTTTTCACTCAACGAAGAAACCACCAAATCTGCACCTGCATTTTTCAACTCTTTTCTGGAGTAAACACCAGTAAGAACTGCAATGCAGCCCATTCTTGCCTTTTTGGCAGCTTCAACTCCGAAGATTGAATCTTCAAAAACCACACATTTGTCTGGTTTGCTTTTCAGTTTTAATGCACATTTTAGAAAGATTTCAGGATCAGGCTTTGGCTTAGAAATATCGTCGGCTGTGAGGATGGCGCCAAAAAACTTGTGAATATTTGTCGTTTTGAGCAAGTGGGCGATGATTTCTCGGTCGTTCATGGAGGCTAAGCCCAATTTGACTTTGTCCTGCAGATGTTCCAGAAGGTCTAATGAGCCATCGAACAGTTTCACAGCTGCACTTATCTTGATTTCGTTTTGAACCTTCTTTTCTACAAGGCACTTGATCAACGTCTCATCGAAGCTTGTTCGGGAAGAACGCAGTATTTCTCTGAAAGTTTCTGCTGAGCCGATTCCGATGAGACGCTCAATGAATTCGTCACTTATTCTGCACTTAACGTCGCTGAGGGCTTTTTGAAAGGAAGTCACAATCACCTGTCTGGTGTCGGCAAGGGTTCCGTCCCAGTCAAATATAACCGCTTCGAACATTTCAGAATCCAGTTCAGCCGCGGTTACTCCGAGTTTATGCCCAGCTTTTCTCGGATAAGCTGGCTTTTCTTGGTTGCTGCCTCAACCGCACGCATCAGCGTCTGCCTTATCGTGCTTTCCTCAAGCACGGATATTGCTTCAATTGTTGTTCCGCCAGGAGTTGTAACCATGTCCTTTATTTTTGCGGGCTGCTCCTGCAGATCCAGCACAAGTTTTCCTGTGCCTAAGACCGTTTGTGCCGCGCCGTACAGCGCCACGTTTCTGGGCAAGCCCACTTTCAACCCAGCGTACATTAAAGCTTCGATTATTATGGAGATGTATCCTGGTCCGCTGCCAGTCAATGCTGTTATGGCGTCCATGTGTTTCTCGTCAACTTCCTCGCATATACCCATGCGGTTCAAAAGGGACTGAACTTTCTCTTTGTCTTTTTTTGTTACGTTTTCTCCACAACAGTAAGCCGTGTAAGACGCCTGCACCAATACAGCGAGGTTTGGCATGATTCTGACGATTTTGGCGTCGGGAACGATTTTCTTCAAGAAGTTCAGTGGAACTGTAGCGGCTATGGAGATTACGAGCTTGCCTTTGGCTTCTTTGCTGATTTGTTTCAGAACGTTTTTAACGTTGTTTGGTTTGACGCATATGAAGATAACGTTTGCTTCTGCTGCGGCTTTTCGGTTGTCCGTGCCTACTGACGCGCCTATCTTTTCCTGTTCTCTAAGCAGTTCTGATTGAATGTCGACGGCGGTGATTTTGCCTGTGTATCCGCTTTTTAGCAGGCTTTTCACTATGGCGCCGCCCATCATTCCTGCGCCTATTACGGCGATTTTGTCGTTCATGAAATAGTCACTCTTTGCTTTAACTACCTTGTAGCTGTTCTTAACTTTTATTGTCCCCTTCTGAAGACTCTCTAGCGTGCCATTAAGAAGAGACCGCGCTTTTTAGCAGGTTCTGCATGGTAAGCGCGGGAGCGGTTGTTCTTATGCCTATGGAACTAAAATGAGTTGGAACCGCTTCGAAACCATTATAGTGCAGGCTTTTTAGCATTGCAGCCACAGAAGGCACGGGTGAAGATAGTTTGTTGCTGATTTTGTCGATAACATAATACGTTGCTGGCGCTTCAGCCTCATCCTTTGCCAAATCTAGAAGCTTGGTGATTTTTGCGCTGTTTCGGAACGCTGTGCGCCTGTTTTCCTGAGCTATTAAGTCGCAGAACTGCTTGTCAAAGATTTTTCCTAGCCACAATGGTCCAGCACAGTCCATTGTGGAGCCACACTCGGGGCATTTTTCGAAAAACCTCGCGGAAAGCGTCTTTGCGAGTTCTCGGTGGAAACAGTTGAAACAATGAAGCGCATAACCGAGGCTTTTAACGCTTGCATCCGCCTTTTTTGCGCCGTAGCCAATTTGCGCGTAAACTCGAATGTAATGGTCTGAGGAGTGGCTGAAGACGACGCGGACACCAATGTCCTGCTTCGCAGCAACCGCGGCTACGCAGCCAGCTAAGAGCCGAACTGCAAGCTCATGACAGTACTCAGTGCGCAAGGGTTTTCCCCCGTACTTTCTCACGCAGGCTTTTGCGTGAACCCCGCACAAAGGCGCCAAGTCAGTTGCAGTCACGGCTAAGAGACCCTTGTTGCGGAGTGCCCGAACTGCTGAATCCAAGTAAGGTACTGGAGAACCAAACGGGTCAATGTCCACTACGTCGAATCTTCTGCGAGGCGCTCCATGGCAGCTTAAAAGGCAGTTCGCGTCTTTATGCTTGACCGTTACGCTGTCTTGCAGCCCGTTCAAGTGCACGTTTTGTTTTGCAAGTTTAAAGGAGCGCTCGTTGATGTCGCTGGTCACAACTTTTTTGACGCCGTGAATTTCAGCTGCGAAGCGGACGCCTCTAATTCCCGAGCCTGTTAAGGGTTCGCAAATTGAAATTTCCCTGTTAACAAGCCGCTGGTAAGCTTGGAAGGCTAAGACGGATATGTCGCGGTTCAGCTCCATAACTGGATTGTAGAACACTGGTGCTTTGGACGGCGCGTAATCGGCAAGCTGCTTTCTGAAGGCTTCAAGTTTCGGAACTACAACTTTTACTTTGCCTTCCTTCACAGTTTCGCTTGGAAATTCCGCTTTGAACTCTTCCTTCACCATTGCTTGGTCGTGCTCCACATGCTGGTTAGAGAGAAGAAATTTATGGCAATATTAGACTTCTGGTTATTGGAGTGCGTATGCTTTGCCGAAACGTGTGCTGCTTTTGACTGGGCCCCCAAGTGTCGGAAAAACCAGTGTGCTGATGAAAGTGGTTGACGCTCTAAGAAAAAGAGAAATTTGCGTGGGCGGCATGATAAGCCGCGAAGTTCGAGAGGGCGGAACGCGCGTTGGCTTCGAAATTCTTGACCTAACAAGTTCCCGTCGCGGCTGGCTTGCACATGTCAACCAGAAAAACGGTCCACGAGTCGGCAAATACCGCGTAAACATTGAAGACCTCAACAGTATTGGCGCTCAAGCGATAGCAGAAGCTGTGGAAAACTGCGACGTTATCGTCATAGATGAAATTGGACCCATGGAGTTATTCTCGGAAAAATTTAAAAAAACCGTGCGAAAAGCGTTGGAGAGCCAAAAACTTGTTTTGGCGGTTGTGCACTGGAAAGCGCAAGACCCGCTGATTGCTGAAGCAAAAAAGAGAGAAGACACGGAAACAACGTCTGTCACATTAGAAAACCGAGAAAGTCTACACAGACAAATAACTGAAGATGCCCTGAAAACCCTCAAACACAGCTAAAAGCACACACTAAAAACCAAAAGTTCAAGGTACATAAAAGGGAGGGAGTACCGCCTCAGAGACGCAAAAGGTGAAACGACATTTAGCCTATTAGCATCGCATTGCAGAAACCTATAGGGGGTAGGTCGCTATTGGCGTTTTCCGCAACCATTAGCATGTTGAAACTGGCGTTTGCAATAAGGGAGCCATAGCCTGTTCCAAACAGCTAGACACGAACTTACGAGATCAATTAATTGCCAATTTTTGCACGCTAAAAAATAGCTAAAAGTTAAAGTTCCATGCCGAAACGGGAAAAATAGGCGCTTTTGAAGGTATGTTTATTCTTCTTCGCCGAGTTTTCGTTCTTTGACTGTTAGCGTGTTTTCGTCGCCGCTTATGACTCTGAAGTTGTCTTTCAGCTTTTGCTTATGCAGGAACTTTTTCACGAGCACTCGCAGGTACTTCTTGGAAACAGCTGCGCCTTCGCCTTTAACTGTGACCTTGTTTGATTCGTTGGTTACTTCAGCGCTTGTTTTTTCCTTTATGAAGTCAGCTAATCCTTGAATTACCTCTTTTCCTTCGTCTTTAAGTTCGGAAGCATCAACTATTATCTCCACCATACTATTGTTCACCTCGTTTCGCTTCGCACTTTTCAATTGTGTTTCACCTGTGTTTCACGACTCTTCTGCTGATAAATTTTCCGCATCAACAAATGCCTGTTTAACAGTTAAGCTTTTCTAATGATAATTACTCTTATTATTACATCAATGGTGGGTTAAAATGTCTGGTTCAACGGAAGACACATACTCAGCCATGTTTAGTTCTTTGAGGCATCCAGCACGCCGCAAGATTCTTAAAATGCTCTCGGAAAAAGAGATGACCTTCTCGCAAATGCTTGACGAACTGGGAATCCCAGGTTCCCATTTGACATATCACTTGGAGAACCTTAGTGAATTCATAGTAAAAATGGAGGATGGAAAATACAAGCTATCTAGTGTTGGAGAAGCCTCTTGTTCCGTTATGAAAGGTGCAGAAGAAGTACCGACCGTCCCGACAAAGAAGTTCTCGTTGTTACCCTTAAGATGGAAAGCAATTATTGCCGTGTTCACCATAGGCATTGTTCTATT
>CAZUHG010000024.1:0-22072 GCA_964620515.1 uncultured Candidatus Bathyarchaeia archaeon
TACCTTTTGCATTACAAAGGAGCAACCACACCAGAACTGGCAGAGTACGTGAAAACCAACAGATGGCTAGTACTGAACAGGCTGCGGAAGATGCAGAGAAACTCGAAGAAGCAGCTAGGCGAAGCCATAATAGAGTATTATGCAGGAGAGAAGTCTGGAAAGAAAAAAGCTTGGTGGATAAACGAAGAACTAATTCAGGAATAGCACTGCAATTAGTTTTAAATCTGGCAGAACATTTGTTTTGAGAGTGGGCCCGTAGCCCAGTACGGATTAAGGCGTCGGCCTCCGGAGCCGAAGACCCTGGGTTCAAATCCCAGCGGGCCCGCCAAGATTAAACAGAATCTCTCAGAAATGCCCATTTTGCAGTTTAAAGATGGGGCACGTTGAAAAAATTAATATTTGAAACAAATGTACCTTCTTTTAGCGGTGTGGTATGAGAACGCTTAAAGTTGTCGTTTGGGAGTTTCTTCTGCTTCTTGCGTCTGTCCTAGTTTTTAGAAGTAGCTGGACACTTCTTGACAGAATACCTGCAATGACAAGTGATTTCGGGCTATGGGCGTCATTAATCGTGGGAACGATAGTTACGTTTATAGCGATTTTCATGATAAACAAGTGCGCCGAAAAAACAGAAAAACAAAAATCGTAAACATCCAAGGATAACTAACTACGCAGATAACTCCCAGTAAGTTACAGCTCCAGCCTTTAAAGCACGGTTCAATATTGAATCTTTTTGGTAAGCTCTTTTGCCCAGCTGCGTATGGCGTTCAAGTCTCTTGTGTCGTAGAGCCCGGGTTCTGTTTCTGGTACGCCAGCCGCTTCTAGTTGAGGCTTAACCGCTGACATTGTTTTTCTGAAGAACCAGCCCATTTTGTTGAAGTTGTAGACGCCTCCGAATAAGCCCATAGCAATAGGCTGAAGGTTGTATTTTGCGGCTTTTTCTTCCAGATACTTTGTTCTAGCTTCTTTGATGGATGTAGCTTTGTCTACTTTATCATCTAATGGTTCTGTGCTGCCGCAGCAGACAAACAGTGCAACTTTCTTTTTTGCCAGTTCTTTCTGGAACTTTCCCAAGAACTGCTCGGGTTCACCAGTCCACTTGTGCACTTGGATTCCACTGCCTACTACCACAAGCTCGTATTCGCTTATGTCTTTGACTTTTTCTTCTTTGAGGTTAACTACCTTAACGTCTAATCCTTCTTGGCGAAATACATTAGCAATCTCCTCTGAGGTCATTTCTGTTGCCCCATATCGAGTGCCATAAGCAATCAATGCTTTAGTCATGAATCAAATCCTCCCTGTTTTTTTCGCTGTTGAGCTTAATACGTTTTCCTATAACATCCGCCGCAACCCTGAGCACTGATGGGAACAAACCTCCCAAAATTACACTTATCCCAGAATTGATGCTGAATAGTAAGAGTTATTGATAAGCTTCGTGTTGCTTAGAGTATGTTAGAGGGACATGACTTTGACGGAAAAGACTATTGTTTTGTGGAGCGGAGGTAAAGACAGCGCTCTGGCGCTTTACGAATTTTTGAAATCTGGCAGTTACGAGGTAACTGGACTGCTGACGACGGTTACTAAAGATTACGACAGAATCAGCATTCACGGCGTGCGACGTGTTCTGCTTGAGCAGCAAGCGAAAGCGTTGGGTTTTCCGCTTGAGGAAATGTTCGTTGCCAAGGGCGCATCAGACGCGGATTACGAGAGTGAACTGCTGAAAGTGCTTGGGAAACATAAGGCAAAAGGCGTCTTTTCTGTGGTGTTTGGCGACATTTTTCTGGAAGATGTGAGAGATTACCGCGAGCAGATTTTGGAAAAGGTTGTGATGAATGGAATTTTTCCGTTGTGGAAAAGGGACACGAAGGAACTTGCGCGCACACTCATAAACTTCGGATTCAAAGCGGTAATTACGTCAGTTGACTCGCGTGTTCTGGGGAAAGATTTTGCGGGACGAGAGTACGATGAAAAGTTCTTGTTGGACCTTCCCGCTAACGTGGACTCATGCGGCGAAAACGGCGAGTTCCACTCATTCGTCTACGATGGTCCATTGTTTTGCGAAAAAGTAGCTTTCAAAAAGGGAGAGATCGTGCTACGGGACAACCGCTTTTACAGTTGCGATTTGCTGCCTGTCTACCCTAGAAAATTTTATCGAAAAAATAAAATTGAAGCGGATACGCGCTTTACTGGAAACGCGGTCTGCGGAGCCTTTTGAGTTAAGCGCCGCTTTTGCGTTTTCTCAGTGCGAGCACGCCCACTGTGACAGCCGCGATTAAAGCAATCACCGCGAGAACTATTCCGACAGATGTGGGGTTGATGCCTTCTTCGCTGCTGGTGTTCATCTCATTTAGTGTGACTTTGATTTCGCCGATGTCTGTTTTGATTGTGGCAATGTCGCCTTGAATGTCGGTTATCGTTCCAGTCAAGTCGCCCAGCATTGTGCTTATGGTTGCGATGTCGCCTTCAATGGCCGTTACTGTCGTCTGAATGTTGCTGATGCTTGTTTCTATTGTGCCGATGTCGGTTTGGATTGTTGCTACGTTTCCGTTCAGCGTAACGAGTTGGGCGTTTACTTGGTTCAAGCTGACTTGCATTTGGCCAACATTGGTTTGG
Source organism: uncultured Candidatus Bathyarchaeia archaeon (assembly GCA_964620515.1). Lineage (GTDB taxonomy): Archaea > Thermoproteota > Bathyarchaeia > Bathyarchaeales > Bathycorpusculaceae > CAZUHG01. Next base: position 2,611 of record CAZUHG010000024.1, read on the forward strand.
ATGGTTGCTATTGAGTCTTGAATTGCCGTTAAGGTGGCATTCAGTGTGTTTATGCTTGTTTGGACTGTGCCTATGGTGGTGTTGATTGTCATTATGCCTTCATTGATCGTTAGTATTGATCCTGTTAAGTTACCTATTATGGTGCTTATCTCCGTGGTGCTTCCCTGAATGTTCGTAACGTTAAGCAGAATGTTGTTCACGTTTGTTTCTATAGTGCCTATGTTGGTTTCGATTGTGACGATGTCGCCTTGAATTGAGGTTATGTCCCCCTCAATTGTTTCTATGTCAGTCTTGATGACTCCTATGTCTGTCGTGATCGTAACTACGTTTTCTTCGATGCTGACTATGGTCGCGTTTATGTTCTCCAGAGCCACCTGAATCGTGCCGACGTCAGTTTTGATGATTGCTACATTGTTCCGAATCTCAGTTAGCCAAGCGTTCCACCCTGTCAGGGTCTGGCTCAGCAAGAAAGATTTCAGTGTGGTCCCTGCAACCAAATCATCGTATGCGTTAACAACTAAAGCGTACGTGCCCGCGGAAGCTTCAGATGAGATCGTGTAAGGTATCCTGTAGAGTCCTGTCGCAACATATTGAACTAAACTGGTTAGGTTAGCATACAATGCGCCATCATAATACAGGTCAGCTGTTAAGGTCGCGTTTATAGGAGCGCCTGCTGAAGAAACTAGGACATAAAAGTCAGCTATCTCCCCATTGAAGTGTATTGAACCTACATCCGCCTCAACGTCAAGAGGTCCTGAAGGAACTATGACGCAGGCCGAAACAGTCACTTGCAATAGCAGTATTACACATGCTAGTATAGAGATGAGCGTGCAGTTTTTCTTAGCTTTCAGTATTTCCATTAGGGTTTTCTCCTTTCTCAATCAGAGTTGTTTTTTGCGCACTTAACCTATGTTTCGAATTTAAGAATATTGCACCACACGAACATGTGGTGGTTGGTTTATGTTACAAAAGACTGCAGAGTTTCGCGTCTAGCTTTGTGGCTGTTAGTTTACAAAAGGTTCATATGATTTGGTTTCCAAATTCTAGTTAAGGTGATTTTGTGTCGAAAATTCTTGTTCTTTACTATAGCCGAAGCGGAAACACTGAGAAGATGGCTAAAGCCATGGCTGAAGGCGCCAAAACCGCGGGCAACACAGAGGTGGAGCTGAACTATCATGTTGACGCTGAAGACCTGACAAATTTTGATGCCATACTCATGGGAGCGCCGACGTACCACCACGACATGCCCATGGACATGAAGACGCTTTTTGAAGAAGCAGCAGCGAAAAGCATAAACCTGAAAGGGAAAGTGGGCGGAGCCTTCGGTTCTTACGGCTGGAGCGGCGAGGCGCCAAAGTTGCTTCTTGAAATCATGAAAAACAAGTTTGAAATGCAGGTAACCGAACCGACATTGCTGGCGAAATATGTACCCGACGAAAAAACGCTGAACATGTGCCGCGATTTTGGAAGACGCGTTTCCGAAACCCTTATGCGCCAAATTTGACATGTTTAAAAAAGGAGGAAGGAAGGTGAATTCGAACTCAAAGAGTGAGCTAGTTGAATTCATAAAGCGGCAGATAATTATTGAGAAAGAAATTGTGGATTCGCTGAACAAGGGCGTGGCTGGCATCAAGAACCCGTCCGTGAAAGGGGTTCTGCAAGGAATATCTTTGGATTCTATGAAGCACGCGGAACTGTATTCTGCAGCGCTTACACTGTTGACGAAAGTTTCTCAGGCGTTGACGCAGGAAGACCTTGACGCTCAACGGGAGCTTGTGGAGAAGCATATCAAGTTAGAAGCGGAACTCATCCAGAAAATAGGTGACATGATACCCACCATTGAGGACAGTAAAGTCAAATTTCTTCTGGAGTCAATTTTAGTTGACGAGAAAAGGCATCATGCGATGTTGAAGGTGGTTCTGGAGATAATTGTTCATGCAGAAACTATAACAGAGGAAGACTGGTGGCAGCTGTTGTGGGAAAACGCGCCGTTCCATGGCGCCCCAGGCGGCTGACCAGATAAACCTTTTTTTCCGAACCGCTGTTTCCGAATAGAGCAAAGCACAAATAATGTATCATATTCTATTTTCGTTTAGGAGAGGGTTGTTTTATGGGTCATCATGCTCATCACATGCAGATGTTCAAGAGGAAATTTTGGGTTTCCCTTGCGTTAACAGTGCCCATTTTGCTGCTTTCTGAAACCATCCAAACATGGCTCGGTCTCACATGGCTAACAGTGCCGTACCAGAAGGAAATTCTGCTAATTCTGTCCGCGATAATCTACGTCTATGGCGGATTACCCTTCCTGCAGGGCATGGTGGAAGAGGTCAGAAACAGGCAGCCTGGAATGATGACGCTTATAGGCACCGCGATTTCCGTGGCGTTTTTCTATTCAGCCGCAACCGTCTTCCTCATAACGGGCATGGATTTCTTCTGGGAGCTCGCCACGCTGATAGATGTCATGCTTCTGGGGCATTGGATAGAGGCTAAAAGTGTTCTTGGTGCTTCGCGGGCGCTTGAGGAGCTTGTTAGGATTATGCCGACGACCGCTCACCTTGTGAAGGATGGAGAAGTAGCGGAAGTGCCCGTGTCCCAGCTGAACGCGGGCGATTTGGTGCTGGTTCGTCCAGGCGAGAAAATCCCTTCCGACGGAGTTGTGGCGGAAGGCGAATCCTTCGTTAACGAAGCGTTGCTGACAGGCGAATCGAAGCCTGTGCATAAGGAGAAAGAGGGCAAGGTGATTGGCGGCGCCATCAACGGCGAAGGCGTCTTGAAAGTTAGGATAGAAAAAACGGGTGAAGAAACGTATCTGGCGCAGGTGATAAAGCTTGTAAGAACCGCGCAGGAGAGCAAATCGAGAACGCAGGATTTGGCGAACAGAGCCGCGGCGCTGCTCTTTTACGTTGCCCTAGGCGTGGGCATAGTAACTTTTGTTGTGTGGTCTGTCGCGGCGAGCGCGGATATGGCTTTGGAGAGAACCGTAACCGTTCTCGTAATCGCTTGCCCTCATGCTCTTGGATTAGCTATCCCGTTGGTTGTGGCGCTGTCCACCTCGATAACTGCGAAAAGCGGCATCCTCATCAGGGACAGAAAAGCCTTCGAAATGATTAAGGATGTGGACGCTGTTGTTTTTGACAAGACAGGCACGTTAACGGAAGGCAAATTCGGCGTCAGCGACGTCGTAGCTTACATTCCTGAAGAGAAACTTCTTGCGCTTTCCGCAAGCGTTGAACTCAACTCAGAACACATAATCGCAAAAGCCATAGTTGGCTACGCCAACGAAAAAGGCGTAAAAATCCCCGAAGCTAAAGACTTCAAGGCGTTACCGGGCAAAGGCGCCTATGGAAAAGTCGCGCGCAACGAAGTTTACGTTGGAAGCCCAGGAATGCTTGAGGAGATGAAAATAGACGCTAACGATGAGAAAGTCAAAGCGCTGCAAGAGCAGGGCAAAACAGTGGTTTTCACGGTTGTTGACGGGAAACTCGCGGGTGCCTTCGCGTTGGCTGACAAGGTTAGGAAGGAATCGAAAGAAGCGGCGGCGAAACTGAAAGCGTTGGGCTTGAAGGTTTACATGTTGACGGGTGATTCTGAAGAGGTTGCCAAGCGGGTTGCAAAAGAAGTCAGCGTAGACGAGTATTTTGCGCAGGTTTTGCCAGCCCAGAAGGCTGAGAAAATTAAGGCGCTGAAAGCGAAAGGCTACACGGTGGCGATGGTGGGCGACGGCATAAACGATGCGCCTGCATTGGTTACGGCTGATGTGGGCGTAGCCATAGGCGCGGGAACAGATGTGGCGATTGAAAGCGCGGACATAATCCTCGTTAAAAACGACCCGCGGGATGTGGCGAAAGTAATGGATCTGTCGCAGAAAACTTACTCCAAGATGACGCAGAACCTGTGGTGGGCAGCAGGCTACAACATCATCGCCATACCCTTAGCCGCTGGCGTGCTGAGCAGTTACGGCGTAGTTTTGCCTCCCGCGGTTGGAGCCATAATCATGTCTCTAAGCACGGTGATAGTTGCGCTTAACAGCCAAACCCTGAGAAAATACGCGCCAGAAGGCGTGGCGTTCAAGGAAGAAGCACCTGTCACGGTGAAGGACCCTGTTTGCGGCATGGAAATTGAGCCAGCAACGGCTTACGGCAAAACCGAGTACGCGGGCAGAACATTCTACTTCTGCTCGCAGCATTGTGAAGAGGAATTCAAGAAGAACCCAGAAAAATACGCTTCGAAAAAACCTGAAAAACACGAACACCACCATTAGAAAACTTCCAAAGAAAAAAGAACTGCTGTTTCTTTTGACCAAATATCTTGAGAAAATCTGGAAAAGTTAACAAATCTTATAATCATCAACAGACTAAACAAAACAAGGTGAAAAAGTGCAACTTAAAGATGAAAACACACTGGCTATAGGCATGATTTCCCTCGCAATAGGAATATTGATTGGCCGATTTCTACATTTCGAGTATTTAGGTTTCTCAGTTACAGATTTTGTGGAAGGCATACTTATCGGTTTATCCTTGGTCATGAACATAACTTATTTAGTGACAAAAAGAAGAAAACAAGTACCTGCCAACGAACCTGTGCGCTGAATCTTTGTTTACAGCAAACCAGCCTATTTGCCGCCTAATAGAAATAGCTTGCAGAAACCTATAGGGGGAGGTCACTATTGGCGCTTTCCGCCGTCAAAGGCATGTTGAATTTTGACGCTTTAAATAAGGGGGTATAGACTTTTCCAAGCGCTAGACTCCTTCATCTTACAGCTAAACAGTTATATTCGCGTTAACAAAAAAGAATATCCAGTGAGAACATGAATTTTTCCAAAGTTTCAGGCAAAAACAACAAACATAAGGTTCTGATGTATGCTCTCAGCACCTGTGCATGGTGCAAAATGACCAAGCAATACCTGAAAGACAACGACATCGAATACGAGTACGTTGATGTAGACCTGTCCAATGAAAAGGACAAAGAAAAAATACACCAGCACATCCTCAGCAAAGGCGGAAACCTCAGCTACCCCACCATAATCATAGACGACAACATACTAATCACTGGCTTCCGCAAAGACAAGTTCAAGGAGATCCTCGGGATATGACAACCCTAACCGCAGTGCGACAAAGAGCAGAAGCTGACGCAAGAACTGGTGGATACTACCTAAACCCTGACGCAGCATTCCTGCAAAGTCTCCTCGAAGGCTTGAAACAGAACGAGGAACGTTACGGTTACCCCTCATGTCCATGCAGACTCGCATCTGGAAAATTCGAGTTTGACAGGGACATAATCTGCCCCTGCGATTACCGAGACCCCGACGTCGCGGAATTCGGCGCCTGTTACTGTGCACTTTACGTCAGAAAAGATATCAATGAAGGCACTACCGAACTGAAACCAGTTCCCGAGCGGAGACCACTGGAAAAACAGTCAAGAGCCTATACTATTGCGGCTGTACCGCCGGAAGAAAAACCTGCAGCGGTTGCCAAAGAAGAGGCTGAAGCGACTTCGGAAGTTAAACCAAAATTGTGGTATTGCAAACAATGCGGCTATGTTGTTTTCAGGGACGAACCGCCGTACATCTGCCCAGTATGCAAGGCGAAAAGGGAAATGTTTGCGGAAATTAAAGCGGGAATCGACTTCGTCGGATAGCTATCTTGAAATTTCTATTTCGATTTTTTTCCAGTCTTCTTTTATTCCCTTCAAAGAAGTCACAGCGCCACCTATTGTACCGTTCAATAGTTTCTCTACAAACTCGTTAAGCGGAACTTCTTTACCGTCAACCCGAAGCTTCATACCCATAAACTTCACCCCACAATATGTTCGCGTCGTTGACAGTAAAAGTTTTTGTAGAAAGAAACAAACCTATACAAGGGGCTGAATTGTGAAGAAACCCGAAGTTTATCTTGAACCCAAAGCTCGAGCGCTGAAAGTGATTGAGCTGCTGGAAAAGGAGCATGCAGACGCCGAAATCGCCTTGCATTCTGCCAACCCGCTGGAGTTGTTGGTGGCTACAATCCTTTCTGCCCAGTGCACTGATGAACGCGTCAACAAGGTAACAAAAACCCTGTTCAAAAAATACACGAAAGCAGAAGACTACGCTCAAGCGGATTTAGCAGAACTGGAGCAGGACATAAAATCCACAGGCTTCTACAGAAACAAAGCCAAAAACATAAAAAACTCCGCTAAACTGATAGTTGAAAAGTACAATTCGCACGTGCCGCGAACCATAGAGGAACTTCTGGAACTTCCAGGCGTAGCGCGGAAAACCGCCAACATCGTCTTATTCAACGCGTACGGCGTAATCGCTGGTATAGCTGTGGACACTCATGTGCGCAGACTTGCTCAGAGGTTGGGACTCACGGAGAACAGTGACCAAGATAAAATAGAAAAGGACTTGATGAGTATCGTTCCTATAGAGCAGTGGGCGCGAATAGCGGATTTGCTGATTTTTCACGGCAGACGCATATGCGATGCAAGGAAACCTAAATGCGACGTGTGCGTGTTGAACAAGATTTGTCCTTCCGCTTTCACTTTCAGCTGAAAACGTTACCAATTTATAGGCGACTTTTTATCATTAACGTTTAAGGATTGTTTTGAAATGGCGAATCAAATTAAGGTTGGAGACAAGGCACCAGATTTCACTTTGCCCGATGCTGACTTGAAACTGCGAAGCTTGAAAGAATTCCTCGGTCGCAAAGTAGTTTTAGCCTTTTTTGTCGGTGCCTTCACTGCTGTATGCACGAAAGAGATGTGTGCTTTCAGGGATTCCATGGCGAGACTAATTGGTTTGAAAGCTCAGGTTATCGGAATAAGCGTGAACGATCCTTTTTCGAACAGGGCTTTCGCTGAAAAGAACAGGTTACCTTTTCCAATATTGAGCGATTATAACCGCCAAGCCATAAGAGCGTACGGCGTCGAAATCTCGGACTTTGGAAGCCTCAAAGGTTACACGGTTGCCAAACGTTCCATTTTCATCGTGAACAAAAACGGCGTAGTTCGTTACGTGTGGACAACAGAAGACCCGATAATAGAGCCAGATTACAAGGAAATAGAAAATGCGTTAGAGAAAATTGAATAGGGTACAGGCAACACTCATTCTTCACTTTTGAGGTCAAATAGTCTGCGTGAAGGGTAATTTGGCTTCGATTAAGCGCATAAAAGTTATTAGTTTGAATGAAGCTTTTTGCGTGTGCAACGGTGGCTTGTTGCGTGTCCTTTGAAATTCAAGAATTGCCCGATGTTATAAGGGTAGTTGTCCTGTTAAATCTCGCTAAAGGCAATAAAATTCTAAAAAACACGCTGAAGCGTCGCATCGACAGAGTCTGTTCGAGTTACACTTGTATAGACATGGATGAGCTTGAGAAAGCCTTGAAGGAAATGGCTTCTGAAGGGCTGATTGTGGAGCATGACGGCGCTGTTCAGTTAACTGAGCAGGGCAAAAGAATGGGAAAAGAGTGGCAAAGTCTTCTTTTAAAGAAGGAGCCTATTATGGAGATTGTAGCTGGGCTAGTTGACGGTTCGATAACGGGTATAGTTGTAATTTTGTCTGCGTTCATCGCTGCATTGGCGGCTCAAACAACGATTTTTGCTGCGTTCTTGACTCTGAGTGCGGTTGCTATTACTAATTTTTCCAGTTTTCTCTTAGGCGGCATAACTGAAGATTTGGCGGATATAATGACCTTGCAAAACCTGATGAACTACAGCTTAAGTGACATTCCAGACAAGAAGGAGCGAGATAAATCACTGTTTCTGATAAAAAAGCTATTCGTTTTATTGGATAAGGAGATACATAGGTCAAATCTTTATGCGGCAATTATCTGTGGCACTACGACGTTTCTAGCTGGCAGCATACCTATAGTAACCTACATTGTTTTGCCTAGTCCGCTTGATGTTATCGTATCTTTAACTGTGGTTGCCTTTATAGTAGGTATCTTTCTGGTGCGTTACCGCTCAAAAAGGACTCGTGTGAACTGGAAAATAACGTTCTTTGAAACAATCGCCATCGTCATTATCGCAACTATTGCGTCGTTAATCTTAGGCGGTATAGCATAGGGAAATTAGCTTTTTGGATTAGGGTGAACGGCAAAAATCGCATGTTCCAATCAGGTTTTCCTGTGTTTTCTTCTGGCAGAGCTCGCACATTAGTCCTTTTTCGCGGATTATTTTGCAGGTTTGGCAGAAGAGCTTCAAAAGTGCGTTGGTTTGTTTTGGTTTTTCGTGTAAAAGTAAGTTTATCATTTGGTCTATGAGTGTTTGCACTTCTGGCACGTTTTCGAGTGTTAAGTTGTTTCCTCTGCCTTTTGTGGTGTACCTGCTTATGGCGGATTGGGACAAGCCGAGGATTTCTGCGGCTTGTTGTTCTTTCATTCCGTGTTTTTCTACGAGGTCTCTTGCCATTACGGCTCTTATTGCGGGTAAAACTGTTTGAACTCCTACTTCGCAGGGTAGCAGCATTTGTTCACCGTTTCTTGTATTTCTGTTGGAAACGTATATAAATATGTCGCGTGTCATATTTTTTATGACGCATGTCATGGCGGGATTGTTACAGAGCTCTTTTGTGCCAATCTCTCACTCCTTTTCCCGTCAAGGCATTCGTCAAGCAGAGGAATGCTGAATGGGGGATGTTAGGGTTACATCCAGAGGCGTGGAGAAAAATCGTGATTTGGCAGAGATGCTTAGAACTTTGGATGCAGAGTGCAGGAATTGTGCGCCGTTAACTCCGCTTAAGTGCATAACCCGCTGTAATGTTTGGAAACTGAAAAACGAGCTTAGGCGATTACGCGAAACTATGGGTAACCCTAATTTCATAAAAGACCTGTTCAACGTTTTGAAGAATGAAATGCGGCTGCATGTTTTAAGTGCAATTGTGAATGGTCGTTTTTCTGTGAGTCAGCTTCAGCAGGAACTTAGGAAAGTGGGGTACTCGCGAAGTCAAGACACTATCAATGAAGAGTATTTGCATCCGTTAATGGCTGTTGGGCTTGCTGCTGAAGCTCAAGACCAATATTACGCGACAATGTTCGGTGGCAGGCTTACCGAGTTGCTTGAGGGTTTTCCCGAGTTCGTTACCGTTTTGCCAGCTCATTCTGAATGTTACGAGGAAACACTGCTCAGCGCATTGCTGGCTGGACCTAAAACTTTTCAAGAGGTAGAAGCGCTTATTTCGCCGAAAGTTGCTTCGCGTGTTCTGAAGCGGTTGAAAACATCTGGTTTAATAGAAACTCCTGAAAAGCGCGATTACGTTTTCTTTTTTAAGTCGAAGCGTGACTCGAAAAAGGAGACTTTTTCCGTAACTGAATGGAAAGTTTACAATGGACTCTCTGAAGAGGGAATTTCCGCTAAGAGGCTTGCGGAGAAAACAGGGCTTTCCCTGAGAAGAATCTACAAATACCTGAGAGGGCTGAAAGGGAAAAAACTCGCGTTCACAAGAAAAACTCCAAAGACATACGGCTTAACCGTTAAAGGCGAAAAGTTGGCGACCTTGCTGCAGGGGATGCAAGATTTGGTTGAGGAAGTTTGGAATTCGTCGGAGCAGGTAGTCAATGGCGAGAACGCCTAAAATGTTGAGAAGATGCCAAACTGACGTGCTTGGAACAGTCTATAGCCCCTTATTTAAAGGAACTATATATAGCGCTGAACTGTAGGCGAACTAAAAGCGGCAATCAAGTGCGGGAATGTTGAGGTTATTTTTCGAGCGCTTGTTTTATTTTGGTTATGCTGTCTGAGAAGTCTGCGGTTTGGTCTTTCTTCATTTTCTTTGAAACGCTCAGGATAGTGTCGTAGCCCTTGCTTGACAGTTTTTTCGTCAAAACATCGAATGTTCTGCCCTTCCAGAGCGCGCATGTGCAGAACACGATCGCCTTTTTACCGTCGGTTTTCGGCAAGCGCTCCACGAAATCCACGGTCTCCTTTGCTGGGCTGAACCCTTCGACAGGCGTGCCCAGAATCAGCACGTCAAAATCATCAACAACTGACGGCGCAGAAGAGGTCATGGCAAAAACAGGTGCTTCCATTGATTCAGCGATTGCTTCTGCCATACGCTTAGTGTTTCCCGTTCTTGAGAAGTAAAGTACACATGGCTTCATAACCTCAAAATACGCTTTTTTCCCTAATATGTCTTCGTCAGCCCTGACAGAAAAAGAATAGCTACCACGAAACAAGAGGAAAGCAAAGCTTCACTTTAGAGGCTATTTCTCCATTATCGAACAAAGGAAAAAGCTACTAGCAGCCTTGTTTTAGTTTAAGCGGTTCTGCAAAGAAATTAGTGCTAAAACTTACGAATCCATGGGACAAGTTGCTGTGCGTTCTCGAATTTCTCGGAAAGGGGCAGTTGCAAGTAAGCGCCGTAAGCGTTGAAGTACGGGGTGCCTTTTCTTGAGAACAAAGTCAATACTTTGCCGTCGTGGTTGAGCTTGAAACCTTCTTCACACGGTTCATGCCCTCGTATCAAGATTTTAACGTTCAGTTTTCTCAGAACTTTTTCTGTGACGCTCTTGCCGAAAAGTTTTCCCGCACCCCTCGGCGAATACAAAACATCTCGAGTCATGTCGTCGGGGTCGCTCCACAACAAGTCTTCGAGAAAATCTTTTTGGGGGTGTGCTAGGTGGGCGTGTGCCAGGTCTTGGATGCTATTGATGTTCGGTGACAAGCCACCGTGAACCAGCAGGTAACGCTCTTCCACGAGCACTGCGTTATAGAGATAAGCGAATAGTTCTCGAGTTTTCTCATACACGTTTGCTCCATCTTTCCCGAAGCGGCGTTGAAACTGCATGGGCAAATCATGAGGCTCCGCAATCAAGTCTGCGGGTCCTTCGTGGTTTCCACGTAAGAGTATTACTTGTTCGGGAAAAGCAAGTTTCAGCTTCAGAACAGTGTAATAAACTTCTGCTGAATATGCGCCTCTGTCGCCATAGTCGCCTAGAAAAATCAAGGTTACGTTTTTATTTGCGGCGATTTTCCGCACGAAGCCGCTGTTTTCCAGTATGCTGACGAGGCTCTCTATGTCTCCGTGCAAATCTCCAATTACCACCGCCTCGCCTGAAGGTTCAAGCTTGACTAAACGTTCTGAAACCTTCTGGTTTCCAATTCTTCCGCGTTCTCCACGCAGCAAGTCTGTAGCGTTTTCTACAATTTTCACGAAGTCGCCGCTCTGGACAGTTAAGGATTCTTTGACGATAAAAGAAAGGTCTACAGTCAAAATACCGCACGCTACAAGATTTGAACCTTTATACCCAGAGAACTGTGCACGTTCTTCTCGATTGCCCGTTTGTAGCCGTCAATTCTGTTCAATGTCTCATTGTATGCACGTTCTTTGACAGCCTCATGAGCTTCGACACTTGCTTTTCGCGCTTTAAGCTGCTTAGTTTGCTCTTGATATTCGGAGAGACTGATTTTTATCTCCTCCATTTTTGCCGAATTCAAAATTTGCCTTTCTCGCGCGGCTATCTCGGCGCAGCGCTTACGCAAGTTTGCCAAAGACTCGCGTTCAAGTATTCCAGTTATATCTCGCTCGGCTTTACGCGCTTTATCTGACTTCAGTTTCAGTTTATCCTCGCTCATCAAGCGAGTTAATTTCTGCAAAATCTGCTTCAGCAACGGGTAACCATCTTCTTCAGTTGCCAATGCCTTGAAGGGCTTTTCTAAATACAGGTCAAGCATGTTGCGTTCGTCAGGTGTTAAACCTGCGCCTCCTCCCTGCAACGCTAAAGCTTGCATTTTTATGAAGGGCTTTTGCAAATGTCGCAACGCGTGTTTTAGTTCATTGTTTAAGGTGTCCATTTCTGCTTCTACGAGAAAAAGCTGGTCGATTGGACCTTTGCTTTGTAACTCGGCGGTTTTTTGTTCAAGTTCAGCTATCTCCTTCTCTAACGGCAAGCGCTCGTTTTCAATGTTTTTCTTTTCTGTCTCGACATCTGACAAATGCTTTTCCAGATTGTGCAGTTCGTTTATGAGTTGGAACGTTTCTTCCAAAGTTTTGGTTTTAACGTACTCTTTCGTCAGGAAATCGTTGAGAGCTGTCAGCTCCAGCTTTGCTTTTTCATGAACTGTCAAGAATTTTCTTCTATCCATTATGAAGAAGGGAGATAGCCGCGGAAACCAATTCTTGATGTCTATGTCTGTTACAATAAACACTTTTTGAGTTTCCTGCGCGAACTTGTTCAGGTTGTCATAAGAGACTTGTTCGGGAGCGGCAACTTTCTTGAGCCTTTCAGTGAACAGGCGAGCCAGCTTGTTCATGGCGCGGGCGCGGTTGTAAGTGCGCATATTTCTTTTTTCGATTTCTTTGGCGCTGTTGTCCAAAAGCATCTTGCTGACGTCTGCGAGACTTTGCATTGCATCGCGCATGGCGTCTCGAAGTTTCTGGGCTTGCGCCTGCACTGGAGTGAGAATTGAGCTGGTTTGCTCTTTAAGCCAGCTTTCTATGTCGTTGGAAGAGAAACTTTTAACTTCGGACATAGCTGTGCACTCCAAGGATATTATTGGCGAGACGTTATTTATCAATTTTAGCCAGATTTAACCCAAAATTAACATACTCAATAGCGAGTAGCTACGCTTAAATAATTACAAGTTACATACACGCCAACAACCCGAGACGATAAAAATGGACACTAAAAAACTCACATTCGCACTGATGATGGGCGCTCTGGGAAGCGCACTCTTCGCAATCTCCTACTACGCAGGACCAATCGCGCCAGGAATAGCACTAGACTTCTCCCTACTCGCCGTTTTAATAGCAGGCTTCTACGCTGGACCAACCACAGGCTTTGTAGCAGGAATCATAGCCGGAATACTGCCAGGAATAATGTTCGGTCCAATGGGAATGGGCGGAGTAGCGGGACTAGTTGGCTTGCCACTAGGAAAAGCGCTCTCAGGCTTAACCTCAGGACTCATAGCCAAAGGCTTAAAGCTCGGACAAAAACCGCGCTCATCACTGTTGGGAATACCCTCAACTTACCTCTCCTACGTTCCAGAAGCCGCATTCACCTACGCCTACTTCATCTTTCTCCTCGGCATTGGAACAGGAGGAACAGTATTCCTCACAAGCATACTGCCAAAAGCCCTAGTTGAAGTAACCATCATAAGCGTCATAATATCTGCATTAATGGGAAACATAGGTTTCAGCAACTTCGTCAGAGCACACTTCACAAAAAGCACGCCCAAAACAGAAACACCCGAAAAGGAACAGTAAATTATCCACTGCCGAAACCGAAAGACTCCTTCAGCGCTTCAAAGTTTTTGAGGCCAACACTGAACGTGCGACCAGTTTTGATGTTGTTAACTATCAGCGTTGCTGGCGCAAAGAGATTGTGGTCTATCTTGTAGAAGTCGCGGTCCGCCTCACGGAAAATCTGCAGAAAAGGCTTGCCATAGTCTTTTGAGGTTCCAGAGGGCGCTTGCTCAACAATTTTTTTCAACGCCGCCTCATCAGCGTAATCAACTGTGCAGTACACTGTTCCGCCGTACAGTATAGCATCGTTCGTCCTCGCCATTGCCACCTCGAAATTTGTGCAAAGCGGCGGAATCGGCGCGTAGCCACAAGCGTAACGAATCGCTTTCGGGCTTAAACCAAGCGTTCTGAGTTTGTGGATGCCGACTTCAACTATTCTGCCCGCGACCTGCGTCAACCCGGCAACGCTCGCTGTGGGCGCCACAACAACAATTAGGTTTTCTGCTGAAATATTGCAGGCTCCAGCGACTTTTTCGATGAGCATGTCGGAAGGAAGCGTGTTGCTTTCAAGCGTTAACACGGCTTTGTCGGAAGAGTCTTTGTAGTCTATTTCTTCGTAGATATCTTTTGGCTTCAGCGCTAAGGCTCTTGCGGGACCTGAACCTATCGCTATGGAGTTGCCTTCTTTTATGCGCCAGCCTGCAAACTGGGAACCCAACGCGGCAATAGCAGGATAAGCAGTAGAGACAGTTATGGAAGGAAGAGCCAGTTCACCGTACGTTTTGAAGCTTACTTGTGCTGTTCCAACGCCGCCCATGCAGATTTCAGTTAATACTTTACCCGCTTGGAAACCGCCAGGCACGTTTACTCCAGCGTTGATGACTGTGGCTCCCGCGCTGGTTTTGGAGGAGTGAACGCCGTAAAAAGACTGATTGCTCAAGAGGTTTTCTGCAAGTTTCCACGCTAAACGGTTTACGCTTAAGGTTTCATGCATATTTTGCACCCTAAAGATATTTATCGTAAATGGCGCTTAAGTGAGGATTAGCTTGTTTTGAAACAAAAATTTTTCCGTTGCCTGTCTCAGCTAGGTCGCCGATAAACACGTAGAACGGACCGCTAGCCTTCTCAGCCTCATCAATTTTGACGTTAGCTTTAACGCCGTCAACAGTGAACGTAGGCATCATTTCCTCCAAGAACCCTGACACCACGATTTTGCCGCCGGTCATGCATGCACCAACCCTGTTTCCGACGTTTTTCTCTACGTGGACTGTGCCGCCGCGCATGCGAAAACCCAGAAACGGTCCAGCGTTACCGTGAACTTTGATTACGCCGCCTTTCATGAAGACTGCCACGTCACTGCCGACGTTGCCGTGGACGATTATTTTTCCTTTACTCATGCCAACGCTGCTTCCTCGGTAAGGCGAAGCCAAATAGTCACCTGCGTTCCCCATAATCTCGATTAGTCCGCCTTTCATGCTGGACCCAGCCCAGCCAGCAGCGTCGCCTTGCACTGTTATTTTGCCGCCTGACATTTTCTCGCCTAAATGCATCCCAACATTGCCGTTAACCACGATTTCCCCGTTCTTCATGCTCATGCCTACGCGCCGAACCTCGCTGAAATCACCAGTGAGAGTTATGTTTGGAGTTTCTGCTGGGTCTTCCTTGATTTTGAAGAGGTCGCTGAGCGTCTTCTGCCTGTTGCCTTCCCAAATTTTAAGCGCGGCTATCTCAGCCATGGATTTGCCTTGAAAAACATCAGGGTTAACGCATTCAGCCATAACTGGAAACTGGAACTGCCTAAGAGGGGTTAATACTATCATGTTACACGTCCGCCTTTATTGTTCTTGGATCTGAAATCTTAAGGTAATGATCTGTGACTGGGTAGTTTTCGTACTCAACTGTCCAGTACTCCCTGAACTTTCGTTTCATCTCTTCGTCAACTTCAATCTGCTCCGCAGTTTGCACATCCAACCACATGGTTTTGCCGTCAACGTGCTGCAGGATTTCGCCGTCCTTAACCACGACTTTCCCGTCCTTAATGGTGTAAGCAGCGTCGTTGAATGCTCTCCGAGCAGTCTTGTACTTTCTTGTGATGTCGATTTTTTCAGGGTTCAAGTTGTAAATGGCTACGTCAGCGTCGGCGCCCACGCCCAAGTGCCCTTTATTTTTGAGACCTAAGGCTTTTGCTTGACCAGCACGAGTGACAATCGCAAGGTCATAAAGGCTTAATTCGCGTTTTATCGATGGAAGAAGGCTTTTCTTCTGAGCTTTCTTATGGCACCTTTTCAGCGTCGCCATGCGAGCTTTCTTGCTGATAAGCCAAGCAATAATTTTTGGGTAAGCAGTGAATGGCCCGCCGTTAGGGTGATCGGTGGTCATGAACATTTTCCAAGGGTCATCAACCAAAAGCGCAAGCTCCAAAGCTATAGACCATTGTGTGGCGTTAACTGCACTTGTGCGTTTGTAACGCATCGGTATGATACCGCCGCTTGTTTCGGTCTCTACATCGCTGTTAACCCACTTGTGCCCACTCAGCTGGTAAAGCGTGTACTCAAATGGGCCGTCAGCCGTCATGGTTGTCGTGTCTGTAAAGATGACTTGACCCATGTCAAAAGTCATGTGACTGTGAGCGTTAATGTATTTGGCGATTTCTTCCGCGCCAGACCGCAGGGTTCTCCAATCGTCACCCGCGAAACTGCTGAACTGCAAGTGCGTTATGTGACCCACGGGTTTGCCGTTAGTCGCCACGCTCTCTAACGCCCTCATGGTATCCAGCGTGGTAGCGTAGTTACCAGGCAAGCCCAGATTGTTCGTGTGAAGATGAATTGTATGCGGCAGATTCAGCATCTTGTTTACTTTGGCAAGACCGCATATTATCTCTCTGGGTGTGATGCCGAAATGGGGAACTTGATCGTCTATGCTGTGCACGTTGCGTCCGAAACCCCACGATTCCAGTCCGCCTGGATTAACGATTTTTATGGCGTACCCTTTAGAAGTGCCCATCATCCAAGCGACGTACCTTGCGCATTCTGCCAAATCGCCTTTCTGCAAGTACTCAAGAACGAACCACCAGTCGCCAAGCAACGGGTAGCTGGCTTTGTCCAGCATGGGCGTGTCGTTCAATTCTTCATGCGTGTGCTTGGCTGATAGAGGCGGCATAGAAGGATTCATTATAGTGGTGTAGCCCATACGTGAGTATCGGTAACCAGTGGTAAAAGTTGACGGAACAGAATAACCGACACCAGACCGTGTTACGGCGGTCTTGCGAACAACGTCCTTAACGTGGTCCTCGGGGCGCATTAAACGTCCCGTGTTCACTTCACCACCAGCAATGTGACAGTGAATGTCAACGCCGCCGGGAAACACGGTCAAGCCTGAAGCCTCGATCTTCTTTGCCCGTTTCTCATTAACGCTTTTAACGATTTTTCCGTTCTTGATGGCGATATCCATCTTTTCGCCGTCGATGCCGTTGATCGGATCGTAGACGAAACCGTTCTTTATGAGCAACTCCATTTCACGCAGCCTCCTTCTTTTGCGATTTTATGCGCCGAACTTCTTCGAGTATTCTGTGCAGTATTTCTTCGTCTGAAAGTATTCCTTCTGGTGGCTCAACGACTTTTTTGAGGGGAAGCGGCACATGATCCATGCGGTAGGCGGTGCCCGCCTTTTCTATACCTACAATCGCTGACGGGAAGACCACATCGCCTACCAGTGCTGTGACGTTCATGTGAGGGTCAATTACTATAAGCGGGGTCTTAACTAAGTGCTCAGCTGCTTTTCGCGGAAAGTTGCTGACAGGGTCTGAAGCAATCACTAGTGCGGCGTCTGACTCTTTCCGCAACAGGATGTCGACAACAGACGTTTCGCCAGGGTTATAGCGTGGGTAACCTAAGGAGAAGTCAACTGCGTAGGGATAGCCACTCTGCCAAGTGGAAACTATGTCTGCACCAGTAACGTTAAAATGTCCTCTCATCGGCATGATAACGAATTTCGTTCTCATGTTTAAATCGCGTACAAGCGAAATCGCAACATCGATGTTTCTGAATTTACCCGCGCTCTGCGTTAAACCCATACCGAAAAAGATTACACCGAACTGGCAGTTTATCATGGCGTCAACTAACTCTTGCAGATACGCCACGGGAACGCCAGCAACCTCTTCAACATCAAGCTCCTGATCCTTAACCAACGCGCGTATAGCCTGCATTATTTCATAGTCTTTGCCAGGCTCGACTTGTATGAAATAGTCAGCTATCTCAGCAGTCATTGATTTTCGGACATCAACCACTATTAGTTTGCGTCCTTCTTTACCCAAGGTTGCAGGAGGCTTGTTATCGCTTACGGTTGGAACTTCGGGTTCATATCTATGTTTGAGAACCCCCTTTCTTTCGAGGCTGGACAGTTTTTTCCCGCCTGCTGAAGCCTTAACTTTGTTAAGGTAACTTTTCCATTCGCTGCCTTCAAATCGTCCTTCCGTGAAGGCAGTGTATCTTTCCAAGTGTCTTGGATGCGCGCTCCACGGGTCACATCCCCAATAAATAATCAAATCGGCACGGTGCCTAATCTGCCCCAACGTACATGTTGGAATCCCCACTTCCTGAACACTTAAAACCGACGGTCCATGACAAACAACCGACGTATTATCGAGAACACCGCCAATCTCTTCGGCTAGCTCCACACCTACTCGTTGGGCTTCGCAGTCGGTGGAGCTCCAACCGTACAATATTGGATAGTTGGCGTTTGCGAGAATTTCGGCGGATTTGTGTATTGCCTCTTCGTAGGAAGCAGGAACCAGTTTGTCCTTTTTCCTTATGAAGGGAGTTTTAGTCCTGTGTTCGCTCATGTAATTTAGGAATTTGGACTCGCACATTGAACAGCCATTTTTCACCTGAGTTACTTTGCCATCTGCGATTGTTAATTCAATATCATCACATAAACAGCCGCAAACTGGGCAAGTTACAGCGTTAACTATTGACATACCTTTCACTTTCCAAATTGGCTTCTAAGCAGTTCTTTCAAGGTCAAGACTGGTTTATCAGGAGCAGGCTCAACTTCAGCAGGGGTCCCTTTGAAAGAAGGCGTCCCAATGCTTGTTGTCTCGTTGCTGACGATTGCGTTAGCCCAAGGGCCATAGGGAATGTAAAGCATGCCGGGCATCGCGCCTCTGGGATGTTTTACGGCTTTAAGCACTACAGAGCCATTTGGGGTCGTCACCTGAACATGCGTGTTGTTCTTTATCCCGAGTTTCTTCATGTCACCTGCGTCCATGTAACACATGGTGGTGCTCTCAAAATATCCCTCTGTGCCTTTCCCCGCCTCTTTGCCAACGCCCTGCTCAATCGTTCGACCCGTAAGCAAAGTTACATGCAACTTTTGCTGCATCATGTTGCCTGACCTTACCAATAGGAGATAAAGAGTTATATTTAAAAATGAGTTTCAAAAAAACATAAAATTCAACATTGATCAAAGCCTGTAACCGCATTGAACATACAATTGCAGAACAGTAGCAATTAGCCGTAATGGGTAACAAATCAAATTATCAATTTAAGAACTTCAGAGCGCTATTCTTTCGGGACAAGTATAGACGTTAATGCGTTTTCCCCGCACGAAACCAGCCAAAGTCAAATCTGCCGCTTCAGCCAATGCTATACCTGAAGAAAGCGCAGCTGCCAAAGAAGCAACAATAGGCAAGCCAACTTTCGCTGCCTTGAAAGCTACATCGCCCGACATGCGCCCACTCAAAGCCAAGAAACACTCGCCAAAATCAACATTGCCTAAAGCCGCCATGCCGATTACTTTGTCTACGGCGTTGTGCCTGCCAACATCTTCAGCCAAAGCAACCAATTGACCATCACCCGTGTAGATTGCGGCGACGTGGAGACCGCCAGTTCGCCTGAAACCTTCAGCTTTGAAGTTAAGCTGGTTAACGCTGTCAAATATGACTTGAGCTTTAACCTTCAGGTTCGATTTGACTTTAGGCGTTTTGCCAGTGAACTGGTAAGGCGAGCCGCTTCCGCAAACTGAAGGAATAACACGTGCATGAAGCCTTGAAATCTTCACGCGGTCCTCAATGTTGATTTCGGATTTCAGTTTAACGTAACAGCTGCTTTCAGATTCTTTAAGGACAACTTCCTCGATTTCGTCGGTAGACTTGAGTATTCCTTCAGAGAGAAAGTGCCCAACCGCCAATTCCTTAAGATCTGTTGGCGAGCAAAGAATAGTCGCCCAAAAGCTCGTGTTGACAAAAAGGTAAAAAGGCTTTTCTTCAGCAATATAGTCAGCAATCTCCTGAGACTTTCCCGTGGAAAG
>CAZUHG010000025.1:0-21875 GCA_964620515.1 uncultured Candidatus Bathyarchaeia archaeon
TGATGCATGAAGAGCCGTCTGAATTGTGAAGAGCTTATAGGGGCTGAGGCTTCACGTTTCAGCTACAATATATATTTAAAGCCGCTTAAGCTGTTCTAAGGCTGGAGACACAAATGGCGATAGACCGCTTGGGTTCATCTCTTTACGAAGCCATAAAGAAAGTTTTCCGAGCTTCCGTAGTGGATGAAGCTACAGTTAAGGAACTCGTTCGCGACATTCAAAGAGCCCTGCTCCAAGCAGATGTTAATGTCCAACTTGTTCTCGGCATATCCAAACAAATAGAGGAAAGAGCCCTAAAAGAAAAAGTTCCTCCAGGCATCTCAAGACGAGAGCACGTGATAAAGGTCGTCTACGAAGAATTAACCCGCTTTGTGGGCGATAAGCCTGTTCCAATCAAAATAGAGCCTGGAAAAAAGAAGATACTAATGCTCGTTGGCATCCAAGGCTCTGGAAAAACCACTCACGCAGCCAAACTCGCCCGGTACTTCCAGAAAAGGGGGCTCAAAGCTGCGTTGATTTGCGCAGACACTTATCGCCCTGGAGCCTACGCGCAGCTCCAGCAGTTGGCAAACCGAATAAACGTTCCAGTATATGGCGACTTGAAAGCAAAGGACCCAGTTAAAGTGGTTTTCGAAGGCTTAAAGCAGTTCAGCGACAAAGACCTAATAATCGTTGACACTGCAGGACGCCACAAAGAGGAGCAAGAGCTAATCAAAGAAATGAAAACCCTTGAGAAAAAGATCAAACCTGACGAGGTCATTATGGTAATCGACGGCACAATCGGGCAGCAAGCGCTACTCCAAGCTAAAACCTTCCATGAAGCAACCCCAATAGGCGCAATTTTAGTAACAAAGTTAGATGGGTCTGCCAGAGGCGGCGGAGCTCTTTCCGCGGTTGCAGCCACGGGCGCGCCCATAAAATTCATCGGTACAGGCGAGAAAACCGAGGACATTGAGTCCTTCATCCCTTCCCGTTTTGTCGGCCGCCTTTTAGGCATGGGCGATCTGGAAACTCTTCTTGAGAAAGTTCACGAAGCCGAAATCAAAGTTCCCGAAAAGAAAGCCAAGGCGATACTCAGCGGCAAATTCACTCTAACAGATATGTACGAGCAATTCGAAGCCGTCAAAGGAATGGGTCCCTTCAGGAAGGTTCTCAAGATGCTGCCTGGGATGTCTTATGACCTGCCTGAAGACATGCTGAACACAGCTGAAGGTCGCCTTGAAAAATGGCGCGTAATAATCCAATCCATGCGACCTGAAGAGAAAGACAATCCCAAAGTTTTAAACTCTTCAAGAGTGAGGCGCGTGGCGCGCGGTTCGGGAACAAGCGAAAGAGATGTTAAAGACCTCTTGAAACAGTACGTGATGATGCGTAAAATGCTAAAGATGTTCAAACGGAAAAAGAAGCTGCCTTTCATGGGTAAAGGTTTTCCAACAGCCTTCAGGTAGGCTTCTTCTCATGGACATTCTAGAAAAAACGTTGACCATGCTTAGCAAGTATCCTCTCTGTGATCACTGTCTTGGCCGCCAGTTCGCGTTGCTCGGCTATAACATAGAAAACAAGGACAGAGGCAAAGCGTTGAAACTCAGCTTAACACTGCAAGCCAGCGCCCTCAACTTGGCAAAAAACGCTGACGGCATTAAAACTCTTAAAGTTCTTGCAGTCAACGGTTTTTCCCGCGAAGCACAAGAAACTCTGCATCACCTAAAAAAGCGGGTTGTCAAGAAAGACCAGTTTAAAACGTGTTTCTTATGTGGAGGCAAGTTTCAGCTTCTTGACGGTTTGGTTCAAAAAACTTTGCAAGCTATTGCGAACCACGAGTATAACACTTTTTTGGTGGGCGTGGAATTGCCCGTTGCGGTGGAGGAACGTGAAGACGAGTTTAAAGCGGTATTCAACGTGAGTTATGGTGAGAGCATCAAGCATGAGTTTGGGCGATTATTCGGTAAAGCCCTTGGCGAGCGTACAGACAAAGAGGTAGATTATTTAAAACCTGACTTGGTCGTGGTAATCAATCCGTACCTTGAAAAGATTCGGCTTCAAGTTAACCCTTTGTTTGTTGCTGGCAAGTACCGTAAGCTCGTGCGAACTATCCCCCAATCAAAATGGTTCTGTTCAAGTTGCCGCGGAAAAGGCTGCGAGAAATGCAGTGGAACTGGCAAGATGTATCCTGAGTCTGTGGAGGAGCTGGTTTCGAAGCCGCTGTTGGAGGCTGCAGAGGGCGAGAAGACGGCTTTTCACGCTTCGGGAAGAGAGGACATTGATGCTCGGATGCTGGGCAGTGGTCGTCCATTTGTGCTTGAAATTTCGAAGCCTAAGAAACGATTTTTGGACTTGGAACAGCTTGAAGCCGCTGTTAACTCAAACGCCACGGGCAAGGTTGAGGTTTCCAATTTGCGCTTCACCAACAAAGATGTTGTTAGGCGGTTAAAGAAGGGGGAGTCAGCGCAGAAGGAATACCGCGTCCTAATTGAGTTTGAGAATGCGGTTTCTGAGGACGCCTTGCGCCTTTTAGAAGAAAAGCTTAGCAACATTTTGGTTAAGCAGCAGACGCCTCTGCGTGTTTTGCATAGAAGGGCGGATTTAACCCGAGAAAGGTACATATATAAGGTTAAAGTTAAGAAGGTGTCGCTTAAGAGGGCTGAGATGAAAATACGTTGTCAAGGCGGCCTCTATGTTAAGGAATTGGTGTCTGGGGATGAAGGAAGAACAATGCCCAACGTTTCGGAGTTGCTTGGAAATAGAGCGAAGCCCCTCAAGCTTGACGTTTTGAACGTTATTATGGATGACAATGTAAGGTGAAGTGTGGATGAGAGGTTCAAAAGGATATTATACTGGGGCGCGTCATCTTCTGACGAAGAAGACTCGTGAGAAGGGCAAGCCAAAGCTTGGTAAGTTGCTAGTTGAGTATGAGCCTGACTCTCAAGTTATTATCAAGATGGATTCAAGTGTTCAGAAGAGTCTACCTCATAAGCGTTTTCACGGCAAGATTGGCACGGTGGTAGAAAAGCGAGGGCGCGGCTACGTGATACGCGTATCTAAAGGTGATGCTGTGAAGGAAATAATCGTTCGGTCTGAACATTTAGAGCCGTACAAGGGTAGTTGAGCATGGGGAAGAGAGAGTTAAGCGAAAATAGACTTACGTTGCCTCAGGTCAAGAAGGTGCTGGATGCTATTGGCGAGGAGAACTTGGACCAGTTTCAGCGGCGCACGTTGGACTACGTGAACAAGTTTTCCAAGGCAGACGCTGCACAGGCAGAGATGCTTTTAGAGAAGCTTGTGAAAGAGTTCGGTCTTGAAGAGGATGAGGCTATTCAGGTTGTGAATTGCATGCCTGAAACTGTGGATGAACTGCGGGTTTTCTTGGCTGGCGGTCGCAAGATAATTGAAACCACAAAATTGGACGCTATTATCTCGCTTTTGAATGAAAGCAGAACTGTAAAATAGCCTTAATCAGCTAAGAATTTTTAAGCAGTAAGCGCGAATAGAAGAGATGGAATTAGGGACTAGTATGGAGAAGCGATACGAGGAGTACGCTTGCGTGTTAGATTTCTTGCCGCACGGGCGGCCGGGTTTTCACCCGACTGGCAGGGCGGGTTACCGAGCGGGAGCTCTCATTCAGTGTGTAGGCGAGGAGTTTTTCACTCTGCTAGAGGCTCTGGTGAAGGAGGGGTTAATGCTTAAGCCTAATGATCGTGTGTACGTAGGGAAAGAAGCGCGGGAGGAAGTCACGTACATTATTGGTCGTATTGGCTTTGACGAGTTGACGGCTGCTGCGAAATCGGAGCTTCCAAGCGTTATAAGTCGTATAGTGTTGAATCGTGAAAAATGGTTTGTGAACTTTTTCAATACCACACGGGCGATTACGCCGCGTATGCACGCGTTGGAGTTGGTGCCAGGGATTGGTAAGAAGTACATGTGGCAGGTGATTAATGAGCGTGAGAGGCGACCGTTTGAGAGTTTTGAGGATTTGCAGAAGCGAACCGAGTTGCCTAATCCTGTGAAGCTGGTGACGAAGCGGGTTTTGGAGGAGCTTGAAGGCGACAGTAAGTATCGCTTGTTCACACGAATGCAGTAAGGCGTGAGTGATGAGCATTTCGGAAACGAAGCGTTTGCTTCGAGAGCGTCGAATTGTTCCGAACAGGCTTTTAGGGCAAAACTTCATGATAGACGCTTCGATTTTTCCCAAGCTAAGCGATTATGCTTCACTGGGCAAAGCGGATGTGGTGCTGGACGCTGGCGCAGGGTTTGGTTTTCTGACCCGTTTCTTAGCGAACACTTGTAAAGCGGTAATAGCTGTTGAGAAGGATCCGCACGTTGCGGAGGTGCTGCGTGCACAGCTCAGAGGCGTTGCCAATGTTGCTGTTGTTGAGGGTGACGTGTTGGAGGCAGCGTTGCCCGAGTTTAACAAGGTGGTTTCGATTCCGCCGTATTATCTGTCGTCACGTTTGGTGATTTGGCTGTTTGAGCGGGAAGTTGCGTGTGCAGTGTTGATTTTGCAGAGGGAATTTGCCAGTCGCCTTGTGGCGGCTGTGGGTAGTGAGGATTACGGGTGGTTAACGGTTGTCGCTTGCCACAGCGCAGAAGTTGACCTTTTGGATACTGTTTCCAAATCGCTGTTCTATCCCCCGCCAGAAGTTGACTCAGTAATTGTGCGTTTAACGCCTTGGAAAGCGGTGCCTTTCGAAGTGAAGGATGCAACGTTTTTTAGGCGGATGGTGCGTTGGCTCTTCACGCAGCGCAACAAGAAGCTCAGCAACGCGCTTGTGCCTTTCATTAAGAGCACGCTTAAAATAACCAAGGAAGACGCGGAAAAAATGGCTTACACCTTTCCGTTTCGCGAAAAACGCGTGCGGGAACTGCCGCCTGAAGCCTTTGGAGTTTTAGCAAATGACCTCCTCAGCTAAACGTGTTTACTTCGGAGATTACGTGTTTGTTGTTGATGAAAATGTATACGAGCCTGCTGAGGACTCTTTTCTTTTCGCCGAAAATCTTGAGGTAGACGCGGGCGAGCGCGTATTGGACATGGGTACCGGCTGCGGCATCCTCGGTGTACTCGCCGCTAAAAAAGCGCAGGAAGTTATTGCGGTTGATGTGAACCCATACGCTGTTCGCTGTGCAAAAGCGAACGCAGGGTTCAACAATGTACGTGGTAAACTGACTTTTGTGCAGGGCGACTTGTTCACATGGTTAAGTGAAAACGCCACGTTTGACGTGATACTTTTTAATGCGCCTTACTTGCCTGCAGATGAGCGCGAATCAGATTCTTGGATTAACCGCGCATGGGCAGGAGGCGTTAGGGGTCGGCAAATCATTGACCGTTTTATATCCGATGTGCCGAAGCACTTGGCGCGTTGGGGTCGTGTTCTCTTGATGCAGTCTACGCTGGCGGATGTGGATGAGACGCTGCGAAGGTTCGCGAGGTGTCACCTAAACGCAAAGGTTGTGGCTGAATGTTCCTTGCCTTTTTTCGAGACTGTTGTGCTCATAGAAGTCACGATGTGATGCTTGTTTAGTAATTCATATTTGTGGTGCACAAGCTATTATTGGCGGTTTTCTGGTATTTTATGCGGTGTTAAAGGTTGGAATCTGAATCTGAACGTATTTCTTCTTCAACGACTGCAGCACCTCCCAAAAGCCGCATCAAACTGATTGCAATTATAGCCATTGTAGCCGTCGCCGTCATCGCTGGCGCGTTCCTAGTTAGCGCCTTTCTTTCAAGCCCTCAAGGTCAAAGTGCTTGGCTTTTCAAAGGTGCATACGCAACATACGAGGGAACAACTTCTATGGAAGTCTTTTCCATAACTGTTGATTGTAGTTTCACAATGCGGCAGGAAGTGGTTGACTTCAACAGTACACACGCGCAACTTCTCGCCAGCGTAAGCATGGACAGTTCGCTAAGCGCGCCTGAGGAAAGTGAAACTACCGTTTGGGTTGACCTGTCAGAAAACCAATACCAAATCGAGGAAGGCACTCTTGTCGACAGCTACGAAGTCAACATGCCCTTTAAAGGAGGAAACAGAGCTTGCATCGTCTACGAATACGCTACTGACGGCCCAACAATAACAATATACGTTGATAAACAAATTGGCTGGCCGCTGAAAATGAACATAGGCATGATTGGCGAGGGCGACTTAAGTTTAAACCTAGATATTGCTCTTGAAGAAACAAACATACCCGCACTGCAATAGCAGTATAACAACTGTAAAAGCCTTTTTCTACTTTTTTATGGAACTATTTCTAATGTTAACTCTCCATGTGCATTGGCTACTTTGAATTGCTGATCCTGTTTCAGCTTTTGTTTGAATTTTTCGCCCTAAGCTGAACTTGCAAGTCACTGGCTAATTCAAGGTATATAAAAGGGAGGGGGTAGTCTCCGCGAGCGCACTAGCGCACAAAACAGTAATTAAACACCAGCGACAACAAGAAACGTGAAGGCGACAAGCAAAATGTCCGTTAACATCCGTTCACTCTACAAGAAACTCTTGGCTCGAACCCAAGATCTTATCGTGTTATCATCCGCTCAAGGCATTATACAATGGGATATGGAAACCATGATGCCGCCAAAAGCAGTGGAACAACGTAGCCAGCAACTCGCGCTCTTAAGCCGCATCAGCCACAAGATGAGCACGGCACCAGAAATTGGAAAGCTCTTAAACGCCATACTTGCAAGTCCACAATACGACGCGCTAACAGATGTAGAAAAGCGCAACGTCTACCTCATCAAGAAAAACTACGACGAACAAACCCAACTGCCAGAAACCCTTGTCGCAGAAACCGCCAAACAACAAGCCATAACTGTAAACACTTGGAAAAAAGCAAAGGCTCAAAAAAACTACGCCCTCCTCCAGCCCGAACTGCAAAAACTCGTAAACCTCAACCGAAAAACAGCAGCGATTCTGATGAAAGTCAAGGAGACAGCCACACCCTACGACGCGCTCATAGACATTTTCGAACCAAAAATGACCACAACCGCCATCACAGAAACCTTCAACCAACTCCAAAAAGGATTAACCACATTGCTGAAGAAAATCCAAAACGCTCCAAACAAACCCAACATGGCAATACTTCACCACAGGATTCCGGTAGAAACACAACGCCGAATCGCGAAAGCGCTCACAGAAACAATCGGATATGACACCACCTCACCAGACGCTGCAGGAAGAATCGATGAAACAGAACATCCCTTCACCTCAGGATACTACGACGATGTAAGAATCACAACACACTACTACCCAGAAGACTTCGCATCGTCGATTTTCTCTGTGCTTCACGAAACAGGTCACGCATTATACGAGCAAGGCATGCCGCAAGAGTGGAAATACCAACCCATCGGCTCATTATGCTCTTATGGCATACACGAATCCCAATCTCGTTTCATAGAAAACATCATAGGACGCTCCCGCGAATTCTGGACCAGCTTCCTTCCCAAACTAAAAGAGATTGCAGCACCAAGCCTAGCGCAGCTCGAATTGGATCAGTTTATACACGCCATAAACCAAGTTAAGCCCTCAAAAATCCGCATTGAAGCCGACGAAGTAACCTACTGCCTGCATGTAATAATCCGGTTCCAGATCGAAAGAGACCTCTTCGAAAACAAAATCGAAGTTAACCAACTGCCAGAAGTATGGAACCTAAAATACAAAGAAAATCTCGGTCTAAGAATCGAAAACGATTCTGAAGGAGTAATGCAAGACACGCATTGGGCAAGCGGCTATTACGGCTACTTCCCAAGCTACGCTCTAGGCAACATTTACAGCGGACAAATACTCGCTGCCCTATCAAAAGATATGCGCGACTGGCGCAACCAAGTCGCACAAGGCAATCTAAAGAACATAAAGGGATGGCTGGTCAAAAACGTCCACAGCCACGGAGATCTGTATGACCCAGCTGACCTGATAAGGAGAATAACTGGAAATGAACTAGACGCTGAACCCTACCTGCAGTATCTTCAAGAAAAATACGGCAAGCTCTACGGATTCTGAACCTCACTTTTCTTCGTCAGCTCTTTATAAATGTAAAAAATAAGAAAAATCAAGATTCCTATAATAGTAAGGTAAAAGCCAACCCAACCGACAACAGCGTCATAGAAGTTAGCTCCGTAAAGAAAAAGTACAATTCCTAGAATGACCATGCCTAAACATAACAAGTCACGCCGAGACATTCAAGCACCCGCACATACTGAATGCTAACAATCAGTACACGCTAAAATATAGATTTACCGATTAAAACCCAAGACAACATGAATGCGCCACCAACACAATATGCACCGCACGTTTCCGAAAAGTGCAATACACCTGCCTAACCGACAGCTTGCTGGAAAAAACAGCTGCAGTTTCAATAAAAATCTTTTTTCATTCCGACACTCTTATATACAAGGTGCTGCACACAGAGCACAGAGGTAAAATAAATGTCGGGAGCAGATGTAAAAAAACCTGAGACGCGAGAAGAACTCGTGAAAATGCTGTTGGAAGCCTCTCAAAAAGAGGCTAAATCTAGAGCTTCGCGTCGGTATACAACGACAAAACCGACAGTAGCAGGAACAGCAAAATCTCTTAATATCCACAGAGACACACTTTACACTTGGTTAAAAGAGTTTAATGTCGATTTTAAGGAAATCTCAAGTCGCATACCGACATCTGTTGCAGATGAAACTGCCGAAGAATTGGGAAGCGCGTATCTGATCGGTGAAGCTCTTGTCGGAGAAGGCAACGAAGTTGCCCACATAGACCTTTTAATGGGCGACAAAGACGGGCCAGTCGGTAAAGCGTTCGCTACGAGTTTGTCAAATCTTTCAGCAGGGCACACACCTTTGCTAGCAGTTATACGACCTAATCTTCCGCCTAAACCACACACGCTGCTGGTGCCTAAAGTGACTGTCAAAAACATGGAGGATACGGGGAAAATTTTTGGACCTGCACAGGCGGCAGTTGCGAAGGCGGTTGCGGACTCCGTGGAAGAAGGGGTAATTCCCGCTAATAAAGTCGATGACTGGGTAATCATCTGCAGCGTTTTCATTCACCCGCAAGCTGCCGATTACCGCAAAATATACCAGTACAACTACGGCGCCACAAAGATGGCTTTGCAAAGAGCGTTGAAGAAGTATCCATCCATCGAGAAAATAAACTATGACAAGGACCGCGCAAAACACCCGATAATGGGCTTCAAGGTTCCGCGCTTGTGGAGACCACCATACCTGCAAATCTCGCTTGACGCCCCATCGCTTGAAGGCGCCAAGAAAGTGCTTGCCCAACTACCAGGAAGCGACAGGCTCATAATCGAAGTGGGCACACCGCTCATAAAACGCTACGGAACAAGAGTAATCAACGACCTGCGGCAAGTAGCCAAAGACAGTTTCATGGTTGCAGACTTGAAGACACTGGACGTTGGAAAAGTGGAAGCAGACATAGCCTACGAAGACACTGCAGACGCAGTCGTAGCGGCAGGACTAGCACCACCTGAAACGCTTGACGCGTTTGTACATGAGGCAAAAAGACTTGGGATATACGCCGTCATAGACATGCTAAACGTCGAAGACGTACTCAAAAAACTCAAATCGCTTAAAGATTTCCCCGATATAGTCATACTGCACAGGGGCATTGACCAAGAAAGCGGAAGAACCTGCGGACTGGAACGCATACAAATGATACGCCAAGCTTTCCCAAACAGAAAATTCCTGATTGCCGTTGCTGGTGGCATAGTTCCGGAAACAGCCAAGGAAGCTTTGGAACAAGGCGCAGATATACTCGTCGTCGGAAGATATGTGACGCAGTCAAAAGATATCGAACGCGCAGTAAGAGACTTCTTGGAATTGACGCCAAGCATGCGCGAAGACATCGACTTGTTCAGAGTACACACTGAATAAACGTGTGGAAAACTCTTCTTCTTTTTTCTTTCTTTTTCTCACGTGAATATTTTAAGAACAGCATACGCCAAAAAGAAAATCGCGCTCGCTATCAAAAACTGAGGGAGAAAACCCAGCATTTCCGCAAGAAACGGTCCCAGAAACGAGCCAACCGTCGCGCCCAAACCCACCAAGGCGTCAAATAAACCTGTTCTTCCAGCTGGTATCAACTCCATTGAAAGAGAAAGCGTTAGGATGTAATAAAACGCGTATGCAAATCCCATGAAAACCAAGATGACTGAAGCCAGCGCTGTCGTAGAGACGGCGAAATTTACGATAACAACCATTGCAAGGACAAGGACGCTTCGGAGAAGCACCATTCGCCGCATGTATGATTTTGCGTTAGGAGATGTTGCTCTTCTCCCAGCAAGGAAGTACCCTGCGACGGCGCCCCCAGAGCTCAGCATGTAGACCATGAATATCATGCTTGTGGGTAAAGCCAGTTCTTGAGAGAAGAATATTGGAAGCGGCGTGAAGAACAAACTTGAAGCCAGAGAAAAGAGGACCAGCCCTATTCCGAACGCCGTGAAGCTGTCACTTCTAAACTTCTCGCGAAGAGAAAGCCCATCCATAAGCCTTGAGACAGTTCCTACGCCGCGATAGGTGTAATCAAGCTTTTTTTCTATGCTCACTAGCCGTCGCTCAAAAATCAAAAGTGGATCCGCCACGAGGAATATGGATAGAACGAACGCGACCAAGTTTAAGCCGCCGCACAGAAACAAGATGTTGTTGGAACTCAAAGCGATTGTCGACACAAATAATCCTACGAGCAAACCGATTAGCCAGCCTATCTCCGTTGAACCTTCATAGAGCGCGTATGATTTTCCCCAATCTTCGCGCGAGTAGTGTTCAGCTATTAGAATGTTTTTTGGTGCTTCATGCGCCACATGAAGAACAGTCATTATCACGTAAAGAATGATGAACATGACGACGTTTGTTGCGAGGGTGAAGAGGTAAAGGATAACGGTTGATGACATAAATGAAAGGAGAATGTACCGCTTGTAACGTCTTGTTCTGTCGCAGATGTATCCCCAGAAGAAAGAGGCAGGTATGGAGAAGAACAGGGCGGCTGAAGTCATTATGCCCAAATCAACCAGTGACCCTCCAATCGCCGGAGTTACCACGTACAGTGGGATGAATACCGAGAGCAGGCCAAACGCGATTTCGTGGAAGAAGAAACCCAAGCGCCACATAGCAGCAAGACTTCTACAGAGTTGAATTAAAACTTTTAGCTGAACAAAAAACAATGTTAGGGGGCGAATAGTTGAAGATATGCCATAAACCCTTAATAGAGCGATGCTTAACTTCATACTCCGCTGGAGAGTTAAGTATCACATGACTAAGTTCAAGGTAATAGTATCTGACCCAGAGGCGGGGACTTCAAAAGTAGTTGAGCTTGAAGAGGCACGCGCAGCACCGTTCATCGGAAGAAAAATCGGAGAAACAGTAGACGGCGCTGTAGTGGATTTGCCAGCGCACAAACTGCAGATAAGGGGCGGTTCAGACAAAGACGGTGTTCCCATGAGAGGAAACGTTCATGGCGGAGTCCGCAGAAACGTTGTGCTGAGCGGAGGAACCGGGTTTAATCCCCACAACAAGGGAGAACGAAGACGAAAAACCGTTCGAGGCAACGTAATAACAGACGAAATTGTTCAGATTAACACAAAAATTACTGAAAAGCCGAAAAAGCCTGCTGAAAGCAAAACAGAACAGGCTACTAAAGAAGCTTAACTCTGCAGCCTTAAGGAAAGAGAAAACAAAGAATAAATCCCGCTTAGCAATTGCGTTTCTTGAAGTATACCAGCATTTGTGCCTAATGGTCAATAGTTGCAGGAACCAGCAGAGGGTCTATCTCGGTATCGCTTCGGCTCAGAACTGCCTGCAGTTTCTATATTGGGGTTTAGAGATTTCGAGAGCGCCGAAGGGTGCTGCCTGAAGTTTTCGTTGCATGCTTTGTTCTAGTTGATGCTGAATGAGAACAGAAAAATGGGAAAATGAGATTTTGATGTGCATCGTCTAGTATGAGCCCCAGTAGAGCGCGTTGACTTCCTTGTCGTAGTCAACTAGGATGTATAGTGGGTTTTCGCCTGAGTAGCCGTAGAACGTGTAGAACTGGTAGTAGACGCCTTGGTAGTAGCCGTACTGCGGCACTTCTACGGAGTGGTAGCCTTCCGGAACCCAGAAGCTGTCGCCCGCCACCCCCGTCCACGCCCCACCATCAATAGACACAGGCGCAGGAAGATAAGGATGATAGTTGCCGCAAGCATCAACCGTCAACCAGTAATGGGCGTCATCGAAGTACGCGTTAATGGTTATGTCGGAACTGATACCTATTGATGCTGGGTTGTTGGTGCTGTAGCCTCCAGCCCAGGTGAAGTTAACAAAAACGTGGCCTGCTGGAACGCTTACGCCAATCGAGTGCGAGCCTGCTGGCACAACAAAACTGTTGCCTGTTTCATCAACGTAGTAGCTGTTGACGTAAACGTTTGCCGCCATCGGTGTACCTTCCACGTCGTAAGCGTTTACAGTTACCCTGCGCGGCGTTCCAGAACCTGCTGCCATAAGATACAGGTAATCGCCGTAGTTTACGTAGCCGTCATTGTTGAAGTCGCATCGAGAGTCATAGTTGTAAGGGTCCTCTCCGCGTGTGCCTGTACCAGCGGCTAAAAAGAAATACACGTCACCTATGTTTAGGTAGCCGTCGCCGTTAGCGTCGCCTGGCCTGTATTCCTTGTTGAAGTGTGCTGTAATGGTCCAGTCAGAAGAGAACTGCCACTCCGTCGGGTTTGGGTACACTGTTGTCTGGTCGTACGTGTAGTATTGGTAAGTGTACCTGTAGCCTGTGTATCCAGCCTCCCAGAAATCATTCACAAAAACACTGTGGTCTCCTCCATTTACCTTCATTGCAGCTCCGGTGTTAGCGATGTTGTACGGCAAGTCGATGTAAACGTCCTTGTTTGGAAGAGGGTTCGCAGATTGATCCACGTCGTTAACCGTGAAGGTGTACTGGTTCAGGTGGATGTCGCCATCACCAAAAACTCTCATTTGATTCAAAGGCTTATCTGGATCATAATACCACTGAAAATCTATTGGATAATACCCGTCATCATTGAGGGGTTCTACGGAGTCGCCTCCAGGCCACCATGTACTAAAGCCCTGACGGAGTTTGCTTGTAGAGAAATAGCATCCGAAATATTCATCCGAAGCTTGATCCAATGCATCGCTAACCGATAAACCGTCTAGTAACGTAAAATTGTAGAACTTCTCTATGAACTTAATGCAAGGACCTATGTCGCCATACCCATGGAAAGTTCGGTCGGGATAACAGCTTATCATTGGTGATGACCCTAGAAAACCTATGTAACATTGACCACTACCATCAGGATTGGCATAGCCATCACTGCTCATCTCTGTTCTATTCGTCCAGCTGGCGGGTATCCCATAACTTGGACCCCTCGCCATGTCGCACACCCACAGGAACACAAAGAAATGTTTACCCAAGCTTGCCATTGGCTCTAGGTCTGCCCAGTTGATTGGATTGCCATAATTATCCTGATATTCCCAATTTGGTTCTGAATAATGTCCAACATGAAACACGGCAGTACGGTGATAATCATGACCATCAGACAAAGCGTTATTCAACACGGCAGTATTTGTTGTGCCTGACCCACAATGATTGTCTGTATCGTAACCAGCAGCATCGAAATAATTTTCTATGACTTCGCATATATCGTACATCGCTAAAGCTTCTTCATAATTGGCACTGGCATTGTAATAACCCTCTGCGTTCGGGGTGCCATAAATTCTGGAATTACTGTTGGGTGTTGGCATATCTGCGATGACTGTAGGTGTAGCAACAAGTATCATGCTTAACAGAATTGATGCACATAGTGGCATTGCCCAACGTTTCGAAGACAGCCTCCTACTGCCTATCCACTTTGCCTTTTTACTGACGCCAAATGTAACTCCAATCACGCTAAACATGGCTGCAATCGCAATTAGACCAGACAATGCAGTTGATTCCTGATTGCCCCCTTGAAGAGGCGCCTCTTCATAAACAATCGTTTCATTAGCACTGGAAGATGCTAATCTACTGTCAGCAATAACTTCATGCATTGCGCTAACTTCGCCTGTATCCGCCCAAATCGACACAGTCATGCTTGAAACATCGCTGGGGTAGAACTTATCAAAGCCTAAAGGAACGAACCACGAAGGATACAGTGTGAACGGATCGCTTCCACGTGCGAAGCTTTGGTTGTTGAAGTTGAGGTAGACCAGCGTCGCGTGGCCAAGTGATTCTGGCGCTATCTTGAATCCAGATATCGTTTTTCTGGTGCCGTTGGAATCGATTACTTGATAGGAGAAGTTCTTTGAAGCCTCTACTGCAATTGCCGTAGCCTCTTCGGCTGAAATACTTGGCGTGCTAACCACGTTGTAGAGAGGCCAGTTGTTCAAGAAACCCTTCAACTGCCCCCTCTTAAAGCTCAAGATGACATTTTTTCTCTCTGCTATAATTCCGTTCTCGTCGATGTATGTCCAGGTATAATCGATACTATTTTGGTCAGAACCGTACACTTCAAGTTTTATGTTACCTGCCGACTTAGTTACGTTTTGCTTTCTCTCAACATCATTCAGCGACGATGCAAGCTCTCCGTAAAACGAATTTCCCGTGTAGTTTTGGTATCTTTCCAGCAGACTTTTCGCCATTTCAGCCGTGTTTGTCTCTGTTTGTTTTGTCAAGAGTTCTCCTTCACGTTCACTCAGGTAGATCTCGCGCAACTGGTTGTTTACGAAGGAGCAGGTTACTCGAAGTTTACCTTGTGCTGACGATAGGTAAAGGTCTGCTTCCTTTTGAGCAAGACTAACGTATTGGCTGTCGCGTTGTGAACTTAGACTAGTTGTGTATAGTTCTGTCTTAAGTCCAACGACTTCACTTAGCACTATCAACGCTTTTTCTTGAACATTGGGTTCTGCCGCCTGGACGATTGGTATTAGAGTTGTTGATGTTGAAATCAGAAGTAGTGCAAGAAGACATGTGATTGTAAGAGGTTTTTGTTTGGAGATTTTACTCAATTTTTTTGCCTCCTTATTTTTTGGTGGAAATCTCCTGTGTTTTCCACTTGTGTCTCTTTCTGTCCTTCAATTGAGACCAGGCGGTGACACGCCTCCTACGCATCAGCTTAGGCTTTTTGGAGAAAAACATCCTACTTTTGATTCGATTAGTTTTTGTATGCAGCTGTTATTTAAATTTTTCTTGCGCAATTAAAGTTAAATCAAGATTTGTGCGTAAACCCGCCTGTTATGGATTGGACTGCTGTAAGTAGATTTTGCACAGGCAATTGAGTAAAATCTGCAATTAAATTTGTAGCGAAAGCGTTTTGGGCTTGCATGTGTTGTGTGGTCGTTTTTGACGCTGTTTCTATCCAGCGTTATTTTTTTGCTTCAAGAGTTAGACTCTGTAACTTGTTAAAGTGAAGCTGGCGTCGTCAACTTTTTTAGGGGTTTCTGACAATTGTTTTCGCTTCTTGAAGTAGACTAGTAGACCAATGCCGATTATGACTACTGATGCCCCAGAAGCTACTGTGACCAATACTGTTGGGAAAGGCTTTGGATCATCCAGTGCAAATGAAGGCAAAGGAAATAGTGTTGGCTCAAAGGTTGTTGAAATGGAGTTTGTACGTGGGGATTGGTCTTTGTCACTTGTGTCATAAGGCGCGCCATTGTAATACACGTTTTTGATTGCCTCTTGATTGTTGCTCCAATAATTGTTGAACACGCTGTTGTTTACATTCGTGCCGGGGTCGCCTCTGAAGAGAAGACCGACTTCGTTATTTAAGAAGTTGTTTTCAAAAACCCGATTGTTCAAGTTGGGACTTATTAAGTAAAGACCAGTCTCAAAGTTTTCAACAAAATCGTTTCTGTTAATGCTTGAGTAGTTAACTGAAAGCTGCACACCATAATTCTTGTTTCTTGAAATATTGTTGTATGCTATGTTAAGAAGGGTTGTATCCTCAATTTTTAATCCTGTGTCGATTATTTTGTTACCTATGATACTGCAGTTAGCACTCGAAGTCATGTAAACTCCCAAGTTGCCATTGGTCATGGTGTTTTGAATAATAATGATGTTTGAAGAATTCTCGACCCAAATACAAAAGAAACAGTTATCGAACCGTGTGTTTTTGACAATTATGTTATTCCTGCTTGAGATGTTGATGGACGGGTTGCCAATTTTTGAAATTGGCATTGAAGCCTCGTCTAATTCATTGTGGGGAGGTATCTTGAGTGAAAAGCCATTTCCGTCAATTACAATGTTGTCTTTCTGGATTTCAATCGTGTAATTCACAATGTTACCGGTTAGGGCGTAAACGTTTCCTGAGCGGTTAATTGGCAGTGTTGGCGGGTCTATGTCGCCATTGCTTCGGATATAGCCCTGCTCCATAGGATATTTTTCAGGCAAAGTCGGGTTGGCTTTTGATAGTTCAGCGAATTTTGCTGTCGATAGCGTCGATGCTGCAAGAACAAACAAAAACAAGGAAATCAACGCTTTTCTTTTCATAGGTACCACGCCTTCTTCAGGCTTCTGTTTCTCTTTCTAATAGAGGTTTTTTCATACTTGATTCCCCTCTAAGTATAACAGGGTATTCTCCAGCTTTAAAGGTTCTTGTCAAGGTTTCTTGACTAAACAGGCGTTTTCACGGGTCAAGATTTCTTGACTAAGCCTATTTGCCGCCTAATAGCCAATGATTGCAGAAAACCTATAGAGGGACTGCTCGTATTGGCGTTTTCCGCAACCAAAAACATGATGAAAACTGACGCTTTATATACGGGGGTATAGACTGTTCCGAGCAGCTAGTCTCGCTTGCATGCTCAAAACTTATTAACTTCCATCATTTATTCCTTCACTAATTCATGAATATTTGTGGATACGAAGAGAACGCCTATGACAAGTATTGCCCTGCCTAAACAGCCAGAAGCCAACATCGGCACCATAGGGCATGTAGATCATGGAAAAACAACGTTAGTGCAAGCGTTAACTGGCGTTTGGGCATCACGACACAGCGAAGAACTGAAAAGAGGCATAACCATACGCTTAGGCTACGCCGACATGGCAATCTACAAATGCCCAAAATGCGAAACACCGCGAAACTACTCAGTTAAACCCATCTGCCCCAACTGCAGCTCAAAAGCAGTTTTCGTCCGCGCCATAAGCTTCGTTGACGCCCCAGGACATGAAGCGCTAATGGCAACAATGCTTTCAGGAGCAGCCATAATGGACGGAGCAATCCTTGTTATAGCCGCTGATGAACCCTGCCCTCAACCGCAGACGCGAGAACATTTGGCAGCGGCACAAGTTATTGGTATAAAGAACATAATCATTGTCCAGAACAAAATCGATATTGTCGATGAGAAAAGAGCGCGCAAAAGCTACGAAGAAATAAAAAATTTCGTTAAGGGAACAATCGCAGAAAACGCGCCGATAATTCCTGTTTCGGCACAGCGCGCAATAAACATCGATGTGCTGCTCACCGCTATAGAGGAGATAATACCCACACCGAAAAGAGACGAAACAAAACCCCCACTCATGTTCATCATTCGCTCTTTTGACGTTAACAAACCTGGAACTTCCATTGAAGATCTAGATGGCGGCATCATCGGAGGCACTATAGCTCAAGGCAAATTTACAGTTGGAGACGAAATCGAGATACGCCCAGGCATCAGCGTCGAGAGAGAAGGCAAAACTGTTTATGACTCTTTGATAAGCGAAATAGTCAGTTTGCACGCAGGCGAAAAGAACGTGAAAGAGGCGACATGTGGAGGATTAGTCGGCGTGGGAACCCTTTTAGACCCGTCCTATTCAAAGGCAGATGGTCTGAACGGAAACATAGCTGGAAAAACAGGTGCTCTTCCACCAATATTGTCAGAACTAACTTTAGAAACACATATTTTAGAACGAGCTGTAGGAACTAAAGAGCTTTTGAAGGTTGAAAAAATTAACCCTGACGAAACTTTGCTTCTTCATGTAGGCGCTGCTGTAGACCTTGGAAAAGTCACGGCAATTAAGAGCAATGTCGTTAAAATTAAGTTGAGCCGACCGATCTGCGCGCCGCCAAGCTCACGAGTGGCTATAAGTAGGAAAATCACGGCGCGTTGGAGACTTATAGGATACGGAATAATGCTGGATAAGTCCACATAAACCGAAGTTTACTCAGAAGAGCTTATTATCCCTCGGGCTTTCAATAACTTATGTGCCTTTTGCAGTATGTTTTTGGAGTTTTTGAAAGTGAGCTTTTCCATGGCACGTTGATAATCTAGCCAGGTGAACCCTACATGTTCGTAGGATATTTCGACTTTTTCCGTGTGCGTTTCGATTAGAAAGAAGATTACCTCTTTGTGTATTGTTGCGCCTTGCCTTCTGTAGAAGTACTCTATTTTTTCCTTTAAGCCTTCGATAAATTGGGCGTCGGTTATCCCTGTTTCCTCTTTTAGCTCTCGGGTAACCGTGTCTTTTTCGCTTTCGTTGGGTTCAACGTTGCCTTTTACAAAGTCCCAGTGACCCGCCTCATAGTGCAGGAGAAGATATTTAACCTCCGTGTTTTTAAGGAACACTACGGCGCCACATGATTTCTCGCTAAACAATGGTCTTCCACCAAACCCATTTTTGTTTGCTCATTATACACAGGGGTAGTTTAAAAGTGCTACGGAAGTTTGTGAACATAGTTGAACATTTGCGTGGTGCTTTGGTTGTGTCAAGTTGCAAAAGTGAGGCGTCAAAAACAAATAGTTTAAGTTTTACGCGCAGAGAACCTATGGAAAGAGGACATAGAGGTTAAAGGAGGTTTTCACGAGTGGAACGGGAAAATGTTAAGGTGATTCTGGATTCAAACGCCTTATTTGTTCCTCTTCAATTCAGGATTGACATTTTCGATTGCTTGGAAAAGCTGTTGGAAAGGAACTATGAATTGATTTTGCTTTCTCCAATAAAACGGGAACTAGAAGCACTTGTTAAAAGGGGTTCGCCTAAAATGCGTAAAAATGCGTCCTATGCGCTGAAATTTGCAGAGAAATGCAAGTATGTTGAAGTTGATGCCTCAGCATCAGCGCTTGCAGATGATGTCATAGTGGAAATAGCTAAAGAGTGGAAAAGCCCCGTGTTTACCAACGATAGGCAGCTTAGAAAGAGGCTAAGAGATATAAGTGTGCCAGTGATTTATGTGAGACAAAAATCGCGTCTAGAGATTGACGGGATGATATAATTAAATGTTTAAGCTCATAGATTTGCAGGATACTATCCGCATTCCGCCTGAAACCTTCGGCAACCCACTTGAACAAGTTGGTCGCGACCAAGTCAAGTCGAAATATGAGGGAATCGTAGACGAAGAATTTGGTTACGTTATAGCAGTAACCAGTGTTGAAGTAAGTCCCATAGGAAAGATAATTCCCGGCGACGGCGCAACTTATCACAAAGTAACCTTTTCTCTGTTAACTTTCTATCCTGTCATCCAGGAGATAGTGGAGGGTGACGTGGTGGAAATCGCGGATTTCGGAGCGTTCGTACGCATAGGTCCAGTAGACGCGTTGCTCCACGTTTCGCAACTCATGGATGATTACATATCTTATGACGAAAAACAAGGAGTTTTGCTGGGCAAGGAAACCAAAAGAAGATTGACTAGCGGAGATCATGTGCGGGTCAGGATAACAGCGGTTTCTCTCGGTAGGGCGGGAGGCTCAGGGAAAATTGGTGTGACTGCTAGACAACCGTTTCTGGGCAAGTTAGAATGGCTCAAACTTGACGCTCCCAAAACAAAAGAAGCGGTAGATGCAAAAGCAACAGAAGGCAAAGAAGAAAGCAGCACACAGTAGGAGTGACGTGGAATGAATGAGAAAGCGTGTACAAACTGCCATTTCATTACAAAAGAAAACGTGTGCCCGAAATGCAGGTCAACAAGTCTAAGCGAAGACTTCAGTGGCATAGTTATAATGTTTGATCCAGAAAATTCAGCTATTGCAAAAGCTATGAACATAAAAGAGAAAGGGCGTTATGCGTTAAAGGTTAGATGAGGCTTAACTTCAACATTAAAGTTACTGCCCACGTAACGAGCGCATTTAGGGTAAGCTGTGCCAATTCGAGGTTGAAAAGAAAATGGCTCTTGCCTATAGTGTTACTCCAGAACTGCGTGTGAGATTCAAAGAACCTTTTGGTACGTTACTTCGAGGCTCGTTTGCTGAAACAATGGGCAAAATGGATGCCATCGTGAAAAGAGAAAAACCGCCCATGATAGTCTCTGTCGGAGACACAGTTTCACGAAATCTTCATGAACATCAGCTGAATCCTCATCTTTCGATTACCGATAACAAATGCATGAGAAAGAAAATAAAACCAAGAATATTTACAGCCAAGCTTTTTCACGTTAGAAATCCTCGAGGAACAATAACTGAAGAAGCAATTACGGCAATAAAAGAGGCTTTGGAAAGTGACGAACGCGCTCATATGATCGTGGACGGAGAGGAAGATCTGCTGGTACTTATTGCCGTTTTGTATGCGCCAGAAAAAGCGTTAGTTGTTTATGGACAACCGTGCGAGGGCATCGTGGTCGTTAAAGTCACATCTGGAAAAAAAGCTGAAGCTACGGAATTTCTGAAAGCGATGAAAACTGTTCGAAAAGCTAAATAAGAAGAAAACTGTATGAACTCACCACCCTAAACAAGTGATAGCGCGATGGAAGTTAAAATAGTATCAAAGAAGGAAAATCCTCTTCTAAAACGAAAGGAAGTGGATTTCAGGGTAGAACACGGTCCAAAAGGAAAAACACCGGCTAGGTTAGAAGTTAAAAAAGCTATAGCTGCCGAACTGAAGATCAACGAAGAGATGGTTTTTGTTAAGAGAATGCGAACTATGACGGGAACAAGCACTGCCGTTGGGGTTGCTAACGTTTATGAAACGATGGAACAAGCAATTTTCATCGAACCTGAGTATATAAGAAAACGTAACAGCCCTCCAGAAAAACCAAAAGAAGAGGCGGAGACGTAAAATGTCCAAGAAAGCGGCTAAAAAAGAAGAGGCACCAGCCGAAGCTCCAGAAAAGGAAGAGAAAATAGAAGAGGTAAAACCTAAAAAGGTCGAAAAGGTCAAGGTAGCGAAGAAGAAGAAAAAGGAAAAGGGCATTCACGCTTTGTACAAAGT
The DNA here is from genome assembly GCA_964620515.1 of uncultured Candidatus Bathyarchaeia archaeon. GTDB lineage: Archaea > Thermoproteota > Bathyarchaeia > Bathyarchaeales > Bathycorpusculaceae > CAZUHG01. Next base: position 21,087 of record CAZUHG010000025.1, read on the forward strand.
AGAAAACGACAAAGTTACGAGGTTGCGCCCAACCTGTGAGAGATGTGGTTCAGGATACTTTATGGCTAATCACCACGACAGATACACTTGCGGGCATTGTGGTTTTACACGGTACAAGCAGGTTGAAGCATAAGCAGTTTTAAATTCTTAACGCGCACATACTTCTGATGATTTAGATGATTAGAGTTAATGTAGCCATAACGAATATTTCAGCAGAACGTTTCTGGGATATTAGAAAACCGATTCCGCCTATCCAAATAGGCACAAACATCAACATTGTGGGCATGGAGAAAAAGGCAGATGGCACATTGGAAGTTCCGTTTGTTTTAGCAATAAACTATACCCCTTCGATAGCGCAGATAAGCCTGAAAGGAAGCGCTTACGTCTCTGGTGAGAAGAGCGAAATCGAAAAAGCCCTCAAGGACCACGAAGAAAAGAAACCGCCGCCGCAACTTATCGTGCAGTCAATATCCAACGTTGTTTTCATTGAGTCAGTTCTAATATCGCGAACGCTGAACATTCCACCACCGATACCGTTACCGCAAATACCACAAGCAAAAACACCAAATGAAAAACCGAAGGGAAGAGACTACAGCGCCTAACCTCAACGGCAAGATCCAGCCATTTTTAACTACCAACAGCCAAGTTCACAGTCAAGTTTAGATTTGCAATCCTATAGAGGGTCTACCCGTATTGGCGCTTTCCACAGCCAAAAGCATGCTGAAAAACCAAGCAACACCAGAATATTTGGAGTTTAAATATGGAAAAAGAGAGGAAGTTGTTGCGTTT
>CAZUHG010000026.1:0-21727 GCA_964620515.1 uncultured Candidatus Bathyarchaeia archaeon
GCTGGTTACAACTCAACCGACTATTTGGCTTACAACAGTACAAGTCAAGCCTATGAGCCGGCAACACGCGGTCAAGAAGTTACCCTGCTGCGCCTCATATACGAGGAAACTTGGCAGCCCCGCCACTTCACCAAGATTTTCAACAGCGAAAAAGCCAAAATATACAGAATCAACTATTAGCAGGTTGCAACGTTTAGGAAAGGGATAAATTTTCTCGCAACAGCACTATACCCTATGAGCCTTTATCTTGATTGGCTAAACGAAGCGAACATGAGCCTATTCACGGATTTTTACGAGTTAACCATGTGCGCAAGCTACTTCGACAACAAAAAGTTCGAGCCCGCCACCTTCGACCTTTTCATACGCAGATTGCCCGAAAACCGCTCCTACTTTTTGTTCGCGGGGCTGGAGCAAGCCCTTCTCTACCTTAAAAGCGTGAAGTTCACTGAGGAACACCTTGCTTACCTCAAAAAGCAGGGCTTTAACCAACAGTTCCTCGATTACCTGAGAGATTTCAAGTTCACCGGTGATGTCTGGGCTGTTCCCGAAGGCACCGTCGCGTTTCCATGCGAACCTTTGATCCGCGTGACTGCGCCGATGATAGAGGCTCAGTTGGTGGAGACTTTCCTGCTTAACACGGTTAACCTGCAGACGATGATTGCCACAAAAGCCTCGCGAGTAGTCCACGCCGCCAACGGCAAAGCCGTAATCGAGTTCGGCTTAAGACGAGAGCACGGCGTCGACGCAGGCATGAAAGTAGCCCGCAGCAGCTACATAGCAGGATGCCAAGGCACATCCAACGTTCTAGCAGGCTTAGCGTACGACATTCCAGTTTTCGGAACCATGGCGCATAGCTTCGTTATGTCTTACGAGAAAGAAATAGATGCTTTCCGCGCTTTTGCCAAAACTTTCCCAGACAAGTCCACGCTTCTGATTGACACTTACGATGACCTTGCAGGCGCAGAAAAAGCCGCCACAGTTGCCAAAGAACTTGAAAAGAAAGGATGCAGACTCGGCGGAGTGCGGTTGGACAGCGGCGATTTGGCGGAGATAAGCAAACAAGTCAGAAAATTACTGGACAAGAAGGACTTAAAGTACGTTAAAATTTTCGCGAGCGGCGACTTGGACGAATTCAAAATAGCAGAACTGCTGGAGAACGACGCAAAAATTGACGCATTCGGCGTCGGAACAAAAATGGGCACGTCAGCAGACAAACCCTACGTGGATGTAATCTACAAGTTATGCGAAACCATGAGTGAACAAGGCAAGTTTTCGCCGATAATGAAACTCAGCGAAGGCAAAGCCACGTTACCTGGGCGGAAGCAAGTTTACAGGTTCAAAGACGAAAACGGCTTTTTCGCAAAAGACATGATCGCCTTAACAGACGAGAAAGTAAACGGCGAACCTTTACTCGTGAAAGTTATGGAAAAAGGCAAAATAGTTTACGACCTTCCATCCCTTGCTGAAATACGCGCAACCGCAGCGGAAAACCTGTCGAAGCTGCCTGTCAAATACAAGAAGTTAACAAATGCGCCGCCGTATACTGTGGAGTTAAGCCAAGACTTGAAGAACTTGATAAGAAACTTGAAGAAGAAACTAAAAAGCTGAAGTTCACATGCCTGCGCAGGTCAAGTTGCAAACATTGTCAGCAGGTTTATGAAGCCGACTTCCATGACTGACGCCACGAAGAACACGCCGTAAATGTACGCCAGCGCCTTCATCGACATGGTTCTGCCAAGCGTCTTCTTGATTGTCAAGTAGATGCCGTAGCCTTCAACTATGCCAACTGGTGCGCTGATCAGCAGGATTAGCGGCAAAGTTTCAAGAGTTACTCCACCTTGGATCAGGGTGGCTCCACGCAGTATGCTTAAGAAAACAATCATGCATGCGAAAACCGCGGCGAATGTTCGCGGATGCGATATAATCACATCAGCGTGTTTTTCTTTTTTGAAGAAGTTCAAAATTACCAAGTTAACGTAGAATGTCATGCCCAGCAGGATAAGCGAGACCACGAGGACGTTGTGCAGAAAAAGCATGGCAACTGCTAAGAACTGGTTTTGCAGAACATCACCTAATATCGTGAAAAAGAACAGGTTTTCTGCGTATGCAAGCCCCAGCAAAATCAGGAAAGCTATGCCTAAGAGGGCTGTGCTTTTTTTAGCGTCCAATGGCTTTCGTTGCTCCAGTTAACTTAGCCCCTCTATTCAGAGGAGACGGTAATAAAAATTTTGTGAAAACTGACTTAGTGAAGTGTAAGTAAATTGGCGACCGTGAAGCGCTGTTTTGCAGGGCGCAGAAGGTACAAGCAGTAACAAACGATGGAGCAAATATGGCAAACACTTAATAGTCTTCTTAGAAAAGGATACTTGCTATCGAAAAGGGGAAAGCATCATGCAAAATCGCCCAGCCATAGTTGCTGTTGGCAGAACCAAGTTTGGAGAGCATTATGGCAAGAAGCCAGAGAAACTTATTGAAGAAGCTTGGCTCGCCGCATCAAACGAATGCGATATAGAACGCAGGGATCTAGAAGCTTGCTATCTCTCAGATTGTTTTCTCCCAATTACTAACAAGTTAGGATTAGAGGAAGGCTTCCTGTCAGAGCTTACAGAACTTCACGTTCCCATGGAAGTTACCCGTTCCGTAAACGCCGCCTTGTTGGCTGCCTGCAACGCTATTCAGGCTGGAGTATACAGCACCGTTCTAGTCGGAGGCATAGAGAAGATGACGGATCGCTGGGACAAAATCCGCGATGACCTCATGCTTCTTGATGACCCGTGGAGCTACTACGCTGGCGGCACACCAGAAACAAACCACGAGCTCATGCTTAGGGCTTACATAAAAAAATACGGGATAACTGGCGAAAACCTTGACAAGCTAAATGTTGCTTTAGCCGAGGTCTCCGTCAAAAACCATGCAAACGCCATAAAAAACGAGTACGCCCAGTTCCAGAGAAAGATAACTGTTGACCAAGTCCTGAACGCGAGGAAAGCAGCACAAAAACCACTAGGGCTTTACGATTATGCCCCAATTTCAGATGGCGCATCAGCGTTAATCCTCACAAGCGAAGCACTTGCCAAAAAAATGCCCGCCCAACCTGTTTACGTTTTAGGCTACTTCTCAGCCACGGACTACCTGAACTTTCCAGCAAGAGACGACCTAACACATTTTGCTGCCACCAAAATTGCCATGAAAAACGCCTTGAAAATGGCTAAGGCACCTCTTTGGGACATCCAAGTCATCGAGGCGTATGATCAGTCTACGGTGATGGAAATGGTGTCTCTTGAAGATTTAGGCTTTTGTGAACCAGGAACAGCTTGGAAAAGCATAAACGAAAGTTGCCAAGACTACAAAGGCTACTACGAAATAAATGGTAATCAACTTTTCGTTAACATGGATGGCGGCTTAAAGGCAGATGGAAATCCACTAGGCGCTACTGGAGGAGCTCAAATATTCGAGATTTTCAAGCAGTTGAGAGGCGAAGCTGGTGAACGGCAAATTAAAAGTGGCCAAGCCCCGCCGCAATTTGGCTGCGCTCTGGAGTTTGAGGGTTTCGGCACAAAGGCGTACGTTAGCATTTTGGGGAGAGAGTAAAATGAGCAGCGAACCTATAGAGAGACGGGTTTCTTACCTTGGCGACAGACTAAAAGCTAGTCGTTGCAAAATTTGCGGCAAAGAATACTTCGAGGTAAGAGACTACTGCGGAAACTGTGGCAGAAAAAGCTTCGGAAAAATGACCAGCATAGACCTCTTCTACGATAAAGGAAAACTCGAGTTGTGCACCCTTGTTAATGAACCGACAAACAAGTTCATGAAGTTAGGCAGCTACATTTACGGTATAGTTTCTTTCCACAATGGAAAAATACGGGTTCCTGGAAGACTCACAGACCAAATTGTGAACGATTGCGAAGCTGTTGATTTTTCCAGCTTTGAAGGCAAAGAGGTTATTCCACGATTCAGAAGACGCTATTCAGTGGGTAGAAGCGACGTTGTTCCAACAATTTCTTTGGCATTCACTTTAGCCGACGAGTATTATCCGCATCAAGAGTACACGGTCAGCCAGCCTAGCAAAGAGTACAATGTGCCGGGTATTGTGGGTTATGGCATTTACGCTTCGCGTTTCAGGATAAAGGAAGGCAGCATCGAGCGCTCGGTTCCCTTCGTTGATGAAGACGCGGTGACGGCTGCGGTTGAGGCGGGAAAAATAGCGCTAATACATTCTGGAGTTGACAGCTCGCTGGTTGGCAAAGTCTACGTAGGTTCAGAATCCAACCCCTACGCTGTTAAGCCTATAGCGTCCAAGGTTGCGCAGGTTTTGAAGCTCGGCGAAGAAGATGAAGACATCCAAAGTGTTGACGCCGTGGACACAGAGTTCGCGTGCAAAGCCGCCTCAAGCATGTTCAAAGACGCCGCTGCACTTGTCACTTACCCTCGATCTGGCGTAAAATACGCCATGGTTATCGGCACAGATAACTCTCAAGCAGCGCCTAGAGGTTGCCCAGGCGGCGAGTTGGACCTCTTTGTTGGATACGGCGGTTCCGCCTTCATTTTTGGAAAGTACGACGTTATCGCTGAAATTGAAGGCTGGTATTCATGCACTTCTGACACTCCTGACTTTTGGCGCAGAGACGGCGAGCAGTTTCCAATGCACGGCGGCAGATTCACAGGAGACCCCGCGTACTTTAAGCACGTTAGAAAGGCGACGACTAAGCTGATGGAGCGGCTTAACCTGAAAGCAGGTGATGTGGACTATTTTGTTACGCATCAGCCTAACCCTCAGTTTCCAGTTAGAATATCTAAGGAGCTTGGATTCAAAGACGAGCAGTACGCGGTTTCGCTTCAAATCAACAAGTTCGGCAACACTTACTCTGGCTGTTCACCCGTAGGCTTAGCCGCAGTGCTTGACGTTGCGAAGCCTGACGAGCGCATCTTGATAACGAGTTACGGTTCAGGCGCAGGAAGCGACGCCTACCTTTTCCGAACCACAAAACAACTTGTCGACAAGAGGAAACGCCAAAAGATCAACGTAAAATTCCAAGCGGAGAACCCCTTTGTGAAGTACGTGGACTACACAACTTACCGGCGACTCAAGCTTGGAATGTAACGAACATTTAATAAATGGTGTATTGATGTGATAAACGGAGCCTAACTACATGGTAGCTAAAAACATACTGCGAGTCTTCTACGAGCCTCATAAAGTATTCAAAGACATAATACAAAATCCCAAGTACTTGGGAGCGATAATAGTCCTCCTCCTTGCTGTGGCGGCTCAAACAGCATTTTACTATTCATATTATTCTAAAAACTTTAGTGAACAAACATTTCCAGTTGGGGAACAATTTGGAACGTGGACACAAAATGCTGCCTTATGGAACACGAATTCGGGTGCCGTGATCAGCTATAATTATGTTGACTTGATAAATTGCACCTTCTACGGTAACAGTAGTCTCCAATTCACGCTTTCCAACAGCAGTGAAATATTTATCGAGTTGAGAGATTTCCAAGACTCTGTGAACTGCAACTCTACAGGCTTTCAAAACGTGTCTATGCGAATTAAAATCGTAGAGCCAAATATTGCACCTGAAAAGGCTACGCTATCCTTGTATTCTTTAAACGCCTCAAGCTTTCAGTATGATTTGACCCAAAACCTCTCCAACTCCGCAAGCGTCTGGAATAACTTAACAATCCCAGTTGGCTCTGGAAACTGGCTAAGCAACGGTAACCCTAACTGGCAGAACATAACTGGTTTAAAACTTGATCTTGCTTTTTCAACTAATTCCAGTATAAGCCTGCGGGTTCAGGGAGTTTTCTTCCGAGGAATATATGAGACGCCTATGGAAACTAACGCCACTGGATTTTTAATAACTGTTTTGCAGTTGGCTTTAATGCAATTTCTCTTTGAATGGGTCATATTGACAGCGTTGATCTACGTCATGATAAAAGGTTTGAAGGGAACCGTGATTTGGAAACCGCTGTTTGTTGCTGTAGGTTTCGCTTTGGTGGTCACAATCATACAAACGTTGATCACAATTGCAGCGACAACAACTTTGCAACCAGTCTATTATCCAATTGAATTTCTGGCTAACGTTCCTGTAGAAGCTCAATCAATCAATAACGCTTTTTCCGCCAATACGGCAACTTTCTCTCTAATCGGCAGTGTCTTTCAGATCGTAACGTACTTCTGGACAATCATTTTAGGCGCAATTATCACACGCACTATAACTGCTCCGACAGGTGAAGGACTTCCAACTGTTCCGCAGTTCAGTTGGGGAAAGAGTATTCTAGTGTCAGGCGCGAGCTTGTTCTTGACAATTATAATCATGGGCTTGCTAATCGGGATATAACTGGCTAAATAGAATCGTGCAGCGGAAACTGCCCTACCTTTTTTAGACACCCAGTTCATCAAGAAGCGCTTAATTCATCTGCTTTACAGCAGCTTGCGTGACGGTTAGCAAGATTTATATGGATTAAATGGCACTTCTGCAAGTAAAGCCTTAACCAAAACTGGTGTAAAAAGGTGCATGTGGTTGCGGTGAAGGCTATTACGGAGAGTAAAAAGTTTGAATATTAAGGATTTAAGGGACGGAATGAAACGCGTCAGTGTTGAAGCAAAAGTAGTGGAGAAAGGTACTCCCCGCCAAGTCATGTCCAGATACAAAGATGAGACTTACTCAGTAGCCGACGTTGTAATTGCAGACGAAACAGCAAGCATAAAGCTGACACTTTGGAATGAGCAGATAGCTCAAGTAGAAGTTGGTAATACGGTAAAAATTGAAAATGGTTACGTGACAAGTTTCAAAGGTGAAATCCAGCTTAACGTTGGAAAATTCGGAAAAATGACCGTTGAATAAACCGTTCAAAACAGCAAGTTTTTCTTATCTTTGAATCTGACCAACATATAAACCAAACCAGCCTATTTGCTGCCTAATAGAGATTCATTGCAGAAACCTATAGAGGGTAGGTCACTATTGGCGCTTTCACCAACCAAAAACATGTTGGAACGGGTCAGCCTATTTAAAAGGGAAGGGTAGTCTCGCAGAGTTCTATAGAACTAAACGTTACAGAAAGCGGGTAGATATAGAAAAAGGAGGTAAAGGACACTACAGGAAATCGTCGAAAGCCCAGTAGTGTTCTTCTTCTTGTCTGACTATTTCTTCAAACATGTTCCGTGTTGTGGTGTCTCCGCGCTTCAACGCTTCAGCGATAATTTGCCTGTAAAGCACTATAGCCGTGTTCTCAGCCTCGTGATCTAGCTTCAGGAAGTCATCAGTTGTTTCGCCGACCTGTGGGATCGGGTCTGGAATAACTGTGCATTCGCCTTCAAGCAGGTAAATCCTTTCGCTAATTTTCTCTAGATGCTCCATTTCCACCTTGAAAATAGTTTTCAATAGGTTGCTGACGACTTTAGCTTTGTTAGCTTCAGTAACAACCTCAAGTGCTGAAACTTTTTCTCGCAAGGCTAGCAAACTGGCTTTTTCATGCTGGTTTGTGTACTGTATTATCGCTGAGATTTCAGCCGCAACCGCCCTATTCAGCAAAGCAAAATAGTCGTCGGTGAATATCTTGCGCCATTCCGATAGCGGTGTTTCAGCTCCTTCTGGCTCGTCTTTCATGTTCACGTATTCTTGGAACTTGAACAGGTGCTGCTCCTCCGCTGAATAAATCTTTTGGAATAATTGACGGGTTGTCCGATCTCCATGTTCCCTTGAAGCCTTGATAATCTTGCGGTATAACGCAAGCGCCTCTTCTTCAGCTTTAACGCCGAGCTTTGCGAACTCGCTTAAACTGTTCCCTATAACTGGTTTATCTGACTTTGTAGTCGCTGATCCTCCAAGATAGTAAATTCGTTCCATTATGTCGGCGGCATGCTTCATTTCTTCTATGGCGATTTCCTTCAGAAATTTTCCCACGGCTTCGTAAGTGGTCTTGTCAAGGAGAATGTTCTCGGGAATTACTTTGCGCATCAGCTTTTCCATTTTTGTGTGCTGCAGCATGTATTGAATTGACACTTGGATTTCTCGCGAAACTGCTTGATTCAGCAGATCAAAATATTCAGATGTTGGTTGGACAGCCATAACTGGTCACCTTTCAACTGTGAAAACAGTAATAGTAGAATAGAAAAAAGAATCTTTTATCCTTTTCCTCCAAAATTTCATTTTGAAAAAGCCGCTCAGTTCACTAAAAACAGAACGGCAACGCTACATTTCCCATGGAAGAAAAGAAAAAATGGGAAAGGTATAAGGCTCTACGGCGCTTTATTTCTTCTTTGCAGCCTTTTTCTTCTTTCCTTTGGCAGCTTTAGGCACGATATTGACCTCGAAACTAATATTGTCAGCAATTTATATTTAAAATTTACTAATGCCGTAGTTCCGTGACGCCTCTCAGTAGAGTCATGCAGAAACAGTTCTTAATGGCAAAACAGGAGATTTTTGCCCTAATTAGACGAAAAAGACGTAAAAACAGCCTTTTGATTACTCGCGATTAATGGGCGGTTCACAAGCTGCTTTGGGCAACTTTCTGCCAAACGCTCCATCGAAACCATTCCAGTTTGCATGTGGCTACCGCAACTTTTTTATATCCAATGTAAAAAACTACACAGCAGTGAAAAAAAGTTCCGATCGTGAAGGTGTCAAAGATTGAGCGACTTCAGCAAAACTAGTAATAGAACAAAAACCATCGCATTCTTGATTGTTTTCTCCGCCCTCTATGCAATGCTACGACCCGTACCCATGGGACCCATGATTGGGCTTTCAAAGCCATTTTCAGTTTCGGATTTCCTCGCGCCGCTCTTTGGAATAATTTTGGGACCCTATGTAGGTGGCTTAAGCATAGTCATAGGCACCTTCTTAGGGATGGCACTCGGTAAAACACCTGTTTTCATGGGACTAGATTTTCTTCCAGCCTTTGTAAACACCGTTACTATAGGCTTCCTCATAAAGCGCAAGTGGGCACCCGCAGTAGTGTTAAATATAATTTTACTTTTGGCTTTCATTCTGAATCCGTTAACAAGCCTCTTCATTGGTCCGTTTCCGTTTGTTTGGTTGCATATCGTGGCCCTTTTAGTGCTTATCTCACCCCTCGGCCGCAAGGCAGGGCAATGGATTGAAACGCTTAAACCAAAATTTCTCACAGCAGGAGTTGCAATACTGGCTTTCGTTGGAACCATGATGCAGCATCTGATGGGCAATTTGCTTTACGAAATTGTTCTCGGTCAAATTCAACATGTATATGGGCCTTCAGAGTTTGCAACAATCATATGGCCTCCCGCGTTTGTAATTTATCCGTGGGAACGGCTGGTACTGGTAATATTGTCCGTAGTTGTCGGCGTGCCTTTGATAAAAACCCTCAAAAAATCAGTATTACCCTTTCAGAAACTCCCATCCCAAGAGTAAAACAAGGCACATTTACCCTCGCCAACATCGTTGACTTAGAGAAAAATACCTATCATTTATTGAATAGTATACTATCTTGAATGTAATCTTTGCCTGTTCTGAGGGCTATTTCAGCTTTTGCCAGTTCGCTTCCCAAATAAGCCGCGTGATCCAGCCTCGTCACCAACCCAGTCTCCACGATTTTGGCGTACACTGCCCCAGCTGTTTCTCCTTTAACAATGTTGCTTGGCTTATCCGCCTCAGCCGTGGCAAAGTGAAGCGCGACAATAGTTTCCGCGTTACGATCCACCATGATTCTAAACACGCCTCGCGGGTCCAAAGCGGCTGGCGCAGATTCTTCACTAGCTATAGTCACTTGCGCTTCTGCCTCAAGCACCTTATCATACGCTTCTTCATGCTTCCGCTTATCCTTCAAAACCAGCAGGTCAATGCCCAAATCCTTCGGAACCGAGCCTCGTCTTTTAGCCAGAAACATCATTTTAGACGCGATGACTTCTTCCCTAACGGTTCCTTTTGTCTTGCTGCTTTTCTCAGTCGCCAACAGGATACTGGCGTTCACTTCCGCTGACAAGCGCGTGAGCAAAGCGTTAACTCCCACGGAATCTGCATCAAACAGCTCAGTAACGTTGGAAACGCCGACAAACAGCGGGACATCAGGGTTTCTAACGGCGAAATCGCGGAAAGCAACCAGCGACTCCAACACGTTAGACGGTTCAAGAATCAAGTCGCCTATAAGCCGCTTCATTCCCAGGTTTCTGGCTTTAGCGATGATTTCTTCCAGAAAACGGACACGGTCTTTAGCCTTCTCAGGGAAGTATCCTTCACGCTGATTAGTTGGAATAACCACCACCGCCACATCCGCGGCAAAAGCAGCTATCTGCTCAACGTTTCCAGCGTCTGCGCTCAATATGAGGTCTGCGCCAGCCGCAACAGCTTCCCGTATCTCGTCTGGGTCAAGCGTGTCAATGCTTACAGGCGCGTTAACCGCTTTTTTGACCGCTTCCACACAGCGCTTCGCATCCGCGAGTCTGGATTCGCCTCCAACCATGCCAACGTCAATTACGTCAGCGCCCACTTTCACGAAGTGCCTCGCCAACCTCTGAATCTCATCATTCGGCATTAGCGCGGCGTCCACGATTTCAGCCAGCACGCGCATGGGAAAATCTTTGCCTACCGCTAACTCTCCGATTAACATGTTGCCGGGCTTTTGCAGCAACGCGTCTCGGTTTTTCTCAGCAGCCGCCAGTTCTTGTAAAGCCTTCTGCTGAAGTTCCTCTCGGAGTAGGTCGCATGCAGGCGTAACTGTTGAAAGCTTAACCCTGCCTAAAGCATCTAACACCGTGGGCAAGTCAGCGGCGTATCTTGGACCTTTGAAAGTTGGGGTTTTCACGGAATCAGCGATGACAGCGGTGTCGCCCCGGATGAGCCCCGGAACCAAAATCACGTCGAAGTCTCGGACAGCGGCTTTCTTCAGCGCCTTAACGATTTGCTCAGGGCTTAACAATGCAGCAACAGGAACTTTCAGCGCGAGAACGCCTGTTTCAACGTTGCTTTCTTTGGCGTAGCGTTCCACAGTTTTTTCCGCAAGCAAACCCGTTATCAAGAGCACTTTCAAACTAAAACCGCCTGCTATCTGGTGACCTTGACGTAGACGCCTCTGTTGTTTGCTTTTGCCACGAAAACCTGTCCCCCACCACTTTTCTTAAGGAAAGCCTTAACTTTTAACTCGATTTCCTTAGCTTGCTCCTTCTGGGTTAATCCGTAAAATGCTGGTCCCCACGAACTCTGCCCTGCGCCGTACGCGCCAAGCCTCTGCAGTAGCGCTATGCCTTCGGTGGCTGTCTGGCTAGAGTAAGTTCCTCCCTGAACCTCCGCAAAGTAATCGCCAATAACGATTTGAATCTGGGTTAAGGCTTCTCCAAAGCTTTTGATGTCGCGTTCAACTAATGCGGGAAGAAGCTTCATCATTGTTAAACGGCACATCTTGCCAGCGTCTTCAGCTTTCATGGGCGACAGCGCTTTGAACGCTGCGGTTTCTTCGCTTTTAGCCAACCCCCTGTTGACATTCGGGACTGCCACGACGAAACACCAGTCTTGAGGAAATGGTTGACGGAAAATCGTGGCGGGAAACTTGTTTTGGCTGGTGCTTTTTCCTCCGTCAACCACGAACCCGCCCTGTTTAAAAATTGTTGTGCCAATGCTTGTTCTTTGTCCTCTGCCCATGGCTTCGGCGAGTTCTTGAACTGACGCATCAACATCGAACAGTTTTGAAAGCGCTGTAGCTACGGCTAAAGCTAACTGCGTTCCAGAGCCTAACCCTGCATGTTCTGGAATTGCTTGTTTGACATCAATGCTGGCGTTTGCTTTTACATTATAAGTTTCGAGAAATCGTTTAGCCAATGTTTTTACTTGCTCTGTTTTCTCACCTGCGACGGATAATCTTTCTGACCGCTGGGCTTCAAGAACAACGTTTGGGCGGTCTATGCCTACGCCTAATCCTCCGAAAAGTCGCCCTAAATCGCCGTTTAAATCTATCAGTCCTAAATGAAGCCTTGCGGGAGTTTTAACGTAGACTTTCACTTTTCGCCCTCCATGAATCAATGCGCTGGTTCAGGTCTGCCATAATTTCAGAGTAGCGTGAGTTTGGAGCTACACGGTTCACAACATCAGTGCAGCTCTTAATCGTTTCCAGCAACATGTGAACACGTTTTTGCTCGCTTTTATCGTTAACTAGAACCTTAACGCGGGTTGCATGTATGACCGCTTCAATCGCGGCATACGAAGCACGGCAATAGACTGTGGGCAACATTTTCGGCGCTTTAATTAGCTTGACTTGACATAAGACTTTGGCTCTTTCAGCTTCAAAAATGCTCAGGTCAACCACGGAAACTTCGATGTGCGCGTCTGCCATCCGTAGCTTGGGCGCATCAACAGCGTCAGCTTTTCCAAACCATTCCTGCGGTATTCTGCCTTTTGGGTTAGCTTCTTTGAAAGCAGTGCGGTAATACAGTTCTGGATCCTCGGTCACGTTTATCACCGCACACTTTTTCAACTGGAGATTCTTGTATGTCAACGTTGAAGTGAAAGGTCGAATGGTTATGTGTTGTGTGTTCTCCATGGTTACGCCCATTGGCGCGGCAGTTGGCTGCCCTTCCACGTTATAGGTGGAGACTATAGTCTCCGTGATTATACCTTTTGAGAAGCCTAACTCAGCCATTTTCTCCGTCAAACCAACTCCACACTTGGGGCTAGAAGACCAGAAGCCATCTTTTTGTTTCAACCGAATGTAATTTTTCACACTCGAATAATAAACTTTTGTTCGCTGGCGTCACTTCCCTTGATTATTTAATGGCTTAAGTGCCACGCAATGGAGAATACTGACATTCGCCACAAACAACTTAGCAAGAATCAAAATGCAGATAAGCCAGCATAAAACTTATAGAAAACGGATACCTCCAATTTACTGAGGTGAAAAGTGAATGTCACCAGACGATAAAGATTACCCAGAATGGTTCAAGAAACGACGCAAAACTCCCTATAGCGACCCCTTTTTCGGCGACGTTGACAGAATGTTCCGCGAAATGGAAAAAATGATGGAAGAAGAATTCAAGAACTTCACAGAAAAAGTCCCCAAAGACTACGTTAAAGAACGCAAACTTCCAGACGGCAGCACCGTCAAAGAGTTAGGTCCCTTCGTATACGGCTACAGCATGAAGATAGGCCCTGACGGCAAGCCTGAAATCCAAGAGTTCGGCAACATCAAGAAAAGCCTCAAAGGTCCAGAAGTTAAAGAAGAACGCGAACCACTTGTGGATATAGTTGAAACAAACGGTGAAGTTCGCATAGTCGCGGAACTGCCTGGCGTAGAAAAAACAGACATTAAACTCCACGGCACAGAAGACTCGTTGACGATATCGGTTAACACGCCTCAAACCAAGTACTACAAGGAAGTTGCCTTACCAACGAAAGTGAAGGTGAAAGAGTCTAAGTCATCCTACAAAAACGGTGTCTTGGAAGTTGTGTTTCCCAAAGCTGAAGCCGAAAAGGAGCCGAAAGGCGAACCAATCGACATAGGTTAAACGTCAGTGAAAGTTCTTCCTGAAAAGCTTGTGCCAGCCATGGACGACACCTCGGAAATCGACGCGCTAAACGCTATTTGCCGTGAAGCAAAAACAGAAGGCAAGCTGTCTGGCAAAAACTTAACCGCGCTCTACGAGCTTTTCGGTCAACGCTTCACAAAAGCCCTCGGCGCCCTGAAAGAGAACCGGGTGAAAAAATACGTTTTCAAGCCAAGCGGCAGAACCGTCTGGATAGTCATTGGAAGAGAACGGGATTACCTGATAATGGCTGAGGCTGAATTCTGCATGTGCGACGACTTCTACTTTCGTGTGCTGGACAGAAGAATTCACTTGTGTTATCACCTGATTGCTCAGAAGATCGCGCGCAACCTCGGATGGTATGAGACTTTAGAAGAAACTGACGAGCTTTATGATACGTTAATGAGCGAGTGGAAAAAAGCTACTGCTTAAATATTAAAACGTTACATGAATAAGCAAGAAAAGGAGAATCCCGATGGATTTAAGCGCGTACTTCCTAACGTTGGAATACATCCTCATGGCATCAACGTTTGTTGCTCTAGTGTTGATTTTCTTGTACTCGTATTATGGTAAGGAAGAAGAGCAAGCAAACGAGAAAAGTTAGCCTTCAAGCTTTCGTTTTTCTGTTCATAATTAAAAACGCCAGCTGAACCGCTGTCGTGAAGTACTGTTGTAGGTTTACACAAAAAATTTAAAACAAGCTGAACCTTTTATCCGTGTTGGCATCAGAAAAATGACTGTTGAAGAGATAGTTGAGCAGATTCTGTTGAAGCATCCAGAGGTCAGCCGAAACCAGATTCTTGAAAGTTTGGAGGCTGAGAAAAGCAAGACTGGCAGTCTAATAGCAGACGAGACGCTTCTGCGGTTGATCGCCGCCAGATACGGAGTTGAAGTTCCTAAGGACTGCGCTTATCGCAAATTATCCCTAAGCCAATTGGTTGCAGGCTTAAACGACGTTACAGTAACGGGGCGTGTGGTTGTGGTTTATCCTCCAAGAGCCTTCAACGGGGAACGTTCTGGGAAAGTGGCGAACCTGATGATTGCTGACAAAGACGCCACCCTCCGCGTCGTGTTGTGGAATGATAAGGTTGATTTGGTTGAGTCGGGTGAACTGAAAGCTGGGCAGGTTATCCGTTTCTTTCATGGGTACACGCGTGAAGACCGCGAAGGCAAAGTGGAATTGCACTTGGGCGGCAAGAGCAAAATGGAAGTTGACTCCGAAAACGTGCAGGCGGATGAGTACCCTTCCCTTGGCAGTTTCGCCACGAAAATCAGCGCGGTAACCGCGGCACACGGTAGCATTCATCTTGTGGGCACGGTGAAAGAGGTTTTTTCCGCGTCAACGTTCACGAGGGGCGACATGAGCACGGGGACAGTGCTGCGGTTTACGCTGGCGGATGAAACAGGCGAAATACCCGTTGTTGTTTGGAACGAGAAGGCAGAGGAACTTGAAAAAACGCTTAAACTGAATGCGCGTTTGCAGTTGGTTAACGCGAAAGTTAAGGAAAACGGAAGCGCACTTGAGGTTCACGTTAACTCGTACACTCACGTTGAAGTTTCAGAGCGCCTTAACTTTTGAGGCTTTTCCTGTATTCCCTCAACTTCTGCATGTCAAAATCTATAGTCATCACTGAGTCTTTGACGGCGTCTGAGGCTTCCTGCTCTATGCCCCATGGCGTGATGAAGGCGCTTCTTCCGCCTCTGGCGTTCGAGCTGACGTTGCCCACTTTAACCACGTAGACGCCGTTTTCCGTCGCCAGCTTCTCCGTCAACGGGTGTCCCGTCACATGCGGATGCGTACCCATCGCAGCCACAGGCAGGAACACGAGTTCCGCGCCCAAATCCACAACCGCCTTAATCGTGGGCGGGTCAAACATGTCAGCGCAGACAAGCATGCCAACCGTGCAGTGTTCAGTGGTGAATGCGGCTGGCTTGTCGCCGCGGCTCACGCCCGCTTTCAACTCCGCCGCTATCGGGTTTCTTTTGCGGTATTTCCCGATGAGCACGCCGTTTCGCCACAGAGTGCTGGTGTTGTAGAATTTGCCATAGTCTTCTTCAAGCACGGTGCCGCCTAAAACGTATATGCCCGTAAGCTCTTTGCTTGTGTCCGCGAGGAACTTCACCGTTTCTTCATACGTTTCTTTACTAATTGCCTCTGCCGAAGTGAACTGTTCCATGTTGTTTGGAACCGAGAAGTATTCTGGAAGCGCGATGAACGCGGGTTTTTGCTGAGCGGCTTTACGAACTGCCAGCGCGGCTGCCGCGAGATTGCCCTTAAGCGAACCGCGAACTTTCAAGTGGATCAAACTTACCTTCACTTTTCCACACCCTTACAGCTCAGCATCCTTGAAGAACTCCCATGCAATATTGAATCGCCACGGGTCGCCTTTTTCAGTCAAGTTGATTTTGCCGTCTGCAATCTCGATCAGGTGCTTCTGTTGCAACGTGCGGATAGCGTTGGGGAAAGCCTCTTCGGGGAACTTGCCGAACTGCGCTTTGAATTTCTCGCGGTCCACGGTCTGGCGGATGTATATGAGCATCATCGCTTTTCTCATCTCAGCCTCCTGCGAAAGCGTCGTAAGCTTAGCTATTGGGAATGCGCCGTTGTTGACTGCTGCAATGTAGTCTTCGACGTCTTCTATGTCTGAGTAGAGATAACGACCTATGTGGCCCATGAAGAAACCAGCGCCCGTGCCTACAACTTCCGAAGAGGGCTTGTTAAAATCTTCCTTGATTTTGGAGAACCGGTTGTGGCATGTGGGCAAATACCCGTTTTCCTTGAAAATGCGGTAAGCTTCAACGTACATTTCAAGTTCTGTTGCGCCGTCGTTGTTTGGAGGCAGTTCGCCTGCGGCAATTTGTTTTGCAAGCGGTGTGTCCGCGTATAAGTCCAGTGGATAGCAGTCTACGCTTTCAACGTCCAGCTCTAATGCTTGTTTTATGTCGTCTGTCCACTGTTCTTTTGTTTGCCGAGGAAGATTATACAGCAAGTCGATGCTGACGTGTAGTCCGTGTTTTTTAGCGGTTTTCAATTTTGATTTTGCGTCTCGGCTGTTGTCGCGCAACTTGAGGATTTTGCGGAGGGAGTTGTCAAATGTTTGGATGCCTATGTCTAGCTGGTTAACTTTGTTTGAAGCTAATGTGCGTATTTTGTCCTCGGAAAGGTTATGAGTGCATCCAGTGCATTTCGTGGCGCAGTCTTCGGTTAAGTTGAAAGTTTCTCGGCAATACTGTAAAATATCGACGAGTTGGGGCTTCGCGAGAACGGTGGGGCTTCCGCCGCCTATGTAAAGTTCGTTAAAAACGCTTGATTGGATATACTTGTTTTTCGCGTAGAAGCCTAATGCCTTCTTCAAGGCTTTAATGTATGCTGCAACGTTTTGTTTTTCGCAGTTTACGGGAAAATAGCAGAAGGCGCATCTGCCGTCGCAGAATGGAATCCAAGGTTGCAGTTCCCTGTTTGGGTCGGTCTGACTTTCCGTTTTGAGAAAATCAGTGAAAACGGATAGTGTTTCGGAAGTGGGAGCAGAACTGTCTCTGTAAGTCATTGGAGGCCAGTGTTCAATTTTACTGTATGGCCATCCATCGTGGTTTTCGTAACGCACTGGGTGTTGCACCTTTTATAAGAACGAAGTCTTAAAACTTTTAAAGTTACCTACTTGTCCGAAGGCGTTTTGCGGAAGTTGGAGAGGTGGGTGTTCAGTGTTTGCTTGACTTTTCACACGTATGTTTATAATTTGTTAACTTTTATATGCATACGGATAGACTTAAATATCTGTGAGGCGACAAGCTGTAATATTGCGAGGAAAATATCATGTCGCTTGACCCAAGTGAATATGCCAGTCTTTTGCCAGAAACCCGAATTTTAGTGAACAAGGTTGTGCAGAAAAACATGGCGGACGCCATGCTGTTCTCGGCAGGAACAGACACGCAAATCATAGCCTACGAGGCGGTGAAGTACAAGCCGAAAATCCCCTGCTTGACCATGCATTTTAAGCATGGAAACCCGAAGGACACTGAGTACGTGAAGAAGATGGTGGCTTTCCTGAATCTTAACCATGAAACTCACATGTTTGGTCGCGAAGAGGTTCTCAGCAACGCTCCGAAGGTTGTAGCGGCGCTGAAAAAGTTTGACCCTATGGAGATAAGAAACAGCATGCCCGTCTACATAGGTTTAACAATTTTGAAGAAGAAAGGTTTGAAGAGTGTTTTCACGGGCGACGCGTTAGATGAGCTTTTCGGGTACCCATGGCAGTTTCACCTGTCCGAAGTGGAGTTCGCGCAGAAGCAGAAGGAGATGTGGGCGGAAATGGGTTTCTCCTCGATACCCATGGCAGCGTCTCTTGGAATGACCATTAAAGCGCCTTACATGGACCCAGAGTTCATGGATTGGGCTAAAAAGCTGCCCATAAAGTTCAAGATTAACATGCGCGACGGCGTGAAATATGGCAAGTGGATAATGAGAAAAGCGTATGAAGACGTTATTCCGACGGATGTGATTTGGAGGCCGAAAGCGCCGTTGGAGGCGGGAACAGGCACTGAAGTGTTGCGCACGTACTTCAATGACATGATTTCAGACGTTGAGTTTGAGGAGAAGAAGAAAAAGATTCTTGCAGAAGACGATGTGAAAATTCAGGATAAGGAGCAGCTGCTTTACTATGAGCATTTCAGGAAAATCTTTGGGAAACCTTCAGAGGTTTATCCTGACAACGGTGGAATACAATGTCCGTACTGCAAAGGCTACGTGAAGACGAAAATTCAGTTCTGCAAGATATGCGGAGCCTACCCGATCTAAACCTTTTTTTGTTTGTGCATTTTTTCAGTCGGTGTTGGTCAAATTCTGAGAAAGACTTAATTCCGCATTTGCTTTTCACATGAAGAGCGGAGTGCATTACGTATGGCGTCGCTGTCTCAGCTGAAGTTTGCGATGGGAAGCAGCATTTTTGTAGCAGCCTTCATTTTCGGAGTGTTTGTGGTCGGAATCATATTTCTCTTGCAGTATTTTGTTTTCGGGTTTGATTTGTGGATGGGGCTGCTTCTTTCTTTAGGCGGTATAGGGCTATTCATACTGCTCCAGTACCTCTTAGGACCCGCGATTGTGGCGGCTACGTCGCGGCTGCATTATCTGGCGCCGGGCGAGAATCCGTGGCTTGAGTCAAGCGTCAAGGAGTTGGCGGATAAAAGCGGGTTGCCCATGCCGAGGTTGGCTGTGGTGCCGGATAACACGCCGAACGCGTTTGTTTTTGGCACTTCTTCAAGGAGCGCTACGCTTGCTGTGCATGAGGGTTTGTTGAGGAGTTTGAGTCAGGATGAAGTGCGGGGCGTGATTGCGCATGAGTTGGGGCATGTTAGGCATAAGGATTTCATTGTTATGACGGTGCTTTCTGCGTTGCCGTTGATTGCGTACATGATTGCGCAGGTTGCGTTGCGGGCTGGAATGTCTAGCTCGCGTTCGAGGGGAAGCAGTAAGGGGGGAAATGCGGGTGCGGCGCTGTTAATCGTTGGCGTGGTCTCGTTTGCGGTGTACTTGATTACTTTTCTTAGCGTGATGCGGCTTAGCCGATTGCGCGAGCATTACGCTGACGCTTACTCGGCTTATTTGACGGGTTCGCCTCGAAACTTGGAGAGCGGGCTCGCCAAGATTACTTATGGGCTGTCGATTTCGCCTAAGTCTCCTGAAGGCGCCCGAGCGTTCTACATTGGAGACCCAGCGCAGGCTAAGCAGGAGATTCATCAGATTATGGAGAGCAAATCTGACTACGACTTGGACCGTGACGGAGTGCTGGATGAACGTGAACTGCAGTTGGCTATGGAGAAGGAATCCAAGTCCACATGGGCGACCATGAACAGCTGGTTCGCCACACACCCGCCCACGTTCAAGCGGATACTGCTTCTGCGCGAGATAGAACAGGAAATGGCAACGGGAAAGTACACAACCGACCGCGTCTACGCCCACGTGTAAACAATTCCTGACGCTTTTCACACCGCATGAGATGTACACCTAGAGAGAAGGAGACAGAGTTAACACTACTACTGTTCTACTACTTCTCTCTCTTCTCTCTACACTTCATTTCTCTACTACCACTACTACAGAATTAATTTGCACACAGAGAGAGCAAAATTTAAAGCCCAACGCCTATACCGTTTTCCGAGAGATTTGCAATCTCGGTCATAATTTTTTCTGCACTATTAGTTATTCTGTCCCTGTCTTTAGTTTTAAGAAATTGTGACCGCCAAATTTCCATCAGGATTTTTTCAATCTCTATTTGGATATCCATTAATGAACATTGAACATCCGAACTGAAAAATCTATAATATTTAAGTTCAAAGTTTGAGAGGTTATTCTTTCGTGCAGTCAACCCTTCAGCGTAATTTTTCACTATTGTGCTGTCTTCCAAAACATCCATACCGAATTCACTTAGAACGATTTTTCCTTTCGTTACTTCTTCTAATTGGCGTTTTTTTGCATCTTTCCAAGCGGATACATCTTTACCTGTATCCCCTGTTGTCGTCTTTACTTCGCATAAATTCAATATATTGTCAAATATTCCGTAAATTTCCCAACCAATTCTCCACTTAACTCTGTTCTCAACTTTTTTCCACTCAAGGACACTATTCAACTCAAAAAGCATAACAAAAAATAGAAGAGTAAATAACAATCCCCAAGTCTCAGAAAAGAGGTTAAGATTCAAATCTTGGTTAATAATCCCGTAAGCCAATAAAATCGGAAAGACAACAAACATAAAGAAAAGCAGTATGATGCCTATCAAGATGTAATAGAACCATTTTGAATATAGCGCTTTTTTCCATTTCAGTTGAACCATTCAAATCGAAATATATTATGAAGCTGTTGTACTCTTTAGCTTTTGCTTGGATATAAAAACATAATAGCTGAACCGAAAGAACTAATCAACAGAGAAAGGTGGTCCCAATGAATAAATGGTTGCTAGTAGGAATAATTGTTATTATTTTGACTGTTGCTGGATTGTTCCTATACACTAGATTTTCTTTCTTAGCTGAACCACAACCAGAAATAAACATGCAACAAAAAATCAGAGATGAAATATCAGGTTCTTATTCAATTCTTGCATATGACTGGAATGTGTGGTCTAAAACCTTTAGAGATTCTGGTGGAATCCTAACAAAGATGGATACATGGGAGCAATTCAAAGAAAGTTATAGGCAATCTATTAAGCCCATAACTATTGAGTTAGATGAAACAAATCATGTAGTGTGGTTCAAAGGCGCAATAAATCATGCAATCTACTATGAGTATTGAGTACATCTAAAATCTTAAATCTGCATAGCGTAAAGATAGCCTAAACATGATGGACAAAGTTGCCAAAGATTTCAAAGGTAATGTTGGTATTTTTCTTGTGGCATCTAGACTCTCAGCAATGAATATTATAGCCTTAACCACTTCGAGAAACACTAAAGGTTACGATATAGTTGTTCTTAATCCTGAGACAAACAAAGGCAAAGGGATACAAGTTAAATGTACTGACAAAAAAGATTTTCCAGTTGTCAGAACAATGCTTAAGACTATTCATGAAGAACTTGAGAAGAAAATTATTTGTGATTTTGTATTCGTTGACATCTCAAATGAACAGCCAAGATTTTTCATCCTGTCAAAAGATGAAATAATCGGAATTATAGAAACCAATACCAATGAATGGCTGGCAAAGAGCAAACATAAGAAACCACCCGAAGAAAGCGAAAGAGAGATACTTCACACAATCAAACTACCGAGCATTGAGAAATACGAAAATAATTGGAGCCGAATATTGCAAGATTTGCGATAGTATTACTCTGTTCAAAATAACTCCCCTACCCTCTGGATTTTTTTATTTTCCGTAAGGCACTTCTAAAAAATGCTCTGAAAAACAACCTATTTTCAAAAGCCTTTAAAGTCTATCTGAAAAAGCCTATTTACTCAATTTCAAAAATGTCTTATGTGTACTCAATAAAATCTTTAGAAAATCAACCTGAAAGCCTTTTGAGAATTGCTTATGTACTCTGTAAATTCTAAGCCAAAAATTTCTGAGTAAAATCAAGCCCTTATGTGCGTTTTATGCGCTTGGAAAAGACGCTCTTTCAGTAGTCGTTGTATAAAAGGGTTATAGCTTGTTCCAAAAAGCGTTTGAGTTTGAATTTGTTGGTAAATTTGTGAATTGGTGAATTTCGTTAGGGTTCTTAAGGGGCTTGTTGTTTCTTTGAATTCTCGTATGCCGCTCTTTGAGA
>CAZUHG010000027.1:0-20783 GCA_964620515.1 uncultured Candidatus Bathyarchaeia archaeon
GGCGGTTGCAACGTGTTTTTCAACCAGTTTTCTCGTGAACTCTTGAATTTGCTTTTCATCTTTCTTTTTCGCCTGCTCAGCCTCTTCCGAGAGCTGGTTGGTAACGCCTGCCAAGGCTGAAACCACAACCACAACTCTGTAGTTTTTTTTGACGCTGTCCGCTACTATGTTGGCTACTCGGCGGATGTTCTCGCCTGTAGCGACGGAAGTTCCTCCGAACTTCATCACTATTTTCTTCACTTTTTCACACTCCAAGTGTTACGTGAGCACTTTGCTTGCTAGCTTATGTCTTATGTCTAGCAGGTCTCTTAAAACTGCACTGGCAGTCTCCATGCCGCCTGCACCCCTGCCGACGAGGGTTTGTTCACCCGCGAACTCAGTAAAGAAGGTTACCGCGTTTAGGACCCCGCTGACGCATAAGGGGCTGGTTTTCGGTATCTCCGTGAGCTTCACGGTTGTTCCGTCATCGCCTATTGAACCTATGAGCTTGATGGTATTGCCTCTCTTTGAAGCTTCATCAAGCGCCTTCAAAGATACGTCACGGATGCCCGTCCTATCTACGTCTTTTAAGGTTATTTTCTTGTTCATTATCCAGTTCGCCAGAATAACTACTTTGCAGGCGGTATCAAACCCGTCAATATCCATGGATGGCTCTGTCTCAGCGTAACCAAGCTTCTGCGCATTTGTTAGCGCTTCTTGGAAGGTTACGCGGTTTTGAGACATTTCAGTTAGTATGTAGTTAGTTGTGCCGTTTAGTATGCCTCGTATGGCGAGGATTTTGTCTCCTGCGAGGCAGCGTTTGGCAAACTCAAGCATGGGGGTTCCACCGCCGACTGTTCCGCTGAATCTCAGGTAAACTTTGTTGTACTCGGCTAGTTCTGTGAGTGCTGGCATGGCTAAGGCTAATGGTCCCTTGTTTGTTGTCACAACATGTTTCCCTGTTTTGAACGCTTTAGTAATATGTGATAGAGCAGGTTCACCGTCTTTGATGTTGACGGGCGTGACTTCAACAATCACTTCTGCTTCAACTGACTCGATAACATCTAACGCTGACATTTCTGGATGTCCAAAGTCGGGGTCTTTTGATATTGGAAAACCTTTTTGTTTAATCGCTTCCAGTTTCTCAGGGCTTAGACCTCTTGGGTTTATAACCGCGCCGTCTATGTCAGCGATGGCAACGATTTTTGGGTTAAACCCGTAATCCTTAACCTTTTCTGCATATCTGCGAACAAGTATGGTAGTTACGCCCTTTCCGACTACGCCATAGCCAACCAAAATAATCCTCATGCACATCTCACCTTGCTAGAATAGCCACTTGCCGCTTTAAGCCTAATGCATCTTCTATGGCTGACATTTCAGCGTCAACTTCAAGTGGCTTCTCACTTTGCTTGATTGCAGTGTCAGGGTCTTTTAGCCCATGCCCAGTCGTAATACAGACTACCTTCTCATCCTTGCCTATCCCGCCGGCTTTAACAAGTTTCTTTAAGCCAGCGATTGATGAAGCGCTTGCGGGCTCCACAAAAATGCCCTCAACACGAGCTAGCATTTTCTGTGCATCCAAAATTTCCTCGTCAGTAACAGTTTCTGCTGTTCCATGTGATTCTCGGATAGCGTTGACAGCTTTCTTCCAGCTCACTGGGGCGCCGATGCGGATGGCTGTGGCAACGGTTTCTGGCTTTTTCACGGGGATTATTTTGTCGCTGTTGGTTTTGATTGCTTGAGCTATAGGCGCGGAGCCTGCGGCTTGGATACCTGTCATTTTAGGCAGTTTCTTTATGAAGCCGAGTTTGTGGAATTCAGTTAAGCCTTTCCACACGGCGCTGATGTTTCCCGCATTGCCAACGGGTATGATGATGCGGTCTGGCGCGTCATTGTTTAGTTGCTCGCAGATTTCGTATCCCAACGATTTTTGTCCTTCAATACGGAACGGGTTAATCGAGTTTAGCAAGTAGATGTCTTTGTGTTTCTCCGCAAGTTTCAGAACAAACTCCAGTGCCTGATCAAAGTTTCCTCTGACTTGGAGAACTTTGGCGCCGTGAATCATGGCTTGTGAAAGTTTGCCGTAAGCAATCTTGCCTGAGGGAATCAGGACAGTGCATTTAAGTCCTGCTCTTGCTGCGTAGGCGGCTAGGCTGGCGCTGGTGTTGCCGGTGGATGCACAGATTACGTGCCGTGCGCCTAGTTCAACGGCTTTGGTTACGCCGACGGTCATGCCTCTGTCTTTGAAGCTGCCTGTGGGGTTTTCGCCCTCGTTTTTGACATAGAGGTTCTTTAATCCTATTTCTTCGCCTAATCGTAGGGAGCGGTGTAATCCAGTGCCGCCTTCACTTAAGGTTACCATGTTAGTAGCCTCATGAATGGGCATGAAGTCGCGGTACCGCCAAACCGAGAGCGGCTTGGTTTTCCAGTCGCTGCCCTTGAGGGTTTCCGCTAACTCTTTGAGGTCAAACTTTATTTCTAGGATGTCGCCGCATTTTTTGCAGAAGTAAACAATCTCATCTATACCATAGGTTGTTTTGCAGTTTATGCATTCTTGATGTACCATTCTACTACATCTCCATTGAGCAAGCGACTTTTCCCGTGTACAGTCAGAAAAGTATCCGCTGTAGCATTATTAATTTTGTTGCTCTCATTTGTAGGTTTAACCCACCAAATTCGATAAAACCTCATACGCTTTGAGGCTGTCCTTTTTCTCCACCACAATGATTGTTTCAGTCCAGCAGGAAATGAACTCTATAATGTTCACGTTCTGCTCCGCCAGCAACGTAGTTAAAAAAGCAACCACTCCCGGCGTAACTTCCAGTTCCTCCGGCGAATGCACAACTATCATTGTGCAATTATCATGTTTGACTAATGCGCTGAGTCTTTCAGGCATGTCGCTTCTATCCAACAGGTAAACAACTTTGCCAAGCAAGTCCACTTTCATTCCCGTTTTCGTGTCTATCTCCTTGGTTGTTATGATAACGGATTTTCTATCGTAAACTGCCATGACGCTTCGCCTTAGAACCTGCAGAACTTTTTCCTCTCTTTTTTGCTTGTGCTTTTGCAGTTCTTCCGAAAACCTGCGTAAAGCGGCTTTTACAGCGCTTGTGTTTTCTATTTTTAGCTCTTCCTGAATCTGTCGGGATAGTTCACTGAGGTTTACTATGCCTTTTTCTAAGGCTTCCAGCAGGTATGGCTTGTTTCGCAGGTGGTTTCTTACGTTTTGAGCTATTGGCATGGTGCATGAATGTATCAAATGGGACATTTAAAGCTTATCATGTAACAAAAAAGTCGCAACGTTTAAAAATACCGCCCCTGAGGTAAGGGGAATAAATCTAATCAAAAAACGGGGGAGCAATAAAACGACAGAAAAAATCGTGTTAGCATACTCCGGCGGACTAGACACATCCGTGATGATCAAGTGGCTTCAAGAAAAATACAACGCAGAAGTAATAACTGCAACCGTTAACGTTGGCCAACCAGAAAACTTGGCGGAAGTAGCAGAAAAAGCGAAAAACCTCGGCGTCTCAAAACACTATTCCATCGACGCTAAAGAAGAGTTCGCTACAGACTATGTGTTTCCAGCCATAAAAGCAAACGCTCTCTACGAAGGAAAATATCCCATAAGCACTACTCTGTCTCGCCCCCTCATCGTTTCAAAAATGGTGGAGATCGCAGAAAAAGAAGATGCCACAGCCTTAGCTCACGGTTGCACAGGCAAAGGCAATGACCAAGTGCGCTTTGACATTTCAATCGGCTCTTTGGCGCCTGACCTTAAGATAATCGCGCCAGTCAGAGAGTGGAGCATGACACGAGCTGAAGAAATAGAGTACGCGAAAGTGAAGGGCATTCCAGTTTCCACCGCAGCAAAGAAATACAGCATAGACCAAAGCATTTGGGGCAGATCGATTGAATGCGGCGCTTTGGAAGATGCCAGCCAAGAACCGCCAGAAGACGCTTTTGAATGGACCACTTCACCTGAAAAAGCGCCGAACGCGCCTGAATATGTAACCATAACATTTGAGGCTGGGGTCCCAGTTGCCCTAAACAAGAAAGCTTTGTCTCCTCTTGCACTTATTGAAAAATTGAATAAGACGGCGGGAAAACACGGTGTTGGCCGCATAGACCACATCGAAGATCGCATGGTGGGCATTAAATCCAGAGAAATTTACGAGTGCCCAGCCGCCACAGTTCTGTTGGAAGCCCATAAAGACTTGGAAAAAATTGTTCTCACGCGGCATGAAGTTTTGTTTAAGCAGCAAATCGACGCTCAATGGACCTTTATGGCGTATGCAGGCTTGTGGTTGGACCCGCTGAGAGAAGATCTTGAAGCCTTCATAAACAAAAGTCAGGAAAACGTCACTGGCGAGGTGCGCGTGAAGCTTTACAAGGGTGGTCTTCAGGTTGTCGGGCGCTCATCGCCAATGTCGCTTTACGATCAGAATTTGGTGAATTACAACATTAAAACGGGCTTTAACCAGTCCTACTCCAAGGGCTTCATAGAACTTTGGGGTCTGCAAACAAGAATGCATAACGTGCTGAAGCGGAAAGCCAAGGAGAAAAAAACAGCTAAGGGCGGAGCGTAATGTCGAAACTGCTGCGAGGCGGACGGCTATCACCAGTGCGGGAAGACGTTGCCAAGTTCACTTCTTCAATGAAAGACGACGTGAAACTAGCGAAAGCTGTAGTCGCCATTAACAAAGCGCACATCGTAATGCTGCTGGAGCAGAAAATCATCAAGCAGCCAGACGGCGCCAAGCTTCTGCAAGCCATAGTCAAATGCGCCAGCGCCGCGTTGGATACTTCGGCTGAAGACGTTCACATTGCGATGGAAGAAGCAGTGCTCAAAGAGGCAGGGGAAGCGGCAGGCGGAAACCTGCATATCGCCAAGAGCAGAAACGACCAAGTTGCCACAGCAATCCGCATGGAACTGCGAAACGAACTGCTTAGTCTAATGCGCGCCGTAACTCACGTGCAAGACCACTTAGCTGAAGTGGCGAAGGAACACGTGAACACCGTCATTTTGGAGTACACTCACCTGCAACCTGCGCAGCCAGTGACGTTCGCCCACTACCTTCTGTCACACTTCGCTGCGTTGGAACGCGACCTGCAAAGACTGCAAGGCGCTTACACCAGAGTTAATCTTTGCCCGCTCGGCGCAGGAGCCTTAGCTACAACAAGTTTCCCAATAAACCGCGACCGAACCGCAGAACTCTTAGGCTTCAACGGCTTAGCGGAAAACTCTATTGATGCTGTAGGCAGTCGAGACTTCATCACTGAAACCCTCGCTGTGCTCACGCTGACTGCTGTAAACTTGAGTCGCTTTGCGGAGGACCTCATAATCTGGAGTTCACCCGACTTCGGCGTAGTGGAGCTTCCAGACGAGTTCACCAGCACAAGCAGCATCATGCCGCAGAAGAAAAACCCAGAGGTCTTGGAGGTTATCCGTGCAAGAGCCAGCCATGTGCTAGGCGATTTTGTGGCTTCAGCCGCTGCAGTGAAGAGTTTGCCGTCCACGTATAACCTTGACTTTCAGGAGATAACGCCCAAGCTCTGGGAATCCATAGAGAACGTGCACGCTTCGCTGGACATGTTCCACAAGATGCTTCCTAAACTGAAAGTAACCGCGGATGTTTCTGGCAAAGCCAACGCAAGCTTCGTAGCCGCAACCGAGCTGGCTAACGTGCTTGTCCGTAAATATGATGTGCCGTTTCGAACGGCGCACAAGGTAGTCGGTGCCCTAGTCAAGTCGTTGATAGAGGCGAAATTGACTTTCGCAGATGCCACGCCCGCGCTGCTACAGAAAGCGGCTAAGGACACTACAGGCATCAAATTAGCAGTCAAAGCTGAAGACTTGAAGGCGCTCGCAGACCCGCTTGCGCTTGTTGAAACCTGCAAAGTCAAGGGTGGACCCGCGCCAGTCGAAGTTAAAAGAGCGCTAGCTGAACGTGAAAAACAGTTGACCCTTACCAGAGCCAATATATCCAAGCTGGATAAGGCTCTTGACGAGGCTGAAAACAAACTGGAAGCCGTCGTTCAAACGTGTCTTTCCATGAATTCTCGCAGAAACACAAAACTTAAAAATTCAAAACGGTAGGTAGTATAGGGCTTTGGTCCCAGAACTTAATTCCAGCAAAAACAAAAAAGCAATACGACTTTTAGAAGATGACACTTTTTCAATTGGTTACCTGCTTGAGGCTTCAGTCAAGGTTCCAAGTGAAAGTACCTTTTCAACTTCTATGGTAAACGAAAGGAGAGGCTGATAAAAAAATGCCGAAAATAGAATCCATTAAAAAAGTCCTAATCATAGGTAGTGGCGCAATAAAGATTGGCGAGGCAGGAGAATTCGACTACTCAGGCGCGCAAGCGATAAAAGCAGTTAAAGAAGAAGGCATCGAAGTTGTCCTCGTCAACCCAAACGTTGCCACGATACAAACTGACAAAAAATTTGTAGGCGACAAAGCGTATTTCCTGCCCACAACACCTGAATTCGTGGAAAAAGTAATTGAAAAAGAAAGACCTGACGGAATCTTGCTTGGTTTCGGCGGTCAAACTGCCTTAAACTGCGGAACAGAGCTGGCAGAAAGAGGAATACTGGACAAGTACGGCGTGAAAGTCTTAGGCACAAGCGTTGAAGCAATTGAAAGAGCTGACAACAGGGACTTATTCAGAAGAACAATGCTTGGCGCGGGCATTCCGATTCCCAGAAGCAAAAAGGCAAACACGATCGAAGAGGCTGTTCAAGCAGCAAATGAAATCGGCTACCCAGTCATGATCAGGGTAGCCTACACGCTGGGCGGTCAGGGAACAGGCGCAGCACACAACGAAGAAGACTTAAGAAGAATCGCTTCAATCGGTCTGGTACACAGCAGAATCTCTCAGGTACTAGTGGAACAGTATGTTGGGAAATGGAAAGAAATTGAATATGAAGTTTTGAGAGATCATGATGATAACTGCATGATTGTTTGCAGCATGGAAAACTTTGACCCCATGGGTGTGCACACCGGCGACAGCATAGTAGTTGCGCCTTCTCAAACAGTCAGTGATGAAGAATACAAAAAGTTGAAAGCAACCAGCTTCGCTGTTCTGAAGGCTCTTGGTTTGGTTGGTGAATGCAACATCCAGTTTGCTGTTCACCCAGTAACAGGCGAATTCAAAGTAATAGAGGTTAATTCAAGATTATCAAGAAGCTCAGCTTTGGCTTCCAAAGCAACTGGTTACCCAATCGCCTATGTTACAGCCAAAATTGCTTTAGGCTACAGGTTGGCTGAAATAGGAAACAAAGTTGCTGGCAAATCAGCCGCTTCCTTAGAACCTGATGTGGATTACATCGTTGTCAAAATGCCGAGATGGGATTTTCAAAAATTCAAGAACCTGAACCATCGACTGGGGACGCAGATGAAGTCTGTGGGCGAAGTCATGGCTATTGCTAAGACATTTGAAGAAGCCTTGCAGAAAGCAGTGCGAATGGTGGACATCGGCAGAGAATTGACGGATGAATTGAACGAAAATAGTTTGGAGAAAATTAAAGGCGAGTTAGCTAGTCCTACAGATAAACGTCTCTTCTATGTTGTTGAAGCTATCCGAAAGGGAATAAGCATAGAGGAAATTTACGGCTTAACTGGAATTGACCAGTGCTTCTTGACAGGCATCAAAAAAATTGTTGCCTTTGAAAACGCCTTGAAGAAAAACGAGTTGACCCAAGAAAACCTGAAGAAAGCCAAAATGCTTGGGTTTTCTGACAAAAAACTGGGACAACTTTTCGGAAAAAATGAAACAGAAATCAGACAACTACGCGAGAAATTTGGGATAAAGCCGTTTGTAAAACAAATTCGAACAGCGAAACGATGGTCCGAAACCGCAAACTACCTTTACTGCACATACAACAGCGACACCGACGACATAGAATTTGTCAAAACAAACAAAGCGGCTGTTATAGGTTCAGGCTGTTACCGAATAGGCTCAAGCGTGGAATTTGACTGGTGCTGCGTCAACATGACGTGGTCTTTGAAGGAAAAAGGAATCAACGAAGTAGTTATGATAAACTGCAACCCAGAGACTGTTTCAACCGATTTTGATGTTTTAGACAAATTGTATTTTGAAGAATTAACATTGGAAAGAGTATTGGATATAGTGGAAAGAGAAAAGTTTCCAAGCGTAGTGGTAAGCGTCGGCGGGCAGATACCGAATAACCTTGCTTTAAAACTTGCTAAAACCGGGGTAAAAATCCTCGGCACCTCTGCGGAAGACATAGACAGAGCGGAGGACCGGTCAAAGTTCAGCGATTTACTTGACAGCTTAGAAATAGAACAACCTGAATGGAGCAAGCTAGAGAGCATAGAAAAGTCGAAACTGTTTGCCAACAGAATCGGCTATCCTGTATTGATTCGACCGTCTTATGTGCTCTCTGGGTCAGCCATGAGCGTTGCATACGATGAATCACAACTTGAAGACTACTTGAGAAAAGCAACGGAAGTTTCACGAGAGTATCCTGTGGTCATCTCGAAATTCATGCTAAGCGCAAGGGAAGTTGAAGTTGACGGCGTTTGCGACGGCGAGAACGTGTTCGTTGGAGCAATAATCGAGCATGTGGAGAATGCAGGCGTGCATTCCGGCGACGCTACGATGTCTATTCCTGCCATGACTCTTGACGAAATTACCAAAGAAAAAATAAGGAAAACAACAAGGAAAATCGCCAGAGGCTTGCACATCAAAGGTCCATTTAACATACAGTACTTGGTAAAAAACCGCGATGTGTACGTGATAGAATGCAATCTTAGGGCTTCGAGAAGCATGCCGTTTGTTTCCAAAGCAATAGGAAAGAACCTTATGGAAATTGCCGCCTGTGCCATGCTGGGTGAGAAAATAGAGGATGGCGAAGCGGTTTCAGAGAGATTCGGTGTGAAGTACCCGCAGTTTTCTTTCATGAGGCTGGAAGGAGCAGATCCAGTAACAGGCGTAGAAATGGTGTCCACAGGTGAGGTTGCATGTTTTGGTCGCAGTTTCGAGGAAGCACTATTGAAAGCGATGATTGCAGGCGGAACAAGAATCCCCAAAAGCGGGGACTCGATACTGATAAGCGTTGGCGGCGAAAAGGAAAAAGCGGTTGAGATTGCCAGAAAAATCGCGAACAATGGCTACAGGATATTAGCTACTGACCATACGGCAGAAACTTTGGAAAAGAACGGCATAGAGTGCGAGAAAATTTACAAAATAAGTGAAGGCAAAAAACCGAATGTCCTAGACCTTCTCGTTGAGAGAAAGATAAATTTTGTCTTCAACACACCCAATCCTAATAGGATCGTCACTCAAGCCCTTACCGATGGTTACTTAATACGAAGAAAGGCTGTCGAATTCGGTGTCCCCATAATCACAAACCTAGAATTAGTAGAAAGCTTAGCAAACGCTCTCAGGAACCACATAGTTTTCGAAATAAACTGAAACTGAGGGAGGGTATGACTATCTACGTACGGTTCTATCCAGTTGATCATTAGCGAAATCCCTAGGTGTATATGAAATATATGCATAACGTTTAAGAACACTAACCGAAGTTTAGTGGAGGGTTTCAATCCGAGAATATAGTTCCCACAAAAATGGGAAAAAAGCGGTTTTGGTCTTAGAGGACGGCACCTTTTTCGTCGGCAAAGGTTTTGGAGCAGCAGGCAAAACTTCAGGAGAAGTAGTTTTCTCAACATCCATGGTCGGCTATCCAGAAGCGCTCACTGACCCATCGTATAAAGGGCAGATTCTAAGCTTAACTTATCCGCTTGTGGGCAATTACGGCGTTCCACCTTACGATCTTAACTTCGGTATTCCACTATACTTCGAGTCAGACCGCATTCAAGTGCAAGGGCTCGTCATCCATGAACTGTGCCATGAACCGTATCATTGGGTGTCAACAAGAACCCTTGACAAGTGGCTATCGGATGAAGGCATATCGGGAATTTACGGCGTAGACACAAGACGTCTTACAAAGAAACTTCGGGCACACGGCGTAATGCTTGGAATTCTGCAGGTGTGCGAGACTGGAGAAGATCCCAGTTTGGACAAGCTTTTGTCGGAAGCGAAAAGCGTACCTGACCCTAACCTGACCGATTTGGCGCGCCAAGTTTCTGTGAAAGAGCCCATTCACTACAAGGTTGACGGCAAACACACTGTCGTTTTAATCGACTGCGGCGTCAAATACAGCATCATTCGGAACTTGCTGAAACGCGGAATCAGCGTGGTAAGGGTGCCTTACGATTTTTCCGCCAAAGAAATTATGGAGTACAAGCCAAGCGGCGTTTTCCTGAGTAACGGTCCTGGAGATCCGAAAAAATGCGTCAAAACAATAGATGTCGTCAGAGAACTTGTTGAAAAAGTGCCGTTAATGGGAATTTGTCTCGGCGCCCAAATATTGACGCTAGCGTTAGGCGGAGACACTTACAAGCTTAAGTATGGACATCGTTCCCAGAACCAGCCTGCGCTTGACTTGAAAACCAACCGTTGCTACATTACCACCCAGAATCATGGTTACGCCATCGCGAATGAGTCTATCAAGAAAACGCCTTTGGAAGCTTGGTTCCTGAACCCTAACGATAAAACCGTTGAAGGTGTCAAACACAAGAGTAAACCAGTTTTTGCGGTGCAGTGGCATCCTGAAGCGTCGCCTGGACCCTACGACACTGGTTTCCTCTTTGACACTTTCGCAAAAATGTTGGAGGCTGCCTAACATGCCCAAGTTCGAGTGGATCAAGAAAGTGCTGGTGCTGGGAAGCGGCGCCATAAAAATCGGCGAAGCCGCCGAGTTTGATTATTCGGGCAGCCAATGCCTTAAAGCCCTGCGGGAAGAAGGCATAGAAACAGTTCTTATCAACCCAAACATCGCTACGATACAAACTGACCCTCGTTTGTCAGGGAAGGTGTACCTTCTCCCCGTGACGCCTGAGTATGTGGAAAAAGTAATCCAGAAAGAAAAGCCCGACGGCATCCTATTGGGGTTCGGAGGGCAAACAGCGCTCAACTGCGGCATTGAACTCGCAAAAACTGGAGTCTTGGAAAAATGCGGCGTGAAGGTGCTGGGGACGCCTGTTGAAGCGATAGAGGACACGGGCGACAGAGAGCGCTTCAGACAAGTAATGCTTAAGGCTGATGTCCCACCGTTGAAAAGCAAGGCTGCCACAACGGTTGGTGAAGCTTTGGAAATCGCTAACCAGATAGGTTATCCAGTAATAATTCGTGTGGCGTACACTCTGGGCGGCAAAGGTGCAGGTGTAGCCCGTAACGTGTGGGAGCTTAAGGACATAGTCACACGCGGCTTGGCGCAGAGCAGAATAACCCAAGTGCTTGTGGAAGAGTACGTGGGTCACTGGAAGGAACTTGAGTACGAAGTTATGCGTGACTACGCGGATAACTGCTTGATTGTTTGCAACATGGAAAACTTGGATCCGATGGGCGTGCACACGGGCGACTCAATCGTCATTGCTCCTTCTCAGACGCTGACAAACCGCGAATACCACCTAATGCGTTCCGCAGCGATAAACGCCATACGAAGTTTAGGCATAATCGGCGAATGCAACATACAGTGGGCTTTGCACCCGAAGTCCGAAGAGTTCCGCGTCATAGAAGTCAACTCGCGCATGTCAAGAAGCTCTGCGCTTGCAAGCAAAGTAACAGGCTACCCTCTGGCGTACATCGCCACTAAGCTGTCTATCGGCTATCTTCTTCCAGAACTCATAAACAGAGTAACCGAAGTCACCACAGCCTGCTTTGAACCAGCACTGGACTACGTCACAATCAAAATCCCCCGATGGGACCTGCAGAAATTCACGAAGGCAGACCGCCACATAGGACCACAAATGCGTTCTGTAGGCGAAGTAATGGCCATTGGGCGCTGCTTGGAAGAGGCACTGCAAAAAGCGGTGCGGATGCTAGACATCGGCAGAAAAGGGTTGGTGTGCAACGAAGAGGATTCGGAAACTGAACCAGCCGAGAAAATTAAGGATGTGCTGGCTAACCCGACTGACGAGAGACTTTTCAAGATAGTTAAAGCCTTGAAGATGGGCATTCCAATCGAGGAAATCTACAACCTAAGCGGCGTTGACCCGTTTTTCCTCTATAAAATCAAGAACATTATTGATGTGGAAAGACAACTCTGCAGCCTGAATCTCGGAGACAGCGGCGCGGCAGAAATTGTAAGAGAAGCAAAACGCATAGGCTTCTCAGATGAGCAAATCGCCGTCTGCCAAAAAACTACCGAGTCAGCGATAAGAGCATTCAGGAAAAACGCAGACATTATTCCGTCAATAAAGCAGATTGACACGTTAGCGGCTGAGTGGCCAGCCAAAACCAACTACTTGTACTTGACGTACGGCGGCGACGAGGACGACATAGAACTAAGCAGCGACAAGAGCAAGGTTGTGGTGTTAGGCGCTGGCGTCTTCCGTATAGGCTCAAGCGTGGAGTTCGACTGGTGCGGGGTCAATACGATTTGGGCGCTTAAGAAAAACGGCATCCAAGAAGCCATAATGGTCAACTACAATCCTGAAACCGTCTCAACAGATTATGATGTCTCCGATAAGCTGTACTTTGAAGAATTAACCACTGAGCGTATTCTGGACATTTACGAGAAAGAAAACCCGTTAGGTGTAATCGCCAGCGTCGGCGGACAGATACCGAACAATTTGGCTTTGAAGCTGGCGAATGCTGGAGTAAAGCTGCTTGGCACCTCAGCAGAAAACATTGACGTCGCCGAGGACAGGTCAAAGTTCAGTGCGCTCTTGGATCAACTGGGTATTCCTCAGCCCAGCTGGAGCAAACTCACGTCTATAACCGCTGCTAAACGGTTTGCGGAGCAAATTGGCTACCCAGTAATCGTGCGCCCCAGCTATGTGCTGTCAGGCAGCGCAATGCGCGTTGCATATAACGAGGCAGCATTGGAGAACTTTCTCAACTTGGCAGCCAAGGTTTCCCGAGACCAGCCAGTGGTAATCTCAAAATTTGTTGGTAAAGCCAAAGAGGTCGAGGTGGACGGCGTCTACGACGGCGAAACCTGCTTGATAGGCTCCATAATGGAGCATGTGGAGAACGCGGGCGTTCACAGCGGTGATGCAACCATGAGCATTCCGCCTCACACACTTTCAGTTGAGGTTCAGAAGAAAATTGAGGACGCCACGCAGAAAATCGTGAAAGCTCTGAAAATCAAAGGACCTTACAACATCCAGTATCTTGTAAAGGAAGGTGAAGTCTACGTTATTGAATGTAACTTGCGGGCTTCGCGGTCGATGCCTTTTGTTAGCAAAACGCGTGGAATAAACCTGATTGAGCTTGCCACATTGGCGATGCTTGACAAGAAGTTTGAAGAGATTCTTAAAACGTGCGGGCTGCCGCTTCCAAGTCATTTCGGCGTGAAAGTGCCCCAGTTCAGCTTTATGCGGTTAAGCGGGGCTGATCCAGTTTTAGGCGTTGAGATGCTCAGCACAGGCGAAGTAGCGTGTTTAGGTGAAAACTTTGATGATGCCTTTTCGAAGGCGTTGCAGTCTGCAGAGTTCCGTATTCCACCCAAGGGCGGTTCAGTGCTTATAACGGTGGGCGGTGAAGAGCCGAAACGCAGAGTTGTGCCTTTGGCGAAGGCGTTTGAGGAGATGGGCTTCAAAATTTACGCGACTGAGCACACGGCTGAGGTGCTGCAAGCAGCGGGAATAAACAGCATATCGGTGCTTAGCAAAGTCAAGGAGTCTGGGGGCGCAAACCCGAACATTCTCGATTACCTCCAGAACCAAAAGATAGATTTGGTCATAAATGTGCCGATGGCGAACAAGCAGAGAAACTATTCGGACGTTTTGACTGATGGCTATATCATTCGGCGGCAAGCGGTGGAGTTCAACGTTCCGGTGATTACGAATTTGGAGTTGGCTTCTGCGCTTGTGCGTGTGTTGAAGCAGAGAGGTCAGGATGGCTCTATTCGTTCTTTAAATGAGTACATGGATGAGTTGTCATGGAAGCTGTGGTGAAACTTTCTATACGTATGCCCTAAACGTATGGAAACTTCCAAAAGACTTTAATACACGTATGCGTACTTCGGTTGGTTATTGGTTGGAGGTAAACGAAACTCAAATCCAAACAGAATACTCGAACAATCGACGAGATAAACGAGAAAATCAGAAAGGGCGATGCCCAAATTTTAACCGCTGAAGAAATGAAACGCCTCGTTGAAAGCAGCGGCGTCGAAGTTGCTTTCCAAGAAGTTGACGT
This sequence comes from uncultured Candidatus Bathyarchaeia archaeon, assembly GCA_964620515.1. Classification (GTDB taxonomy): domain Archaea; phylum Thermoproteota; class Bathyarchaeia; order Bathyarchaeales; family Bathycorpusculaceae; genus CAZUHG01. Next base: position 14,215 of record CAZUHG010000027.1, read on the forward strand.
TGTGACCACGGGAACTTTTGGGGCGATGTGTTCTTCAGGCGCCATCATAAACGTTGGGCATTCAGACCCGCCAATAAAAATCGAGAACGCATGGATCAATGAAGTGCCAGTTTCTCATCCTGGCGCTGCTGTGGACCTGTATATTGGTGCCACTGCCATGTCGGAGCGGCAGCCTTGCGAGTACGGCGGCGGACACGTGATTGAAGACCTTGTCGGCGGAAAAGAGGTCGAGCTGAAGGCTAAGGCTTACGGCACCGACTGCTACCCGAGGACGCAGGTTAAAACTCGCTTGACTAAGCATGACTTGAACCAGTTTTACCTGCTTAACTTCCGCAACTCCTATCAGCGTTATAACTGCGCCGTGAACGGTCGCGACGAAACCATCTACACGTACATGGGCAAGTTGCTGCCGCGGCTGAAGAACGCTACTTATTCTGGTGCTGGCGAATTAAACCCGCTGATGAATGACCCTGACTACGAGACCATAGGCATCGGCACCAAGATTTTCTTGGGCGGATCGCAGGGCTACGTTATCGGCGAGGGAACGCAGCATGATCCGCAGAACCGTTTCGGAACAATCATGGTTCGTGGAGACGCAAAGAAGATGAGTCCAGAGTTTCTGCGGGGCGCGTCTTTCACGCGGTACGGCACTACGCTTTACGTTGGACTGGGCATACCCATACCCATCTTGAACGAGGGCTTAGTTAAGAAAACCGCCATACGGGACGAGGAGATTTTCACGAACGTTGTTGATTACGGCGTTCCCCGCATGGATCGCCCGAAGCTGGCTACGGTAAGCTACAAGGAGCTGAAGTCGGGCGCGATAACCATAGGCGACAAGCGAGTCAGAGTCAGCTCATTATCCAGCTTGAAGACCGCTAGGAAAATCGCTGGAACATTGAAGGCGTGGATTACGCAGGGCGAGTTCTATTTGACTGCGCCTGTTGAGCGTTTGCCAGTTGACTCCGTGGTCAAGCCGATGCGGCAGACTGAGGAGACGCCGTTTGTGGCTAACGTGATGCAGAAGGCGGTTACGTGCAGTGAGACGGAGGCAGTGCAAGCCATAGCGGAGCGCATCGTAACGCGGTCAGTTAACCACATAGTCGTGGTTGACGGCAGCGGTAAGCTTACTGGCATCGTGACTTCGTGGGATATTACGCGTGCGTTAGCTCAGGGCAAAGCGGCGCTGGCTGACATTGTGACTCGGCGCGTGATTACGGCGAAGCCTGATGAACCTTTGGAAACCGCGTCGAAGCGCATGGCGCAACATAACATTTCCGCTTTGCCAGTGATAAATAACGAGAAGAAAGTGTTGGGTATTGTCACGGCTGAAGACGTGTCCAAACTTCTGGGAAGGTGACAGCTGAATGACGCGAATACTGCTCAAGTTCTCGGAGAAAATCGTTGAGAAGCCGATAACATCGCAGATAATCCTAGAGCTGAAGGTGCCCATCAACATAATCACGGCGCACGTGGACTCGAAGGGCGGAGAGGTCTTAGCTGAAGTGCCTGACGAAGTGCTGGAAAAGGTGGTTAAGGCTTTCCGTAAACGAGGTGCCACGGTCAGCATACCGAAACTAATCGAAATTGACAGCGAAAAATGCGTCAGCTGCGGAGCCTGCATAACGCTGTGCCCCGTCGAGGCAATCACGATGGACGAGGACGCCACTGTGGTTTTCGACAAGGAAAAGTGCCTCGGCAGCACCTGTAGCGCCTGCGTTGATGCTTGCCCCGCCAGAGCCATAAAATCAGTGAAACAGAACAACTCGGAAGTCGCAGCCAACAACGCGCACTAAAGGCGTTTCGGAGCAGCACCATGAAGCTTTTCAAAGAAGCCTTCAGCCTCAAGGAGTCACAGTGCACAGTAATCGCCGACAAGCAAGAAGGCATCCAAACAGCCAAAAACTCGATAAAACGTCACCGACGCAGCCTCGAAACGTACATCAAAATCAACCCCAAATTTTTCCACACACTCGAACCCGTTGCCGCACCCAGCAAGCCAGTGGTTGCTAAGTTGATGGCGGAAGCCGCTGAAAAAGCAAACGTGGGACCAATGGCTGCGGTTGCAGGAGTCTTAGCGGACTTGGCGGTAAAAGACATGCTCCGCGCTGGCTGCGAGGTGGCGGTCGTGGAAAACGGCGGCGAAATCTCCGCAGTGTCAAACACTCCCATTGACGTGGCGGTTGTCGCGGGAGACGAGCCCCTGTCAAAACGGTTTGGCTTTAGACTCACGGATTTTCCCATAGGTGTTGCCACGAGTTCGGGAAGGTTCAGCCACGCCTTAAGTTTCGGCGACGCAGAAGCAGCAACGGTCTTCTGCAAAAACGCAGGGTTAGCAGACGCCGCAGCGACAGCGGTGTGCAACGTGGTGAAAGGCGAGGACTGCCAAGCCGCAATTCAAGCGGGGATAAACAGAGCCTTGTCTATTCAAAGAGTCGAAGGAGTACTCATAATCTACAAGGGCTCCGTAGGCACAGCAGGCAAAGTACCACAAATAATCAAAGTTGCCCCAAAAAATAGCTCCAAATAGCAAACTTTCGGTAGATTAGAAGCCAAAAACGCCTTTTTCTTGTGCTTCTGCGATGTAAATCAAACTCATTTCCTTTAAATAAATGGGGTATAGACTGTTCCAAGCAGCTAGAGACTCAACGAAACAAAGTGCCTGTTTATTTCAGTGGCACGTACATTGATGACCGCGATGCACCGATTCCTGGAGTTCCATGCCTAACTGGCTTGTTCGTTATCGCAAACTCGCCCAAGTAGTGCCCGATCATCTCTGGCTTGATGTCCACAGGGAAAAACTCTTTACCATTGTGAACAAGAATCTTCACTCCAACCATCTCTGGCAGAATAATCAAGTCTCGCACATGAGTTTTAATGTTGCTATCTTCCCCCTTCTTCAGAGCTTCTCTAGCTTCACGCATCTTCTCCAGCAATATCCGCTGCTCAGGCGTCAAACCCCGTTGAAGACTTCGCCTCTGCCTTGAAGGAAGCAACTTAATGAACTCATCCATAGACATACCTTGCAAACTGCCAAGCGTATAGCCACGATACATAAATTCTTTCGGCATTTTTCACTCACCCTAATTTTAAATTCTTCAAACGCTATAAACGTTCTCTCATCTTTTTATCCGCTTCTTCTTCTGCCCAGCACCTCTAGCCGCAATCAACCCGACCTTTTGCCCCGGCGGCGCACCATGAGAAACCGTTGTTACCTTACGCGCACTTCTCTTGCTGCTACCATATGGATGCACAGCAGCTACCATAGCTCTTCCACGAGTTCTCGGATACTTATGCCCCTTCGCTTTCATCAGATGGAATTTTTCTCCCGCCTTAAGGAAAGGCTTCTCTGTTCTACCCCCACTGGAAACCACACCTATAGTTGCCATACAATAATCATTAACGTACCGTGTACGCCCAGATGGCAATCTGATCATTGTGCCCTGCGGCGTATGACCTACAACTGTAGCGTAGGCACCTGAAGCTTTCGCCATCTTACCACCATCACCTGGTCGAAGTTCAAGATTGCAAACCAAGGTGCCCTCTGGAATTTTTCCCAATGGAAGAATGTTCCCCACTTCCGCAGGTGCCTTTCCACCCAAGCTAATTTGCTGCCCTTTGAAAACGCCTTCAGGAGTTACAGTATAACATGTTTCACCGTTTTCGAAACGCACAAACGCCAAAGGAGCTCCACGCCCAGGATCATGGACAAGAGCTTCAATGAAGCCGCTAATTGAAGCATCAAAAGATTCCTTAGGAGTTATCCTATGTGGATACTGAGCAGGAGCAACTCTCTTGTGGGTTGATGCCCTATAGGTTGAGCCACCACGCCCACGCCTTTGAACACGAATTCTTTTACCCATTAACCATGTCTCCATGTAATTTTACAAAATTCCAAGCTTGATGGCAACATCTGACGCCCTGTACTCTGGTTTAAGTTTCACAAAGGCCTTTTTATCGCCTTGCGCAGTTATCAGCAAAGTGACTTTATCCACTTTCACTTCGTAAAGCTGCTCAACTGCACTTTTCACATCACTTTTGCCTGCCTTCAGGTTGACTATGAAGATTAGCTTGTTATCTTTTTCCACCATGAGACTGGCGGATTCCGTCATCAAAGGATACGATATAACTTCATTTGGATCCATTACGCGCCTTTTCCTCCGCCATAAAGTTTATCCAGTTGCTCAATAGCGCCTGTTGTCCACAGCGTCAATCTGCCTGGCTGTGTTCCTGGCGCCAGCATTTCTGCGTTAAGATTGTTAACCATGGTGACATCTACACCTGGAAGGTTGCTTGCCGCATCAAATATGCCTTTGCTTTCAGCCACTACAATTAGGGGACCTATGACATGTTTCATTTTTCTGCCCCTTCGTTTGCCTTTGCCAGCGCGGATTTTTCTGCTGGTTTTTACACGGTATAAATCCGATAAAACACCCAAATTTGTAAGTGCCGTTTCCAACTCACTGGTTTTAGTTAGTTCCCCAATTGAATCTGTAACTATCAAGGGGACTTCAGGGACATCCTCGATTCGATGTCCTCTTGAGGCTATAGCGTCTTTAGATGCTGTAGCGGCTATGGCAGAGAACAGAGCAAGACGCGCTTCTTTTTTGGGAATATGCTTCACTATCTTCTTTTCAGACCTTGGTGGGTGAGGTTGTCTCCCGCCAACCGTGCTGGGAGCGAAAGCAGCTCTTCCTCCTCCGCCTTTTACGCGAGGTACGCGTGCTATACCCATGCCTGTGCCGCGAGATTCTGCGGAGGTTCTTTTTCCTGCCATGGGGTCGCGACCTTGTTGTTGGAGTCTGCTGGATTGAATTGCGAGGACGGCGCGTTTTATGACGTCGGGTCTTAGAGGTGTTGCGAAAACGGCTGGGAGCATTGTTTTATTTATGGGTTTTCCTTGGAGGTCAAAGATTTTTACGGTTTTTTTGGTCGGCATGGTTTTGTCTCCGCTATTTTCCTTGGGGCGAGTCTAGTGACACGTAAGTGATTTGTGGTGGTGATTCGGGTATTTCTTTCGGTGGTCTTGCTGGGTGGCGGAGACGTATGGAGCGTTTTTCTGTGCCAGGTATGCTGCCTTCTATGAGTATGTATGGTCCTTTAAGCTGACCGTAGCGTATGTAGCCACCTTTTACTGTGACCTCTTTGCCGTCTTTGCCGATTTTTAAAATGCGCTTATTGTACTCTGTTCGTTGGTGGTAGCCCATTTGTCCTGCGCGTGGGACTGAGTACATTATGTGATGCGGATTCCATGGACCTAGTGTGGCGATGCCACGTTTGGTTTTGCGTCCTTTTGGTTGGAGCAGAGTGACGTGCCAGCGTTTGACTGGTCCTTGGAAGCCTTTGCCTGTGGTGATTGCGGCGATGTCGATGTATTGACCGTCTTTGAAGACTTCTTCAGCGGTTACTGTTTTGCCCAAAAGCGTTTTTGCGTATTCGAGTTGTTGTGGGATGGTGGCGCCGCCGACTTCAATTTCGGTTATGTCTGGTTTTTTCTTGGTGAGGCTGGTTTGTTTGGGTTGTGTTGCTGTGATGAGGCGGATGGCGGTTATTTTGGGCAGGTTTTGTTCGAGTTTTTGGAGCATTTGTTCAGTTTCAAAGTTTTCTGGGAGAATTAGTGCGCGGTCAAGTTCTGTTGGCGGGTCTTTCATCCAGGCTTCGGTGAGGTTTTTAAGTCCATACGGGGTTTTGGTGTAAGTGCGTATGCCGCATATGAGTATGGGTGGTGTTTCGAGGATGGTGGCGGGGCGCACGACTTCCTTCCCGAAGTTCGGGCTGCGTTTTCTGTCTTCTATGGTGAAGACGTAGGTCATTCCCGCTTTGTAACCTGTAAAGCCTAAAAGCCGAGGTTGATCTGCGTCGAGTTTTGGCCAGTAGCGGATTCGTGCGACTGGGCTTTTGGCGCGTTTCCTAGGCAGATAGGCGAGTGAACCGTGTTTTGGGGCGTGAGTTTTTCGGTGACCCATTGTGATTTCGCTTCGCGTCTTTTAGCAATGATAAACTAAAGTAATAAACGTTACCGTTGCGTTTTGCGTTTGTTTTGCAAAGTTTTGTGCTCTGTGAGACTATGCTTTGCTTATTCATAGAGTGAGGTTTTGGGTGGTTTCCTTGTTTTTTCAGCTCTTTTTCCCTGTTTTTGTGCTGGCTGAGGTTTAGTTGAGTGGGATGTGCTCTTGCTGACTGTTGCGATTTTTTGTCTATACCCCCTCTATAAATAGCTTGAACTGGTGGTTGACTGGCTTCTGCATTGATTGGTTATTAAGCGGCAAGTGCGCCGTTAGTCAAGAAAGTTTGACCCGTGAAAACGCCTGTTTAGTCAAGAAACCTTGACAAAAACGCTTAAACCCCAGAAACACCTTAGTAATAAGCAGGAGGGTTGCATGTGAAAAAACAAACACTCACGACCGCTTTCATCTCGACACTCCTAACCGCAGCCGTAGCTGGACTTCTATTTGTAAACTCTGCAACGGCAAATCCTATTGGGAATTTTCCTCACTGGATAGGAATAGTGAGCCCACGGAGCGATACGTTTCCGCCTACGATTTCCATTCGCTCTCCGAGGAACAACA
>CAZUHG010000028.1:0-19960 GCA_964620515.1 uncultured Candidatus Bathyarchaeia archaeon
CAAAACAATCACAGCCTACTACTACTCAGCCTACGGATAAACAGCAACCACAAACAAAACCGCTCCCCTCTCTTTTTTCATCTTTAAACTCCGAATATGACAGGCTTTACACTTGCTGCTCCGCAAAAGGCACACCTATGTTTATTTAAAGGCTGAAACCAAAATAGAGCAGTCAATAGGAGTGTCAAGGGCAAGCGCTTTTGGTTTACTTCAAGAAACGCCGTAAATAAGCGCATTGTAGGTGTAGTTACTCTATACCTTCGTGTTTAAACCCGTTTATTTCTGCCGCAGGCGCGTGTAATAGTATTCGCCGAGGTCTTTCTGGAACATGTCCATCCTTGAACCTTCCTTGTTAACCCTAGGCCTTCTAGTGGCAGAGTCTCTGCGGAAGGTGATGTTCATCTCTTTCAGGAACCCGTTCATTCCCTTTCGCAGGCTTGTAGGCGGGTTCGCCGTGCCGTTCACGCCTGGGTCTCCGCTGAAAACCATAAGCCTATCCGCTATGAAGTCTTGGGTTACAACGTCATGTTCAACGACAAACGCGGGTATTTTGTGGGCTTCGACAACGCGCCTTAGGGTTCGCGCCATGTTCAGCCTTTCCTCCACATCCAAGTAGGCGCTTGGTTCGTCCAGCAGGAGCAAATCTGCTTTTCTGGATAAACAGGCGGCGATGGCGACTTTTTGCAGTTCTCCGCCGCTGAGTTCCATGACGTTTCTGTCCAAAAGCACGTTAAGCCTTAACGGTTGAAGAACCTCCGTGCTATACCAGCCCGACACAAAGTTTTCTTTGGCAACACCCATGAGAAGTTCCTGAACGGTGCCCTCGTAATCTGCCGCTATGTACTGAGGCTTATAGCTCACAGACAACGCGCCCAACTTCTGCTTATCATCTGTTTCTTCAAGTCCAGCCAAAATCTTCACGAAAGTTGTCTTCCCAATCCCATTCGGTCCGAGAATTCCGATAATTTCGCCTCGCCTTATTTCACCTGGCTCGGCAACGAGTTTGAACCCCTCGAACGTTTTCTCCATGCGCTCCCACTTCAACAGTGTTTCGGCGGCACTTGCCTTTACGGAGGGAGGTTTCTCGTGAAATATTATGGCTTCTTTTCTGAACCGCATGTTCTCGTCGGCAATGTAGCCCTGCAGGTAAATGTTTATGCCTGTTCTGACGCCGTGAACATGTGAGACAATGCCGTAGACGCTGGGCTCGCCGTAAAACACGCATATTTGATCTGACAGGTAATCGATGATGGCTAAATCGTGCTCGGCCACGATTATCGTTTTCTGAGCTTCTTTGAGGCTTCTTATGGCTCTGGCAACCTGCAGCCTCTGCTTCACGTCCAAGTAGCTGGATGGCTCGTCGAAAAGGTACACGTCTGCCTCTCGGCTTAGGGTAGCTGCCACCGCTACGCGTTGGAGTTCCCCTCCGCTTAGCACTTCTAAGGGTCTGTCCCAGATTTTTTTAAGCTCAAGCGCATCCGCGAGTTCGTTTTGAAGTTTTCTTTCGTTAACTTTCTCCAGCAGTTCGCCAACTTTTCCAGAAACGGCTTTTGGAATCTTGTTCACGTACTGGGGTTTGTGGGCGACTTTGAGGTTGTTCTCGCTTATTCTCTGAAAATAGTCCTGAAGCGTCGAGCCTCTGTAATGCTGGATTACCTCAGTCCATTCGGGTGGATTCTCGAAGTTTCCCAAGTTAGGTTTAACCTCGCCCGACAGCACCTTCAGGGTTGTGGTTTTGCCTATGCCGTTTTGTCCCAGCAAGCCAAGCACAGTTCCCGGTGAAGGCGTGGGCAACCTGAAAAGTTTGAAGCTGTTGGCGCTGAAACGGTGGCTGCAGTCTTTTTCCAGCTCGTCTGGAAGGTTCACTATGAAAATGGCTTTGAAGGGGCATTTTTTGACGCATATGCCGCAGCCGCTGCAGAGCATTTCCGAGATCACAGCCTTGTTTCCTTCCACTTTTACGGCTTCCACGTGGCTGCGCACCATCGGGCAGAAACTCACGCATAGCTTACCGCACTTTTTCACTTTGCATTTGTCAGCGTCCAGTACAGCAACTCGGGTCATGGTAAACTCAACCTCAATAATGAAGTCAGCTTAGTAATAAATATGGACCTAAAGATGCCACAAAACAACGCGAAAGGCATATTTCAATTCGACGTTTCGTTCAGCGGTTTTTGCGTCATTATGGACCTACCCCTTTATAGTTTCTGCAATGAATTTCTATTAGGCGGCAAATGGGCTTAGTCAAGAAAGTTTGACCCGTGAAAACGCCTGTTTAGTCAAGAAACCTTGACAAAAACGCCTAAATCAAACCGAAAACCAGTTTTAAAATGGGGTCAAAGCCATCAGGATGCGAATTTGGGGAGATGTCTCTACTAGATTACCGAGGTAAAAACAAATGGTGAATTTAGTGTTAATTAAAAAATCGTATGCAGTTATGGTTATTTCAGTCCTCTTGGCTGCTCTCTTTATACAGGTGAATGTTGCGTCTGCAGCAGAAGGAACGGTTATTGATACTGGAGAGGTGCTTGTGTTCTTGAGGGATGTGGTTCAGATTGACACGGCGAAGTATGAGGTGAGATTAACAACAAACTCAACGAAGTATTGGCCTGAATTAGGTGGAGTTGCTCAGACAACAGGGCAGTATGCTCTCGATTCTAGTGGCTTGGTGGATGCTACTGGTGAATGCGGAAAAAGTATCTTAACAGTGAGTTTTGCTTTCTGGGATGAGGAATTGATCTCTTGCTCCTTCTATGAGGTTTCGCAAGGACCACCGATGTATAGTGAGCAGCCAGTGGCTGACTTGAGTGCTGCTGCTTCGGGTTTTCTGCAACGATATCAAGCATACACTGGTGATGCACAGCTTGCCCAAATGAGGAGCCTATTGGATACGGTGGAAGTAACTTCTAATTCGACAAAAACGGTTGATAATTTACGCCTAGAAGTACGTGTGGAAAATGACAAAACATTTTTCATTTGGGGCAACGTGCTTAATGGAACGGACTATAGCCGACTTAGATTAGAATTTCAGGATGGACAGTTTGCACGTTTTTATGACGATAGGCGCTTTTACAAGTTGGGAAGCTCTGAGGTGAATATTTCCGAAGAGCAAGCCGTCAGCATTGCGTTGGAACATGTGGAGAACTTTTCATATGTGTACCAAGGTGAGGCAATAACCAATTTAATTATCAATGAGGGATTGATACGCGCACCAACGTTGAATTTCCTAAACGGGACTGATCGTTTCGAGTTGTATCCTTGTTGGATTGTTGATTTGCCTTTAGATGACCTTTACCCGGGCGATATTGCCTTCATTAAGGTTTTGCTTTGGGCTGATTCCGGCGAAGTGATCAGTGCCGAAGCACTGGGTTACGGTTTTCCACATGACCCAGCCTCAACGCCACCAGACAGCACTCAACCAGACAACAACGGCGCAGTGCCTTCAGCGGTGTACATTGCCGCTGCCTGCGTTGCAATCGCAATCCCAATAGCTGTAGTTGCAGTGGTTCTTAAGAAAAGACGCAAATAGCCCATTTCTCCATTTTTTAGAAAACTTGCAGGACAACAATGTGAAAAAGAAATTGTTAAAAAGAAACTTTTCAGATCGCGGTTACCATTCCTCTTCTTCCCATTCTTCGTCCTCTCCTTCTTCCCATTCCTCGTCTTCCTCAAACACCATTCTTTTTCACCTCCACTAACCATTGGGTATAGTGTTAGCGTAGCTTGGAGCGGTTTAAACATTTTTATTCGTCAACTGTCGTAGTCTCCTCCACAAGTACAGATAAAACCACCGTTTTTTACCCTATTTTTCTCTCTGGAACATTGCCCCTCAAAAGTGTCCATGAACACGATTGCGTTAGGCAACCATTTACGCGGCGTTTACTTCAAAAATTTGGCTTTCAATGAAGCTACGGGTTCTTTGCGGTCTGCAGTCATGTAAGCCCAGCACAAGTTTGGCGAACTATGAGCGGCACCTATTCTCCCATGAACATCAACCGCGACCAGCCCCATCGCATTATAAGTGTTTGAGATGCGCTTGTTGACGAGCGCTACCGCATTTTCCACCGCTTCCTGCGACGTTTCTCCCGCCTCAATATAATTACAAACAGTTTTCGCCAGCACAAGCCTAATTGCCATCTCGCCGACGCCTGATGCAGAGCACGCGCCACACCTGTTATCCGCGTAAGTTCCGCATCCGATTGACGGCGAATCCCCTATTCTTCCAGCAAGCTTTAAGGGAAAACCACCAGTGGATGTCGCAGCAGCCACATTACCCTCACTATCCAACGCGACGGCACCTACAGTTTCAAGCTGAAAAACTTCCGGGTGCGCTTTAACCAGAGTAGCCAACCGTGGCAGCCCCCACTGACCTGCAACAAAGCTCTTTAACTGCGCTTCGTAACGGTTAATCTGGGCTACCGTGGCTGGTTTTCGCCTTTCTAAATTGAATATACGCGCCAACTCTTCAGCGCCTTTGCCCACAACGAAAACATGATCAGTTTTCTCCATTATTACCCTAGCCAAACGAACGGGATTCTTGATGTCGCTTAAGAGTCCAGCGGCGCCAGCTTGCAGTGTTTCGCCGTCCACGACTGAGGCTTCCATCTCCACGCGTTTCTCGATGTTTAAAGCTGAACCGCAACCAGCGTTAAAGTTGCCTGTATCCTCCATATATGCAACAGCATCAACAACGGCGTCAACAGCTGTTCCGCCCGACCTTAACGCGCTAAAACCAGTTTCAACGGCTTCCCTGATACTTTTCAACGCGGGTTGACTGGGAACTGGAGCCCAAGTGCCAGCGCCACCATGAACGACAATTACAGGTTTACAGGTTTTGCCCAACGGGGTTCGCCCTTTCGGATATAGGAGAATTTGATTTGAATTTAAGCATAGTGCCTGAAAGAATCAAAATGGATAAATCCGCGACTGCCAATTCTACTTTTGGGATGATGTGAGGCGACGGCTTCGAGCGTAAAGCTGTGAGAAAAGCCGTACTTACACTGACCCTTAGGGCTAACCGTTGATGAAGCTGAAAACCTTGCTCAAAGACTTTAACCTTTTAGCCACAACTTCGCGTGGAAACGAGAAACAAATGTGCTATGAACTGAGTTATCTTCTTAAAGAGGAGATAGGTGACCCTGAGCCAGTGGTTGGCAAAACTGGAATCAGAGGCTTAGTTGCGGCAAAAACCACCTTCGACCCCTGTGAAGTCATAGAAAAATTCCGCGCGGTTCTGCAGGAGCGCCCATACGCGTTTCGCTACGCACTGCGGATCATTCCCGTCGAGAGAGTTGTGCACACCGATTTGGATGAAGTGAAACGTGCAGCCACTGAACTCGCTGCTAAAATAGAAGAGAACGAGACCTTCAGAATTACAGTAGAAAAACGTTTCATCCCCCTGCACGCGCGGGACTTCATAGAAGCAGCCGCGGCAGGCATTGATAGGAAAGTAAACTTGGAAAATCCTGACAAGATTCTGTTAATTGAAGTCGTTGCTGGGTTAACGGGCATGTCCCTCATAAAACCCAGCTGCGTTTTAGCTGTTGTAAAAGAAAAAATGCTCTAAGCCCTAAAGCCGAGTAGAGAGCAAAGCCACTCTCTCAATAACAAGCTTAACCAAAGCCTGCTCGACGTTGTTCTTTTCCATAACTGCTTCAAGTTCTTTCTCAGTGATTCCGAAAGCTTCGCGGATCCTCTGAGCTTTTTTCCTTGAAAGTTCAAGAACTGACTCATCGGGTTCTGCACCAATAGCCTTTGAAACCGCAGAAAGAACCGTTTTAACAGAATCAACGCTTTCGCCGATTATAACTACAGCAACATTCGCAGAGTCACATTTTACGCCCATCAAGTCTATAGCCCTTTTAATCTGGTGCTGAGCCGAAGCGTAAAGCATAGCCTCCATCGCCACGCCTTTCGAAATGTTCCTTTCGTTTTTAAAGACAAGTAGCGCGTTTAAGACCGCAAAGTGCAAGTGCTGCCAAGTAGCCACCATTTCAGCGTCGAAAAACTGAACCCAAACGCGTTGCTGCTTCTCTTGGCAGACGGTTTTCAGAAATTCTTCAGCATCGCCGATGGTTATGTTTCTGAAACCAGTGATTTCCACGTATTTTCCCGTTTCTTCGATGTGTTTTAGCACTTTCTTTCCTCAAGCACTTCTTTAAGAAGTCTTTCAGCCAGTTGTTTAGACAAACCAGCTTTTACCAGTTTCGCGATCTCCAAATCGATTACATGTTCATCTCCGTATTTTTCAACAATCTCTCTAATGGTATCTTTTGTTTCCCATGGAAAAACTATCCAGCAGCTTGTTTCTGTCTCGTAATAGTCTGGCGTAATTACGCTCCAAGGCTTCCTGTAAACTGTAGCGATTCTAACTTCTGCTGCGCCTTGTTGCAGGACATGCTCTCTGGCGAGTTGCAAGCTTTTGCCCGTGTCGGCAACATCATCAACGATAAGCGCCTTTTTGCCTGTCACACTGGCAGAAACGCCCTGAGTTAAAACTGGTTCTTTTTTGGTTTCGGCAACGCCCAAGTAAAATTCTACCCTGACGGTGACAAGAGCTGGGATTTCAAGAAGATCTGATAAAACTCTGGCGGGAATCCAACCGCCTCTCATAATGCCTACGATAACGTCGGGTTTAAAGCCACTCTGACGGATTTTTTCAGCTTGCCTAAGCAGCATACCGTATATTTTGTTCCATGTCGGCACTTCAAACTTCGCGTTGGCTTCCACAGTTCTGCCCCTTTTCTACAAGATGAGACCTGCTGAAAACTTATAAGCTTAGACTATGCGCTTTGACTGTTCCGCTACCTTGTGCAATCGGATTTTTGGCAAGCTCTCCATGATTAATGCTTTTTATAGGAAAGGTTTTTAGTTTAGTTATTATATGAGACTGTGCAAAAGTGTATAGAGTGATGTGAGGTTAACGTTATGTCTGTGTTTGCAGCACCAGGAGCATATGACCGCGCAATAACAGTTTTCTCCCCTGACGGGCGGCTCTTTCAAGTTGAATACGCCATGGAGCTAGTAAACCGTGGCGCAACAATTCTTGGAATTCAATGCACAGAAGGAGTAGTTTTAGGCTCAGAAGAAAACATAGAACCACTTGAAGAAGCGGAATATTCATGGAAAATCTTCAAGATTGACGAGCACGTAGGCGCCGCAATTGTAGGCTTAAGCTCCGACGCCAGAATACTTACCGATCAAGCGCGGATATACGCGCAAAGCAACAAGCTAACATACGACGAACCCATCGACGTGGAAGTTGTAACCAAACGAATATGCGACATACAGCAGATGTACACGCAGCACGCAGGTGTGAGACCCTTCGGAGTTTCACTAATCTTCGGCGGCGTTGACAAGACTGGAACACGCGTTTTCGGAACTCACCCAAGCGGAACCTACAGAGGTTACAAAGCCACAGCTTTAGGCGCTGGAAGAGAAACAGTGCTTTCAATATTGAAAGAAGACTACCGTGAAGACATGAGCCTAGAAGAAACCAAAAAACTCGCAGTAAAATGCCTCGTAAAAGCCTTAGAAGCCAGACAACTGCCGCCCAGAATAAAAATCGCAGTGATCCCCGCAACAACAAAGAAACTGGAAATGTTAACCGACACAGCAATAGCAAGCTATATCAAAGAGCTGGGTTCGAGCAAGTGACAACTTGATGAGTGAGAAGTACACCATTGCACGCTTAACAAAAGATACTGAGCATTTTGAAATTCTGGTAAAACCAGAGAAAGCATTAGACTACCGTACAGGAAAAACCGCTCGAATCACCGAAGTTTTAGCAGCAGAAATCATATTTGCGGACGCAAACAAAGGCACTAAGGTTTCGGAGGAGCAAATGCGCAAAGCTTTTGCAACAACGGACCCGCTGAAAATTGCAGATGAAATACTGAAAAAAGGCATTCTTCAACTTACAACAGAGCAAAGGCGCAAGATGATAGAGGATAAAAGAAAACAGATAATTGACTTCATATCAAGGCAGGCAGTTGACCCGAAAACCAACCTTCCACACCCACCTTTACGCATCGAAAACGCCATGGAACAAATTCGCTACCCGATAGACCCCCACAAATCCGTGGAAGAACAAGCAAGAGACATCGTGAAACTCTTACGACCCATTCTACCTTTGAAAATCGAACAAATATCCTTAAGCGTTCGCATACCCGCCGAGTACTCGGCAAGGGCTTATGGGTCAATCAAGAATTTCGGCACAATAAAACAGGAAGAATGGCGTGCAGACGGCTCATGGTCTGGCATACTAGAAATGCCTGCTGGAACATACACTTCGTTCCTTAACAAACTTGGAGACGTAACAAAAGGAAGTGGAGAAGCAAAAATAATTTCCTAAAAAAATGAAATGGAGGTTAATGAATTATGCCAACATACTTTGAAAAAAAACAGGTTGTAACGCCTGGAGAATTGCTCGCAGAAGGCGATTACTTAGCTGGCGAAAACACATATGCAGAAAACAACAAAATCTACGCCTCAAGAATCGGACTTGCAGACTTTGAAAACAAAAAAGTAAATGTCGCCGCTTTAAGAGCATTCTATTTCCCTAAGATAGGCGACGTGGTGATAGGCACAGTCTTGGAAGTTGGATTCAACGGCTGGACAGTAGACATCAAAGCACCCTACACAGCGCTTCTTAGAGCATCAGACGTTCTAAGCAGACCGTTCAAGCCACAAAACGACGAATTATCCCAAGTCCTCAACGGGGGAGATTTAATAGTCGCCAAAATAGCTTCGTATGACAGAGCCCACGACCCCCAACTTACAGTCGGCGAGCCAGGCTTGGGAAAAATAACCCGTGGGCAAATAATGAAAGTAACGCCGACGAAAATTCCCCGCGTTATCGGCAGGAAAGGTTCAATGATTTCCATCATAAAACAGGAAACCGGCTGCCAGATAATTCTGGGAATCAACGGCGTAATACTGGTCACTGGAAAAAAACCAGAAGACGAGGAACTCGCCATTATGGCGATCCAGAAAATTGAAGAGGAATCCCACACAAGCGGTCTGACAGATCGCATCACGCAATTCCTCAAAGAAGAAAAAGCAAAGCAGGAGGAAAACAAAAATGAGTGAAAAACCTGAGAAACTAATTGACAAAAAAGGTATAAGATTGGATGGTCGTAAAGCTGATGAACTTCGACCTTTAAAACTTCAAGTAGGCGTACTATCAAACGCTGACGGTTCAGCATACATTGAACATGGCAAAAACAAGATTTTAGCCGCAGCCTTTGGCCCAAAAGAAATGCATCCTAAACACTTGGCACTTCCAGACCGCATGGTTCTGCGATGCCGCTATCACATGGCACCCTTTTCAGTGCAGGAACGCAAGTCACCAGCGCCTTCAAGAAGGGAAGTTGAGCTTTCGAAGGTAATTCGAGAATCTCTTGAGCCTTCAGTATTCTTGGAATATTATCCGCGGACGGGCGTAGACGTTTTCATTGAAGTCTTACAGGCGGACGGCGGAACAAGATGTGCAAGCATCACTGCGGCTTCTTTGGCTTTAGCAGACGCAGGCATTCCCATGCGCGACTTGGTGGTTGCGTGCGCAGCTGGCAAGGTCGACAACACAGTGGTCTTGGATCTGATGGATACCGAAGATAAAGTAGGCTCTGCTGATGTTCCTTTGGCTCTCATGCCTAACTTGAACGCTGTTACGCTACTGCAAATGGACGGCATCCTCACGCCAGAAGAGTTTGAAAAAGCAGTAAATTTGGCAATGGAAGGATGCAAAAAGATTTATGCGTTACAGAAGGAAGCGTTGAAAACCAAGTATATGGTTGCCAAGCAAGAGGAGGAGGTTGAAGAGTAATGTCATCTCTATTAACTCGCGTAAGGTTGAAGCAGATAGAGCAGCTGATTGAGAAGGGAAGCCGTCTGGATGAAAGGGGCTTAGGCGACTACAGAGAAATCAAAATTGAACAAGGGCTAATCGAAAAGGCAGAAGGCTCCGCTAGAGTGTTGCTAGGGAAAACCGAGGTTCTCGTTGGTGTAAAAATTGAAACTGGCACGCCGTTTCCTGACACACCCAACGATGGAGTGCTAACAGTAAACGCGGAACTTGTGCCGTTGGCATCGCCAAATTTTGAGCCTGGGCCTCCAGATGAGAATTCTATAGAATTAGCTAGAATAGTTGACAGGGGCATACGGGAGTCGAAGGTCATAGACACTGAGAAGTTGGTCATTGAGGCTGGAAAGAAAGTTTTCGTCGTTTTCGTCGACATTTACGTGCTTAACCACGATGGGAATTTGATTGATGCTTCCGCTTTAGCTGCGATGGCTGCGTTGCTTAACACGAAGATGCCTAACTATGAGGTTGAAGATGGCGAGGTAAAAATTAAGCAGGGGTACACTCAGCTTCCGATGAAGGATCATCCTATAACGGTGACTCTGGGAAAGATAAATGGGAAGTTGATTGTTGATCCGTGGTTGGAAGAGGAGCAGGTTATGGATTCGAGGATTTCAATGGCGATTAATGCTGAAGGCAACATTTGCGCTATACAGAAGGGTGGCATGGGCTTTTTCACGCCGCAACAGATTTTAGAAGCCTCAAAGATTGCACAGGAAAAAGCTGCTGAGCTACGCAAAAAACTGGATTGGTGAAGACGTTGGGAAGGAAAACAAAGAAAGTAGGTCCAACACGTGGTTTAGGACCACGATACGGTTCCACCGTGAGAAAGCGGTACGTGAAAATTATCACGGAGCTGAAGAAACCTCACAGATGCCCTCAATGCGGTTTCGTAAGGGTTAAGCGTGAAAGTGTAGGCGTCTGGAAATGCGGGAAATGCGGCTGCACCTTTACTGGTGGAGCATACACGCCTGTCACAAAGCTCGGAGTTGTGGCTAAGCGTGCAGCGAAAGGTGCGCCTGTAGAAGAGACTACGTCTGCTGTTGCTGCGGCAGAAGAAGAAACTTAATAAGCGTTTTTTTCTTTTCCTCTTTTTGTTTTGTTGCTGTAACGTATTTATGAAGGGTTGCGCCTTCTGGTTAGCTGAGGATAGGTTTAATGAAGGCTGAAGCGTCTGTTCGCTTGCGGTTCTCTTCAGAGAAACAGTTGGCAACGCTTCTTAATGCTTTAGCGCCAGAGGCGAACAGGCCTGTGAATGTGCGGGCTAGGGCGGTTTTGGAGAGGGATGGCGACTTTTTGGTTTTAAAGGTGGAAGCGAAGGACACGGTTGCTTTGCGTGCCGCGTTGAACGCTTATCTGAGGTGGATAGGTTCTGCGGTGAAGGTTCTGGAAGTCGTTGAACACGCTTCGTAGCTTGTGCGCTGGTGCTCTGCGGAAACTATACCCCCTTATTTAAAGCAGCAAGTTTTAACATGCTATTGGTTGCGGAAAGCGCCAATAGCGACCTACCCTCTACAGGTTTCTGCAACCAACCACTAATAGGCGACAAATAGGCTTGTCAAGAAACCTTGACTAAGGTTTAGGCTGCTTTGTCAAGAAAGTTTGACTAAAAATCTGCGTTTTGGGCTTGTTTAGTCAAGAAACCTTGACAAAAACGCTTTTTACAGCCAAAAAACCCAGTATTAAACAGGGATTATCTGTGAGAAAGAAAACGCTCCTAACTGCAGCTTTAATTTCAGCGCTTTTATCCTCAGCGGTAGCTGGAACCCAGTCAAACCTTTTGGCAAAAGCAAATTTTGTATTTCCGCCTGCAAATCCCGTAATCACTGTAGAATCTCCAACCAACAGAACCTACAACAATAACACTCTTTTTCTGAACGTAACCGTTGCCACTTACAAAACTGGGTATCCTGGTGGTCCTGACTCTGACGAAACAAGACTGTTTACTTACACTTTAGACGGAGGAGAAACCGAAAACATCACCATAACAAATGCTAGCGTTGCAGGAAGTCCCGGGGGCTACGTCTTCTTTGCGGGTTCAATGCGTCTGCCAGAACTGACAGAAGGGCTGCACAATTTGATAGCACGTGTGGTATTTGTTTACGACAATCCAACCTCAGAAGAATACATAGTCACAGTTATTCACACTGAATCTAAGTCAACAGTCTTCTTCAGGGTAGACACTGCTCCTCAGAATATTTCAATCCTGATGCCCAAGAATAACACCTATGCGCCAACTGAAGTGCCGCTGCAGTTCTTCATCGACGAACCCGCCTCGTGGATAGGCTACTCTCTTGATGGACAGGAAAACGTTACTGTCACAGGGGATATGAAGCTTCCTGAGCTCTCAGTTGGACAGCACACGCTGACGCTCTACGCCAACGACGCGTCAGGAAACCCTGCAGCCTCCAAAACAATAACTTTTAGCGTGGCAGAGCCTTTCCCGCTAGCTTTAATCGCAGCAGCTTCATGTGCTGTAGTTACTTTCGAATTGATAACTTACTTCAGGAAACGCAGGCGTTAGCAGAATGATTTAGAAAGTGTTGTTTTCGCGCGGCTCTCTTTTCTGCTTAGGGCATTTCTCCGAAAAGAGTAAAGGGCAACGCCAACAACACTCCTCTTCAAAGCCTAATCTGCAAAGAATCAGTATGACAGCTTCGTAAACATTCATTTTTTTCCCACCCGTATCTGCTCACATGTTGGCTGCGACTGTTGTTAGGTCTGCTATGTCGATTTTGGAGTCCAAATTGTAGTCTAGTTCAGGAACGTAGTTGCCAAATCCGGGCATGGCTCTGAAGCATCTTACTACCGCAACCAAGTCTTCGAGTTTCGCAGTGGAATCTGCTTTAAAACTGAATGGGTTTATCTCAGCGCTGGTGGTTATCATTGCGAATCCGACACCCTTGAGCGTGTCTATGCCTTCGATTTCGATTTCAAATCTTTTCCAGTCGTCAAGCATGTGAAGTTGACCTTTTGCTTTGGTCGCGATTGAGGTTGCTTCGTGCGAAGTCTTGATTAGACTGCCGTTTTTGTCAAATTCATAGTTAATTTTGACTTGGTCGACATTCCAGATGCCCGTAAGATTCAAGTTTAATCCTTCCTGTTCTGGTTTAAGAGTGATCAGCCACACAAGCTTGGCGGCGTAATGCGTATAAGTGAAGTTCCCTACTGGTTTGATGGCAGAAGCGAATGGTTGCTGCTCGTTTGACCAGACAGTGCTCACCGAAGCCCATGGCTTATACGGAACAGTTTGATCCCTAACGGTTTTTGCATTCATCATTAGAGAACCGTGGTAGGTTTCATTGCCCCATTCGTTGATGTGACCGTTGAACCGTACCCATAGCACCCAAATTACTGGATTGCTGGGCTCAGTGGATCCTTGTGCAGAAGCCAGATTAATTAGTCCGCCAAAACTGCTGACTACCAAAACTAAAAGCAATACCGCAACAGTTGTATTCCGCATTCTTTTTCTCCTGAACTGCACTAATGCTCAAGACAATAATAAAAGCTTTTCCAAGCTCATTTTCAGTTTTTACCACATTTATATGTTTATTTATGTTTAATAACGTCTATAATAGTTTATAAACAATTTTCAAGCTCAAATCACCGATATTTTCCGTTTTTACGTCAAATTAACTTTACGCGCCGAAGCATCAGCGGAACATTCAAGTAAAGCGTTTGCGGTTTCAGCCTGTGTTGTTTCGAGTTTTAAAGGCTTAAATATCTTAGGCAATCCTTTTCATTCTGAGTTAAATGAAGAAGGCAGTTGCGGTCATCGTTATCTTAACAATGTCACTTTTGACAGTGCAAAGTGTTTATGCCTCTGACCATTTGGAGTACAGAGTTGACGTCAAGAAGGATGGTTCGGCGTTATGGATGATAGTTCAGGCAACAGACATAGATTCTCCTGTCGACAGCTGGGAGGAGTTTGAAGACAAAGTATTCTCCACTATTAACGCTGCGATAGATCACACTGGAAGATTTATGGTGGTTGACTTAGCATCGCTAGAGATGAAAACGGAAATATTTTGGGAGACATCGTCAAAGACGATTGAATACAGGTTCCGCTGGCAGAATTTCAGCATAATTGAACAAGGACAAATCAGTTTCGGCGACGTTTTCAGCGAGAATTTCTTTTCCCTTCTGTATGGAGATGGCGAATTATATGTGACTTATCCAGCAGAATACGCCTTGAGCTCAATATCCTTCCATCCAAACCAGGGGGACAATTCAACTCAGACGTTGCATTGGTATAGAACCCAAGATTTCTTGGTTGGAGATCAAAACATTTTGCTTGCAGCAAGAGATTTGAGTTCCAATGAAGGTTTCCTTCTAGTTACAGTAGCTGTTCTGGCTTCCGGAGGAAGCACCATGGCACTAGGTTTCTTCATTTTCAAGCAGAGAAGAAAGCAAAAAGAGAAACCGCAAAAATTAGATGAGTTCTCCTCGTTGCAACAAGTCGAAAGCGATCAAGAGAAAATCCTGCAACTTCTCCAGTCTTCAGGTGGAAACTTGAAACAATCAGAAGTCTGCGATAAACTACGGTTCTCCAGAGCCAAAACTAGCCTGCTCTTGACGGAAATGGAGAAAAACACCCTTGTGAGTAGATGCAAGAAAGGAAAAAATAAGATAGTATTCTCAATTGAGAATAAGAAAGGTCGAAATTAATGAGATATTCACGATTAATCACTTATCCAATAACGGTTTTGCTGCTTGCAACAGTTTGCTTAGTGTTTTGTCCTATCCTGACCGCGTCTTCTCAAATCTCCACTACTGTAATAGTCAAGCCTTCGACTGTTTCAACGCATGTGGCAGAATCGTTCGATGTGACCATAAGCATTTCTAACGTACAAAACCTGTATGGATTAGAAGTTATTCTCAGCTGGAATCCAGCTGTTTTGCGAGCCACAAATGTGGACATCCGCCTCGGCGTGGAAACCTTTTCAGACGGGGTTCTTCATGAATCATCCTATTCTCCTTCCATATTCCTTGCAGAGAACAACCTAACCCAAACCGAAGGCGAGTACAGGTTGGTTGCCACGTCTATGGCTTCTGCACCTTCATTTAACGGCAGTGGAACCATAGTAAGAATCACCTTTGAACCCACTAATCTGGGAAATTCCACACTTGATTTAGAGAGCCAACTTTTTGATTATCCTCCAACGGACAGAGATCCGCGAATATCATTTCCCATAAACCATTCAACACAAGATTCATCTGTAACAGTGAAAACATCAACCCCAACACAATCCACTAATCCTGCACCGACGCAAACACCGACACAATCTCCAACCTCTGAACCCTCAACACTTACCCTGAAAACGGAACATGCACTAGCCATATTTGCAGTAATCATAATAACTGTGGTCTTAATCCTCTTAGTTCTCAGAAGACGAAAATAGTTTACAAACCCAATTTCCTGATAAACGCTATAAGTGCATGTCTCTGTTTTCCGCAGCCATTAGCATGTTGGAAAGGTTCAGCCTATTTAAAAGGGAGGGGGTACCGCCTCAGAGCACGACAGCACAAGCCGCAACTGCATCGCCGTTTCAAAACCGCTTAAAACGAGTACCTGCCACAGTGCGAAGCGCCTTCTCCGCCGTGGAAACACAGAAAAGCAAATCGTCAATCGTGGCGATGAACGTGGCAAGCTTTCCTTCAGCTGCTATCTCCGTCAACACGCAGTTGCCCTGCCTCACCGTCTTGATGACTAAGCCAGCTGGCGCCTTGAAGTTGTCGGGAGAAACCGCGCGGGCTATGGCGTCGGCGGTTTTCGCGTCGCTGTACTCAAGTTTTATCGTCGCTTCCAACATCTTCGCCCCGCAACTGCTTCCCCACCAACTCGTTAACAGTATCAATGAAATTCTCAACTTGATCTATGGGCACCTGAGCGCCCGCAGCCACGTTGTGACCTCCGCCCTTTCCGCCGTATTTCTCTGATGCAGCGTGCATTACCTCGCCGAGGTTGACGCCTCTACCGAGCGCCACATCAGTTGTTCGCGCCGAAAACTTTGCCGCGTTCTCCTTCACAATATTTGCAAAGGCAATCAACGGCTTCTCAGGATTCGCAAGACCAGAAACCAAAATAGATGAGATGGTGCCGATAATCTTCTCGTCTATGAAAGTCTCCCCGTAAATCACGTAAACGTGCTCAAACTCCCTCATCCTTTCAGGTTTCTCCCCAACCCAACCCAAATACCCGCTAATGCTTTTCCTGTAATCCTCCAAAACCCTGTTAGCCTCCTCAAGCGCCGCACCTCTGTCACCCATACAAATGGCGATGCCGAGACTGGGTCTATCCATGCGACCAGTGGAGTTCAGCAAAACAGCAAATTCTCTGGCATCTCTAAGCGGCGTCCAAGCCGCCTCATTAGCCAAAACATAAACGTTACCTATAAGACTTGACACTTCAGTGTGCAACCCCCGCGAAATCAAATGGTCAGCAAGAGCGGAACACAACCTTTTCTTCTCGTCTTCCGTGAGGTCCCTGAGCGCCCGCCACCTCTCACCCTCCTTAAGTTTAATGTCTAAACTCGCCACAAAAGCCAAACTCTTATCCTCTTCCCCGCTTAAACCTGGAATAAACGGGTTAGTCGTGGCGGCAAGAGCTCTATGGATCGCGCGCGTCTCTCTGCCGAAGAAAGTTAAATCCTTTTCCACCACAACCAGCTTCGCAGCCACAGCGTCCTCAACTATTAACGGGTTCAAGCCGCAAAGTTGTCTCTGCGCGTTCTTGTCCTGCAAATCCCCAAGGGCGCCAACAAGTGCTATAGGCGCCAAATCAACGTTCTCCGCGCTAACGGCTTTAGCCACAAAATAAGCCACGCCAGAACCGCTGACTTCGGTTGCGCCGTCTATGCCGTGCAGATGCGGATTAACCTGAACAAAATTCTCGTTATCCACATCGCCATTCACTTGGTGATGATCCAGAATCAGCACCTTGAAATCTGGAATTTTCTCGTCCAGCAAATCAAGGTAGCCGCTTCCAAAATCCGTTAAAATCACCAGCTGCGGCTTGTCTGCGACGATTTCACCTATGATTTTCGCGTCAATCCACTGCGTCACCCTCAGCCTAAACCGCGCGTCAAGCCTAAACAACGCTTTTCCAATTACCGCTGCCGCAGCAACGCCGTCCGCGTCTAAATGCGAGAAAACATGAATGAAACCATCTTTCTCCACGGTTTCCACAATAGCCTTTGCTGCTTGGGCGGCTGACGCTAAAAAGCTTTCAACTGGTGTTTGCTCTGTAGCCATAACGATTCACTCTTTGCCTAAAGGCACTTCAAGATTTAAAGCTGGCGTTACCTTCCTGCGCAGAAGCTGCCTGCAAAATGATTTTTGGAAAGGTGGGCATTAAGATATGATGGCTACTTTAGCCTCGTACTTCCATTTCGGCGGCAAAACGCCTCTTCGCTTATAATACCGTGAAAGCTTGTGGATTCTCGCCTCGATAACTTGCAAGGAGCGTTTGTTATGGAGGTCTTTCTTGTTTTTCTCCATGTGAATTGTAAGGCGCTTTGCCTTCTTGATCAAGTCCGCCAAATCTTCCGGCATCGGCGGCGTTAACCCCGCGCTCTCAAGTATGTCAGATATGCTTTTTCCAGTTATTGGTTTCACCAGTGGAATCGCATACTGGTCCCGGAGAATCGTGCCTATCTTGCTGAGTGAGTTCCCGTCTTTCGCCAGTTTAATGATGAAGGATTCTACTTCTTCAGGCTGGTACCTGCACCAGCTTGGAGGTCGCCTGCTGACGGGTCTTACTGAATGTGATCGTCCTTTTTCCTGTTTCGGCATCTCTACACCTTAAGCACTATGACCCACGGAACACGAATATTTAAAACTAGTGGCAAAATTTTCTCGTAGCAAACTTTCTGGAAGTTCAAGATTCCCTTAGCACCTCTGGAAAAGCGGGCATTCTTTATTCGCGGGTGGATTCGTTTTTTACCACAATGTTTAAGTAAATCTTTACCATATTTTGATAAATATGTGAGTGAAGGGTGTGGGTATGTGAGCAAGGCAATCGTAGAAGTTGATTCACTTGTCAAACAATACGGCACGCTGAACGCTGTTGACGGAATCTCCTTCAAAATCAACGAAGGAGACGTTTTCGCGTTTTTGGGTCCCAACGGCGCAGGAAAAACCACAGCCGTTGAGATACTTGAGTGCCTTAGACCGCTTACACGCGGAACCGCCAAAATATTCGGCTACAACGTCACACGAAGCGAAGACGAAAAAGAAATAAAGAAACGCATAGGTGTTCTGCCGCAGGAATACAATGCCTTAGACAAGCTCACCGTCAAGGAAAACATAGAACTAATCGCAGATATGTACGATAAACACCTAGACACCACCCAAACAATAGAACTGCTCGACTTGAAAGACAAAACCAAAGAACGCTTTCAAAACCTGTCCGGCGGCTTAAAACAACGAGTAGGCATCGCATGCGCCCTAATCAACGACCCCCAACTTGTATTCTTGGATGAGCCTACCACTGGGCTTGACCCCAAAGCACGAAGAGATGTCTGGTCAGTCATCCAGAACCTGAAGGCGCTGGGAAAAACCGTGTTTCTGACCACACACTATATGGAGGAAGCGCAGGTGCTAGCAAACAAAGTAGCCATAATAGACAAGGGAAAAATCGTTGCAATAGGCTCACCTGAAGAGTTAATCTCAAAGTACGGCGGCTTGAAAGTGCTCACTATCAAAAATGGCGACAAGAAGCTTGCCGATGCACTTCAGAAAAAGGTTGGAAACACTTCCTTGAGCAACGTGGGGGACGTGAATGTCAAGGTGGATGATGTTGGTGAGTTGTGGCGTGTGATGGCTGTTTTGACTGAGATGAGGGTTGGAAAGGACATTGAGATTCAGGCTCCTACGATGGACGACGTTTTCCTCAAGATTACTGGCAGTCGAATAACAGAGGAGGGTGAACTGAAGCAATGAAAGCTTACACAATATTCAAGGCAGTAACCAAGAATTGGATGAGAAGCCGCACTGGACTTTTCTTCAGCATATTATTCCCCATACTTCTATTGGTGGTGCTGGGCGTCATCTTTTCAGGAGTCGGCGGCGCTTCCCAATACAAGTTGTTTGTGCAAAATCTAGACTTAAACGCTGCAAGCGGTGAACCAAGTGAACTCTCCAAAGCTTTTGTTGCAGCATTGAACAGTTCAGAAGCATTCAGCATAACCGAAGTACCTCTCGGTGAAAACGTAACAGCGTACGCTCGCGACGAGCTTGGACCGTTAGGCGGAAGTGCGCGCATATTCATAATTTCAGAAGGCTTCGAAGCAGATTTGCTTAATGGCACCAAAACCTCTCTCACAATCATGCTTGACCCTACAGACCAGTCTGGAACAGCAGTGAAAAGCATCATAGCAAGCGTTGCCAGTGCTTTCAATTACCAGTTAGTAGGCGCAGAAAACTACATTGAATTCAACGAAACTTCCCTGTTAGCCAACCAGTTCAGCATGGTAGACCTGTATGTTCCAGCAGTTACGGCGGCGTTCATGATGATTAACGGCGTGATTGGCTTGACAGCTAACTCAACAGAGTTCAAAAGACGAGGAATCATAAAACGCCTATCCATAACGCCGCTTACCAAGCTTGATTGGATAATAGGCAACGTCCTCAGCCAAACGCTGCTGAACCTGATGTTGGCAGGGATTATGATTGGAGCTGGCTGGGTAATCTTCAACATCAAAATAATACCTGACGTGTTCACAATAATTATCATCGTGCTCGGGTCAATAATGTTCTCAGGCATAGGCATGATCCTCTCAGGCTTCATAAAAGACACGGAAGCAGCGACAGCAATAGGAAACGCGATAACTTTCCCCATGATGTACCTTTCGGGAACGTTCGTCCCCTTAGAGATGATGCCGAGTTACCTGCAGACGGTTTCAAAAGTCATGCCGTTAACGTACTTCTCTGAAGGACTAAGAGCCTCTATGCTCTACAAGGATCTTGAAGGCATCTTCATGAGCATGGGTATACTCGCGTTTCTCGCTGCTGTCTTCATACTCATAGGTGCCCTTGTAACCCGATGGAAAGCAAAGTAAAAATGGCGTATACGTATACTAAAGATGAGGACAACTT
>CAZUHG010000029.1:0-18414 GCA_964620515.1 uncultured Candidatus Bathyarchaeia archaeon
ACATCTGCTTGACGTGCAGAAGGTCGCCGGTCCGAATCCGGTCCGGCCCACCACACAGCACTACCAAATTTATTCATTGAATTGTCTGTTGTGAACAAACATTCCCTGCTCAGCGTTTGCTTTTCCTGAAGTAAACCAGAAGTGCTGCACCAACAACGGTGGCTGATGCTCCGGAGGCAGCTATTACTGCGGCATTTGGGAAAGACTCTGCCACGCTGAAGTGAACTGTTTCTGATGCGCCAACGTTTCCCGCCTTGTCCCAAGCATAAACAGTAACGTTGTGTGATCCATTTGTTAACCCAGACAGCGTCGTGTTTCCAGCAACAGTCACAGTATCATTTCCGTCCAAGCTGTAAGCAACTTTGGAAAAAAGTTCGTTCACAGCAAAATTTAGCTCTATATTTGATGCGGCGTATATCTTATTTTCTGGGTTGAAGACCAAAACATATGGTGCGATGTTGTCAAATACAGCCATGAGGGGAAAGTGGTCAATGTTGTTTTCATTGATATAGTAAGTTGTATTGCCTATTCCTGTATTGTTTATTTCTTTTGCCATAGGATACCTTGTCTTATAATCGCTCCAATAGTTACCATGCGTGCCGTTATCCCATTCGTTAGGATTTGCAGGTAGCCATCCCTCTAGTGTGTATCTGCCTGACTGGGAAACTTGAAAGCCAACAACAATATTGTTGTGTAGAAAGTTGTTCAAGTAAATTTCGTTGTTTGCTTGCCAGCCGTTAAGTACTAGGCCAAAACCGTTATTTTCCATCAGTGTATTGCCCGTTATCTTGTATCCACCTACTTCGGTGGCAAGTTGGATGCCTAAGGCGTTTTTTGCTACGAAGTTATCTGAGACTATGTTGTTGCCGCTTGTTTGGTAACCCTGCAGTATTATGCCTACTCCAGCATTTGAGGTTATATTATTTCCGATAATGTTGACATCTTTAAAGTTGTATAGAGTTAAGCCACTGGCTGTGTTGTTTATTATTACATTTTTAATAATTTTATTACCGACAGCGTTCAGTGCATAGATGCCGTTTTCTGTGTTAGATGAGATTTCGTTTTCTTCAATTCTGTTGTGGCAAGCCGCACTTAGCATTATGCCGCAGTTGTTATTTGATATATTATTTCCTTTAATTATTGAATTTGACGTAGAAACCAAAAGCAATCCTGGTTCGTTTTGTGTAAGAGTTAAGTCTTGAACAATTATGTTGGCACAATTCACCAATCCTACAAACCCAGCATCAGCTGGCACCTTCCTGTTATTCTGGTTCACCCAATAATAAACTGGTTTACCATTAACAGTGTTGGTTGAATCAATATCATTAATTAAAAGTTCATTAAAGAAACATAAGTTATATTGATTCCCGTTGATGCGGTTGTTTTTAAGAATGTTGCCACCTGAATAGCTAATTGAAATGCCATAAACACCATTAATTATCGAGTTATTGTTGACAATTGTGCCGCCTGTAGCCATTCCTAAAAAAATGCCATAGGTGTTGCCAGTTAAAGTATTATTGGAAATATTGTGGCATCCTGAGCCCTGAGGCAAATCTTTAAAAGTTACTACAATACCGCAGGAGAAGTTATTGATTCTCAAGTTGTTTATTGAAACATTGTTAACTCCTCGCAGACAGACGCCATCTGTTGCTCCATTACCTGTCAAAGCGTAGCCTGCTCCATCAATGACTATATCACTGCGCAAAACTACGATTGTGTTATTTACGTCACCAGTAAAAGTGTAAACATCTCCTGCACACTGTATTTTGTTTGTTCCATTAACGCTGCCATCACTTGCTATGTGGATGCCTGGTGGAATTGGTGCTGGTAAAAAATTGCCACCTGTCGTATCAACAAAAATTATCCCTGTTAAGGTTGAGGCTAAGAGTACCGAGATGAAAACTACAACTGTTCTTTTCATTGCACTTTTCCCTTCTTGGAGTAGACTAGCAAGCCTATTGCAACAACAGCAACCAACGTTACGAAAGCCGCAACGAATGCTTTTGGGAAAGGTTCTTGGCTTGGTTTTGAAGAGGAAAAGGCGGATAAGTTGGTAACTGGTGCCATAAGCGGATAGGGGTCCTGCAAGCTTCCGCCTATTATGTAAGGTGTGTCGCCTATACCGTCATGGTTAGCGTCTTCGCCAGAATAGTCGCTCCAGTAGTTACCAAATCTGCCATTATCAAAAACGGTATTGTTAGGATAAATTGCCTTCCAACCATTCGGTATCAGTTCCCACTTGCAAGGAGAAATATGAGTTTGCGCCAGTACCGCCAAATTTAGATTTTTAGACTGCTGAGGAAGCAAGGTCATTGGAAGATTCGTATTGTTTATGAAGTTATTTAGAAAGAAAAAGTTAGTCTCCTTGGAGGGTATTACAGCAAAATATACGCAATACTTCAGGGTGTTTGCGGTGACAGTGTTGAAACTCGCTGAACCTGACAAAACTAGGCCTTTGACTTGGAAGGTATTTCTTGTTATGGTGTTCCAATTACCTGTAATAATTAACCAAAAGTCTTGAAAGGTGTTTCCTGTTATCTCGTTGTAGTTCCCCTCTATTCTAGAGGCGGAGTCGAAGTTGACTTTTGTGATGGTGTTGTTCTTGCCATAGACTATCATTGCACAGTCATGCTGGCGAATAATCATGTTTTTGACGGTTACTCCATCGGAGCATATGACTATTCCAGTGCTCGGAGCATAATACTCTGAAGGTGGTCCCTCTTGAACCGCGAAGCCTCTTCCGTCCAAAGTAATGTTATTGCATTTAATTTCTAACTGATAATCCCTGATGTCACCTGTTAAAGTGTACACGTTTCCATTCCTATTGATAGGCACGTTCGAAGGGTTGACGCTTCCGTCGCTTCCAATAGTTACAGAAGGTATATGGGGTGCCGGCGTCAGACCAATGGGATTCGCCTTTGCCAATTTAACAAAACCTGTTCCCGCCACTACTGAGAAAAGCAGTGCCGCGACTAAAGTGCCGGTGAACGCTTGCTTCTTCACGCGCGATCCCACGCTTAATGCGGGGTTTTTTGGCTGTAAAAAGCGTTTTTGTCAAGGTTTCTTGACTAAAGGAGACAGAAACAGCGTTTTTTAGTCAAACTTTCTTGACAAACACCGTTTTCACGGGTCAAGATTTCTTGACGAAGTCTTGGCTTTCATATTAAGTGTTCAAGCAGTATTTTGATGCCGATCGCTATCAGCACTACGCCGCCTATTACTTGGATTCTCTTCTCAAAGATCCGTCCCAGTTTGTTGCCGAAATAGAAACCTGCTAAAGACAGGAGAAAAGCCACCACACCAATTACTACCACTGGAGTTGTTATTGGCTCTCTGAGCAGAGAAAAGCTTAGTCCGACAGCTAACGCGTCAATGCTAGTTGCAATAGAAAGGATTAGCAAAAGTGAAGCAGTTAGTTTGGTTTCTTTTTCTTGAATCGAGTTAGTTCTTGTGCTGTAAATCATTTTGCCGCCGATAAAAGCAAGCAAGATAAATGCTATCCAATGGTCAAAGCCTGAGATCAGCTCTATAAAGCTTAAGCCAGCTAACCACCCGAACACGGGCATTATTGATTGGAAAACGCCGAATGCAGTCGCCATTTTTAACCCGCTGGCAACTCTTTGCTTCTGAATGGTCATGCCGTGCGCAATTGAAACTGCAAAAGCATCCATCGCAAGACCCAACGCAACCAACAGAACAGTAAACACGTCCACTGTTCAACGATTCCCTCTGCGTCTTTTCTGCAATAAACAACTTGAAACTATTTATAGTTTAAATAAGGGGGCTATAGTTTTTTCCACGCCTAACAGTCGAACATGAACAAAAACGCAAAACTCTGTTTTCTTGAAACTGTACCCACCTTTTCGGGTTAAACACGGCTGACCTCACCTGATTTTATCAATCATTTTGCCGTTTTACTCAGGTGTTTTAACCCTTGACAATTTTCAGTATTGCATCCCATGTTTCCTTAGGTCTTCGTGAATCATGTTGCATCGCAAAGTGAAAACACCTTACCCCTAGCTCGTTACATTTGGAAATATTCCTCGCTGAGTCATCAACCAGTAAAACTTGATCAGGGCAAACACCTGACTTTTCTAAAACGTAAGTAACCTGCGCTTTTTTGGTCGGATACGTTTCTCTAGTAACTACATCCTTAAAATGAAATAATAAACCCTGCTCGCTGAGAAACTTTTTCACCACAAGAGCGCTTTGCATCGACACCACATACAGCTCAACATGCATTTCGGTAAGCTTCTGCAGGAAATCCCTAATAAAAGGCATCAACTTCGCATCCTTTAGTGCTTCCAGTTCAAGCTGTTCTATTCGGTTGCTGACTGTTTGAAAAATGGGTGTTCCATATTTAGCTTCGTAGAAGGTAAGCAGGCTTTTAATGTCGTAACCAACTATTGTGGACGCCAAGCGTATCGCCGAGTGCCAATCAATGTTTAGGTTTGTAACAACACCATCAAAATCAAGCGCAATTACCTTGACCTTGTTCGAGTTTACGCTATTTTCCATGTATTTTTATCACACTCAAGAATTACACCAGCATCTAACTGCCTCACAAGATAATGGTCTGCTGGAAACAAGTTGAAAGACGGCAAGTCCCCAGCCACGCTACCGTTTAAACCTAACATAAGGTACTGATAAGCTATGTTCAACTCAGGCTTATTCAACGCCTTAGCAAAAGCATATCCCCACAATGGCGCCGTTGTATGCCATTTCCCATCCACCTCCGTCACCACAGGCTTGCCACCAGCATCTTCCTTAACATCCACTGAAAAGAAGCCATGTGGCTCCTCATCTAACGCTCTAATCGCGTCTATGCTGACCTGATTCAACTTTTCGTCTTCCACAATCCTCGCCACGGTTGGTGTGCCCGTGATTCCAGATAACGAAATGTGCTTCAAAATATATTGCAACCGCTCCCTCGAATAAGACGTAATTAGCCGCCCTTTGAACCACAACGAATCAAAAGCCAAGTCCTTACCAGGCAGATACTCTTGAAGTATAAAATCGTCTATTGCAGCTCGATTCTGGAGCGCATTTAACTCCACCCAATGTTTAGCCTGTTCAGGAGTATCAACTTTCAAGCCCAGTCTTCCTCCAGCGCCACGTTTGGCTCTAATCCAGAGAGGAGCACCAAATTCCGAAAAAGCGCTATCAACATCACCGAGAGAACTTACCGAGACAGTTCTAGGTACAGGAACATTATGTTTAGAAAGCACATTGTGTATTTCAAGCTTGTCAGGCATTATAGAAGTGCCTTTAGGCAAATAAGTCGCCACTTCATCATTAAACAAAGCCAAGTTTTCCGAAACAACTCGCGCTTCACTGCTGGGATGCGGATGCAAAAACCTAGCACGGTACTTCTTAACAAGCTTAAGAAGCATGGACACAAAATCTGGATTGTCGTGCCTAGGTGAAATGAATTTGGCGTCTGCCTGCGGAAAATTAAGGAAGTGAGGATTATGGTCAGTACACACCAAAAACAACTTTACGTGCTTCTGTTCTTCCGCCAGTCTTAAGGCTCGAACAAAGTTAATTCCCCCGCTTCCACCAGCGCCAGTAACCACGATATTTATTGTGTCACCCATGTCTTTCACCAACATTCAACCAATCCGCTGTTTCTGCACAAGTTCAAAGGCATCAATACCCTTTAAAAAAGTTACATTCAAATTGGAAGCCAGTTTTTCCATCAAATCTGAGTAAACACGACCTCCCTTCATCATAACTGAATTATCGTGCCATAGCAACGTCATTATTTGAACGCCTAAATCAAACAGTTCTTCCATTTTCTTTAAAACAAATTTAATTATTGTTTTTTCTGTAAGACCCATATACGTAAAGAGGTAAGCATCCATGAAAGTTATCGGGAAAACCACCACACCATTTTTAAAAAGACACCCAGAGTTTCTTGGATCAATCTTTTCTTTTGCAAAAGTAAGTGAGGAATCATATTTAATTTGGGCTCCAGCCAAATTCGAGAAAGTGTTTGCAGAAACTCTCAGGTAATGCACTCTCGACCCGAAAACGGGCTTTCCAATAATCCTTTCAAGCGCCTCCTTTTCTGCAACGACCTCTTCGACGGTTGCAGTGCTATTCGCGTGCAAACCCACTTCCCAACCGTTCGCCACAAGCGTCTTTACTGTATCCGCGTATTCCTGAACTTGACTTCCGTCATCGTACTCAGGTCTAAAGAAAAATGTAGAACGGACGCCGAACCGCTCCTCAAATTCCATAACAGCGGGAACACCATAATATGGATTAAAACCCTCACTCATAACCTTACTAATTACAGCCTCGTCAAATCTGCTGCGCCTAGCTAAAATGTGAGCGGTTCCAGGACCATTTCGGGGCCAGTCAACGTCATGTGTTACAACTAAGGCACGTGTTCCATCAGGTAATAACAGCGGGCACATTACCAACTTGCCTCCTATCTATCGATTGCTTTTACGCCTAATAAAGAAAATGCGTGTCCGCATGTGTCTTGTTGGCAAAATTTAGCTGGATATACTAAACTCGAGATAGCCTTTAAGGAAAAATGTCCTTCGATCAGTTTATGGAAGATTTCAACGCTTATTTTCAAGTTTTTAAAAAGTTTGTAACTGTTTTTGCATTGAAAACGGAAAAATGCGTGTTCTTCAATATTCGACCGATATTCGGTATTAATCCTGTCGCGTCCGTTCCGAGCTTACAAGTCAAAGCGTGTTCAAGCAACCCTAAAGGTTCCACATCAATAACATCCCTGTCTAACTTTGCACGTTCCAGCGTCACCTTTACCTCCTGAAGAGACGATCCCAAAACCACCAGTCTGTCCAGCAAGGATTCCCGCCAAACTCGGTATCTTTCAACCTGACCTGCTGACAGCTCAGCTTCCATGCAGCTTTCTTCCTCGTTCAGACGACTAACCTTAACGCTTAAAGGTAAACCTTCACAAAACCCATAGAGTTCAGCTATTTTTCCCAAAGCAATTTTTCTTCCATCCACAAGCTGAGCCTGCAAACCTCGCAAAGGTATAACTGCGTGGACGATTTTTGGTTCGAAAACTCCCACATCCACCGATAACTCCTCACCATTCTTCTTAAAGGTTGAAATGTAACCGTTCAGTGTTGAAAATTCCTTCACATTTCCGAACCCGTTTGGACATAGCCCTATCTCCTTAATCACGTAATTTGTTGCGATTCCCTCGTCTTCCCCTGCAAGAGTTATTTGAACCCATCCGCCAGCAACTGTGCCTAAAATTTTCGCCTCTACTTCCAACCCTTCAAACGCAAACTTCAAGGCTTTGTCAATTTGCTTCAATTGATAATTGTTATTAATTTTCGTCAGCAACGTCAACGTAGTCATGGATCATCACCAATAAGACTTGCTATTTCATCATAAAGTTTCCGAACTCTTTCAGCCGCTTCAGGCTTAATTTCTTTAGAAAGTTTCTCAATAGTTACTTCTATTGGAGCACGCTTGGAATTCTCAATTAGCTTGTCAGCGTATGAAACTGTTTTTTCTTCAAGGGTAATTGGCACGTAAACATCTTCAGGCCATCCTAGTTTTTTCGCTTCGCTGGCTGTTATTCCGCCCCCAACGTGTCTTTTTATTATCGAAATCACAGAATCAGGTAAACCTGCAGACTTTGCGATTTCGGCTCCAACAACTGCGTGGTGAACCGTATGCGTCTTTGAGCGACCAATATCATGAAGAAGAGCCCCTATCTCCACAAGCTCAAAATCAATTTTCAAGCCTCTTTCTCTGAGAGCGGTTGCAGTCTCCAACGCAAGCTTTGTAACTGCTTTGCAGTGGTTTATAACTTCTGTGGGACATTGGTGTTCTCGGAGAAGTTGTAATGCTTGCTCCCTAGATGGAAGCTTTTCACTCACCCAGTTCCTTCCTCAACTGTTCAACTTTCTCTGATAATTTCAGAACAAGTTTTCCGTTCTCACAATGGGACAGAGATTTGCCGCATGTTGGACAATGGAAAACCATTTCTACAGCATCTTCAAACGGGACTCGCTTGCATCCTGGAGTATCACAACAATAAAAATCATGGTTCTTTTCATATCCCAGCCGAACATTCAGTTTCTCAAGAACTCTGCGTTTCTGGCTCAGAATAAAGCCTTCAAGTTGATTCGGCTGAAGTTTCCAGTGAAATATGAACCATCCAGTTTTGGGGTCACGAGTTCTTCTCAAGCTTACGAGAGAATGGTCATAAAGTTTGTAGAGTATTCTGCGGACAAGATTCAGTCGAATGCCTGTTTTGCTAGCGATTTCATCATCTGTTATTTCATCTACATTTTTAATAAACTCGATCAGCTTTACAGCTTCTTCCTCACCCATCGCCATTGCAACTTTCATCAACGTTGCATCATCAATAGTTGATAACATGCTCTGCTTTCCTTTCCATAATTAATGGTGTTTCTGCAATAAATCTCTTATTCACGTTTTGGACAAAATCAACATTCAACTACTGTTTTTTTCCCTCTTTCTTGAGGCACTACCTTTATTTTCGCTTTTTTAAAACCCTTCGCTAACTCTTTTCCCTCAAAGAACCGGTCCAAAAAGACGGCAAGAGCGGCACACTCGGAATGCGGCTGATTTCCAATTGACACGTTAAAATCAGACACATCGTTCGAAAAAAACTCTTTAGGGACCTTCTGGCTTCCAACAATCACCAACACATCTTTTCCCGACTGCCTAATTCTATCTAGAACAGAGCTTGTTTGTATGTTCTCACCATATACTGTCAAATGAACAACCAATCCGCCTTTGGCTTTCCAGTCCCTCACGGCACTTTTCCATGCTTTGCCCATTTCAAAAAAGAAATTACCGCCCCAGTTTTCTGTAACTTTCTCCACAGTTTCCCCAAGGTTCTTATCCACTATATCGGAAAGCAGGAATCCCGAAGCACCTAATGCTCTCGCTGTCAAGGCAACGTGTGTTGTGAGTCGTGCATCCCGTTGCGGTCTGTGTCCCCACCTCAGCACAACAATTTCCTGCATGGGCTTTTCCTTTCTATTGGGTTTTGGAGATTGTTCCAAATTTTCCATCGAGTTCTTCAACTCGTTTTCTTACTTTTTCAGCGAATAACGGGTTTGCCTCAAAAGTGACTTGCACGGAGTCGCTCATGAAGTTTACTTTCTGCACATTTGCACTTTCATGAACCCAAGACATGAAAGGCATGGTTTCGTTGGTCAACGGCACAGAGAATGACGCTTGAACGTAATCTTCAAGTTTCTTCAGTATTTCCTGTCTCAACAGTTCAAGGTTTGTTTGGTGCAGTGCAGATATGAGAATTGGATTCTTTGTTTTCGCTTTTAACGCTTCAAACTTTTGCCCAGTTTCCGCCTCGCTTAACAAGTCGATTTTGTTCAGCACCGTTATAACTGGTATACCTGATGCGCCTATACGCTCTATTGTTTCCAAGCAGACGCTGTTTTTCTTCTCTATTTTCTCTAAGGGTTCACTTATGTCCAGCACTAATAATATGAGATCAGAGTAGATGGTTTCTTCAAGAGTTGAATGAAAAGCCTCTATCAACGTTAACGGCAAACGATCTATAAAGCCAACAGTGTCTGTTAAAAGAAACTGTCTTTTCGAGATTTCCACAAGCCGCGTTGTGGTTGAAAGCGTCGTAAACAGCGCCTTGCCAACTCGCGCTGTTTCTTCAGCCAAAGCGTTAAACAATGAACTTTTCCCAGCACTTGTATATCCTGCTAAAGAAATGGCGAAAAAGCCCAGCTCAGTTCTTCTTTCACGATGCAAAAGACGTTTCTCCTGAATTTTCTGGAGTTTTCCTTGGATAGTTTGAACTTGCCTTTGTACGGCGTCATGATAAACGTCCGCTTCGTAGGCTCCAAGTCCCATAAATCCCGGTTGCTCTTTCATCTTTGTCAATCTTACTCGTGCTTTAGCATGAGCAAGTTCATACCGCAGTGTCGCCAGCTGAATCTGCAGTTTTGCCTCCGTAGTTGTAGCCCTTTTCGTGAAGATTTCAAGTATTAGCTTGAAGCGGTCAACGGCTTCTACCCCCGTGGCTTTTGCCAAATTGTAGGATTGAACCGACTTCAATGGGTTATCAAACAAAATTTTTTCAGCACCCGTTTCCTTGACAAGCGTGGCGAGTTCTTCCACTTTTCCAGCGCCTATCTGGTAACGAGCATCAGGCTCTCTTACCTGCTCCATCGTTGCGACAACAGTGTATCCAGCGGCTTCCGCAAGTTTCTTGAGCTCTTCTAAACTTGATGTTTCACGGTTTAGTCGTCGTTGAACTATGATGGCTTTCGTTCTGTGGGCTCCTCCTCGCCTTTCTTGTTCAGCTGTATCAGGTCGCCTAACGTTGTTTCCCGATTTGGCGATTTAGGAAAACCCTGTGAGATTTTTTCTTCCTTTATTGGAACGAGCAGCTTGATTTTCAAAACGTGCTCAAGCTTTGTGACAAGGAGGTTGTTAGGTGTCATTTTTCCAGTTTCAAGTTTGCTTAAAACAGATGCCTTCTCGTTTATTTTCTTTCCAAGTTCTTCATGGGTAAGACCCAGTTTCTCTCGCGCCTGCCGAATCTTCGAATCGTAACCTTCCACTATCTCTTGAGTGATGTCCACTTGGGCTTGCGCAGGCTTTTTCTGAACAAAAGCAACAGGCGTCAACGATTTATTCGGAGTTCTCTGCCCAGCCTCCATCTCTTCTCGTAGGATTATTTTTCCATGTTTCGAACATTCAATGCATACAGTTAGTTTGGCGCCTTCGATTACGGCTCTGATTGGGTCACCGTGGATTTTGCGTCCGCAAACTTCGCATCGCACTGATTTTTCACCTACGCTGTCTTTATTATACGGTAGTGTTTATAGTTGTCGAATCAAAAATGCTGAACACTGGTGAAATATAGGTGGAAAACGCGTTAAGCCGCATCAGAAGCATAGCTGACTACCAATTTGGAAAAGGCGTAAGCGTTAAGCTGTTTCCAGAAAACGTGGAAAT
The DNA here is from genome assembly GCA_964620515.1 of uncultured Candidatus Bathyarchaeia archaeon. GTDB lineage: Archaea > Thermoproteota > Bathyarchaeia > Bathyarchaeales > Bathycorpusculaceae > CAZUHG01. The sequence goes on from CAZUHG010000029.1 coordinate 10,972, forward strand.
CACGTACTCAAAAGCCACTGGCAGAATACGCTACGTACACTTAGATGGCAAAAGACTTGGAACCCTTCGCCCTACTGATGGCTTGTTTTCCCTAAGCATCACCGCCGCCCAACGCGTGGCTGAAAACCGCGGTTCCGCCAAATGCTTCGTCACGGTGCAAAACGGCGTTTCAGAGTTTATTGCTGACGGAGGAGACGTGTTTGCCGTGCACGTTGTCACGGTTGATGATGAGGTCCGCGCTAAAGACGAAGTCATCATAGTCGACGAGGATAACTGCGTTTTGGCGGTTGGACGCGCCCTGCTTTCCGCCCTCGAGATGAAAGCTTTCAAAACTGGAGTCGCCGTCAAAGTTAGGCGCGGATACTCAAAGGAAAGTTAAGTATATGAAGCTCTACTGCAGAATATTTGGTGGAAGCGATTTAGTATGCATAGACGCATGAATCCTCGAGAACAAAAGCGCATGATGCAGCGCATGGGCATGAACATGGACTCAGTCGCTGACGTTGAACAAGTCATCATAAAAACCAGCAGCAAAGAAATAACTATAGAGCAGCCTGAAGTGGCAATTCTTGAAATGCAGGGGCAAAAAATCTTTCAGGTTATCGGCGGAAAAGCCACGGAGAAAGCTGCTGAACGTACCGCGCCCAGCGCTTCTAAAACTGTCGTGTCCGAGGCAGACGTGCAGCTTGTGGCGGATCAGACGGGCAAAAGCGTGGAAGAAGCCCGAAAAGCCTTGGAAGAATGTGACGGCGACTTGGCAAAGGCTATACTGCTGCTTCAGTCATGACGCGGCTAATGGTTATTTCTATCCAGTTGAATCCAGAGAAACAGATATTTCGTTTTTGCATCTGTTTCTCATCTCCAATCCAATTATTGGAGAAGGCTGCTTTAAAAAGAGTATGGAAAAATGTTATATGTTCTATTTTCTTTTGTAATTTTCTTAATCACCGAAAGATAAATTAATATTAAAGATATTTACTCTTAGATAACAAGCATAAAATTTGTTCTCTAAGAATGAAGGTAGGGGAAAAGAAGTGTCGGTCAACGCTCAAGTTAACGTCACAAGGAAGCTTCTTCATCAAGAGCCGAGTACTAACAATCCTCGCAATGAACAACCAGTGACCAGCGACTTTTTGCCAAGAATTGAGTTTTTGAATCCCTCGGTGATCACTCACGCTGGAGTTTATGACCGAATAATTAAGTTGCCTGAACCTGTAAAACCTTGGCATCGTGCATCGAAGGGAGCTACTGATAGATTCAAGGGTTGCTTGTCAGATGCTTTTCCAGAGCTGAAAGACCTCAGTGAGGAAGATATGAAAGAGATTGAAAGAGAGAGGCATGAACTCTGATTGGAAAGGCAGACTCCTAAGGCAATATACATTGACACGATGATTTTTATCTATCACTTTTTTTATTCTCCATCAGTCTTCCTTTCTCGCAAATCATCTTTATTTTTAAAGGATATAGAGACGGGAAAATACATGGGAATTGTCACGACTTTTACTATCGCTGAATATCTTGCTGTAACCAGAGGACTCTTATGCAAAAAGAGAAAAAAACCAGTAACATCTTCGGATATACAAGCCGTAAAAGCAAAATTGGAGCAATTCATAAATGAGATGGGAATTGTGTTGTATGACTCAGACGCTTTGGCAACAAAGCACGCGGTTTTTGCCGATTGCGAGAATATGATAGAGAGAGACGTACCTTCAGTAGGAAAGTATGATGGTAAATGGCACTATTTGAAAGGAGCTGATGCGCTTCACCTAGCTTTTGCTAATTCCGTAAATGCCGAGGCAATAGCCACTTTCGATGATGATTTCAAAGGAGTATGCGGAACTGTTAATCCCCTTTTGATTTCAGAGGTGTATAAAAATTGATAAAAAACTTTGATGAAGTTAAATTTGAAATAGAGAAAGAAAATTGGAACGAGTACGAGTTGATTGAGGGAAGCCACAGGGTTACTTTGAGAATGAGAGCTGTGCTTACCAAGATTCTGAGACCTAAGATAATGAAGGTTAAGGAACCCCCGATAATTGGAGTTCCAAAAGAAATGCAACCAATTCAGAAAGCTCCCACGCAAGAGCTTCAATTGAATTTTCAGAATATTGTCGTAGTCTCGGAATGTCCTGCTGCTCTCATGGGAAAACCAACTCCCCCTATTCCTCCCAGCGAGTTGAATACTATTGCCTCGGAAGAGGTGGAGTTCCAACCTTTTAATGAAGATTGGAATGTTTACAACTTGGAGAATGGGGTTAAATTAAAAATCAAGCTAATTGTTTCATCGATAAGAAGAGCAAAGGGGAAGTATGACCAATTAGGCTATCCTTTCTATATAGTGCAGTCAACCAATGCAATCGTACCCGCTCCTCCAAACGTGAATAAGTAACATACTTGTCCAGTATTACCCGTTGCAGACGACCTCAGAAACTTTCAGTGTTTAGTCAAGCTCTTCTTCTATGCCGTTTCCGTTGCTTCATGAAAGAGAAATATATCAGTTACTCCATTACGTTTCGTAGGGGTTCGGATGGCGTTTCAAAATTCTGATGTTGCAGCGGTTGGTCATTTCACTATAGATTCTATTCGTTTGCCGAGCCGTTCTGCTCCTTTCGTCGTTTTGGGTGGTTCCGTAACTTACGTTTCTTTTGTGACAAAACGTTTGGGTGCAACGGTTTCTATAATTTCCAAGGTTGGCGGGGATTTTCCAGAGGCTTACATGTGGTGGCTTAGAGAAGAAGGCATTGACCTCTCAGGTGTTACTAAGCTTGCGAACGAGCAGACCACGCGTTTTGACCTCGAATACAGCAAAGACTTGTCAGGCAGGAAGCTCAAGTTGAAAAGCAAGGCTGCGCCCATCAGTTTGAGTAACTTGCCAAAGTCTCTGCACGCCACAGCTGTTCACATAGCGCCTATTGCGGGCGAAATTTCTTACAAAGTGGTTGAGCAGTTGAAGAGTCGCGCGGAGATTTTATCTCTTGACCCTCAAGGTTTACTGCGGCGCTTTGATAAAGCAGGAAAAGTAACGTCGCGGGCTCCAGTTGACAAGCGCCTGTTCAGCCTCATTAACATTTACAAATCTTCACTGGGCGAAATCAGCACGTTGACGGGTCATTCCGACCTGAAATCAGCGATAAAGGCTGTTCATGACTTTGGAGTTGACACCGTAATAGTCACTTTGGGCGCTAAAGGCGCTGTGCTATCTGTGATGGGAACGCTCTACAACATTCCAGCCTGTAACTCCCGAGTACTTGTTGACCCCACCGGCGCAGGGGACGCTTTCATAGGCGGCTTCTTAACCGAGTACATCCACCAAAAAGACTCTTTATGGTGCGCTTGCGTGGGCTCCGCCGCCTCTTCCTTGGTTCTCGAAGGCATTGGACCTACATTTTTCGGAGAAAAAGAAGAGATTTATCAAAGAGCTCAATCTATCTATGAAAAAGAAATTAAGCAATAACGCATATTGTACTGCGTAAAACCGTGTGTGAGGGCATGAACCGTTGGGACGCATAGATAAAGGAGTCAAATGCAGCGTGTCTGGCTGCAGCAAGGAAGCTGTCCGTTCACTGTCAACTGGAAAAGCCAAGTCTGCGGGCTTGAACGTTGGCAGCGACGAAAAACGTGTTTACGTTTGCAAGGAGCATTACAAGGAGTTTAAGAAGAAAACTAAAAAGGATAAGACTGTTGATAAGTGGCGTTACGGCACTTAAGGGTGAGGCACCATGCGAATACTCCAGTTACACTCTAACTACATTGTTTACAAGCCAGTTAAGAAGGAAATCAGCATAGCTGAGGAAGCAGCAAAGGAAGAGAACCGCCTCGAAGAAGTCGTGGTGTTGTTCACCGCCATCGAGGAAGGCGACAACGCAGCCACGGCAAAGAAAGCCGTAGACGACGTGCAAATGTTCCTTCAAAACCTCAAAGTTAACCGCATCTTGATTTATCCTTTCGCGCACTTGAGCAGCAACCTGTCAAAGCCTTCTGAAGCGCTGAAACTCATAAAAGACATGGAAGCCTATGCAAAACAGAAAGGCATTGAAACGTACCGCGCTCCATTCGGCTGGAACAAGCAATTTACAATCTCAATCAAAGGTCATCCACTTGCTGAGCAGGCACGCGCTTACACGGCAGCACCAGTTGTAGTAGAAGCGAAAGCTGAAGGCGCCAAAAAAGAAGAACCCGTCTCCGCTGCGCTGAAAGCTGAAGATACGCTCAAGTCTTTCTGGCATATTCTCCAAACTGACGGCTCGCTGGTGCCGATTGAAGAGTTCAGTTTCAAAGGGCACACAAACCTGCAAAAGTTCTCTCAGTACGAGATTAAGAAGAGTCGAGCAGTTACGCAGATGCCTCCGCATGTGCCCTTGATGAAACGACTGGAAATCGCAGATTACGAGCAAGGAAGCGACCCGGGCAACATTCGCTGGTACCCAAAAGGTCGCTTGATCAAGTCTCTGCTGGAGCAGTTCGTGACTTCTGAGATGATTGCTTACGGCGCCATGGAAGTTGAAACTCCAGTCATGTACGATTTTAATCATCCCAGCCTAGCGGATTACCTGAACCGTTTTCCCGCTCGGCAGTACCTGTTAAAGACGGAAGACAAAGATCTTTTCCTCAGGTTTGCTGCGTGTTTCGGGCAGTTCTTGATGGTTCATGATGCCCAGTTCTCTTACAGGCAGATGCCGCTGAAACTTTACGAGTTAACGCGCTACAGTTTCAGGCGCGAAAAAAGCGGCGAGGTCTGCGGCTTAAGGCGTCTACGCGCATTCACCATGCCTGACTGCCACGCTTTCTGCACTGATTTGGAACAGGCGAAAAAGGAGTTCAAAACCCGCTTAAACCTGTGCATAAGCGTTTTAGGCAGCATTGGTTTGTCAAAGGACGATTACGAAATTGCGTTGCGGTTCACAAAGGGCTTCTACAACGAAAACAAAGAGTTCATCGCAGATTTAGCTAAAATCTTCGGCAAGCCGCTTTTGGCTGAGGTTTGGACAGAGCGTTTCTTCTATTTCACGCTGAAATGGGACGCTAACTTCGTGGACAATCAGGATAAGGCAGCGGCGCTTTCCACTGATCAGATAGATGTTGAAAACGCGAAAAGGTACGAGATAACTTACGTTGACGAGAAAGGCGAGAAACAGAATCCGCTGATTTTGCACTGTTCTCCGAGTGGTGCTATTGAGAGATGTGTTTACGCTTTGTTGGAAAAAGCTTACAGAGAGCAGCTGAACGGCAAATTGCCTATGCTTCCCTTGTGGCTTTCGCCCACCCAAGTGCGGCTGATACCTATATCTGACAGTTTCACAGGAAAAGTCGAGGAAATCGCCAAGGAGATAGCGGCGCACTGCATACGCGTGGACATTGATGACCGCACATCCACTTTGCAGAAGAAAATCCGCGAGGCGGAAATGGAGTGGGTTCCTTACATTATCGTTGTGGGACAGAGGGAACTGGACTCAGGGGTTCTTTCAGTCAGAGATAGAGAAGCGCATGGCAAAGTGCAAAACCTGAAGCTGGATGAGCTGATAGCGAAAATTGCGGGTAACCTCGAAGGCAAGCCTTTCAAGCCTCTTCCTTTGCCGCTGAACCTTTCCAAAAGACCACAATTCTACGGCTAAACAATTAAGAAGCCTTATTCCTCATTTTGTCTCACGATATTTTTGGGTCTGAACTTTTTGAAGTAAAGCAGAAATCCTGTCAAGACGCAGATTGCCACCACAGAGGCTAAAGCTACCGCGATAAACGCTGTTGAGAAAGGCTGTTCGGATTCTGTTTGTTCTGTTTCAGGCTGCTCTTCCGCGGCTACGGTAAAGCTGAAGGGTTCGGATGCGCCTCTGTTTCCAGCCAAGTCATCCGCGTAAACCGTTAAGCTGTGCGCGCCAGCAGGCAAATCGCTTAGCACCAATCGGTAGGTGCCGTCAGACCATTTGGTAACCTCAGAGGTGACCGCGACTACGTTTTTTCCGTCCAAGCTGTAGCCGAGCCATGAAGCCGCTTCATTGACAGTGAAGTTGAATGAAACTGCTGCCGCAGTGTAGGCTGTGCCTTGAGTTGACAAAATTGAAACGCGTGGAACAATGGTATCGACCGTAAAGCGAATTGGACTGGAATAAAGTGTATTCCACGGAGCCTCAATATGATTGTTAATCGGAGTAAAACTGACTGATGCGGAGACGTGTAAGATATGTGTTCCCTCAGTTAGTTTTGGTAGAGTAACCGAAAAAGGGTCAGGCGAAATGTATCCTTCAACTGGCTGAGTTTTTCCATCTAAAGAATATTGAACCTGACTGATTTCCATTGAACCCCAGTCATCCATTGTCGGAATAGCAAAAATCAAGGTGATAGTGTTAATGTTGTACGTTTTGTTGTCCACTGGCGAAGTTACGCTGATTATTGGCGGAGGCAAAACGTAGACAGGATCTGCAGTTGCAAAGTTGATTATTAGGGTTCCAGCTAACGCTGAAATCAGCAACGATAGAATCAAAGAAACAGCAAAAGCTCTTTTCATGCTGCACTTCTCTTTTTGCGTTTTAGGAAGTACGCCAAAAACCCGAAAGTGACGATTGTGGCTGAAGCGATTATGGCTGTGGCGATCCATGTGGTTGGGAAAGTCGCTGCTTGTGTTTCTTTGGCAACCGTAAACTCCGTGGTGGCGGATGCCCCAGTGTTACCCGCCTCATCTTTTGCGTAAACGACGAGACTGTGCGAACCGCTAGATAAACCCGTAACCGTTAGGTTTCCCTTCCAAACTTTATCATAGGAAGCTAAAGAACTTAGAACCAAGACTTCTTGGTTAACGGTCATGTTTTCTTTTCCATCTAAACTGTAGCCCACCCACGACAGTGTGCGCCCATCAACTCGAAGGGCAAACTGGAAGTCACCCTCGTTGAAGGTCGTGTTTTTCAGTGACTGGATCTGGACGCTTGGCGGAGGGCTACCGACTTGGAACTTGATTACGCCAGAAGAACTCCCCGAGCTACAACCTTCGTCTTCGGCGGTTGCAATGACCTGCACAGTGTGCCAGCCATTACTGAGTCCTTCAAGGGATACCGTGGTAGGTCGTGTACTCTCGCCATGCGCGCTCCATAGTTTTCCATCAACAAGAACTTCTGAAGAAATAGAGTACCCAATCCGTTCAGGATACGATCCAAAAGGGGTTATCCACGACCCTGCTTTTCGTACTGAAAACGTTACGGTAAGCTTGTCCGTATCCAGCTTAATCACTTCCACAATAGGGGCAGGTGGCGGACTCAGTGGGTCATATAACCATACCGCGTTTGCAGCAGCTAGATTAACAAAAAAAGAACCAACCAACACTGAAATCAACAGCGCCGAAACCAAAGCTGCCGCACAAGTTTGCTTCTTCACTCGCTATCCCTGCTTAATGCTGGGTTTTTTGGCTGTAAAAAGCGTTTTTATCAAGGTTTCTTGACTAAACGAGGCTGAAAC
>CAZUHG010000030.1:0-17761 GCA_964620515.1 uncultured Candidatus Bathyarchaeia archaeon
TAGGTTAGTGAGGCAGTTGGGCTTGTGCCCTGTGTTATCATAACAAAAATTGATTTGGCCGCTTGTCGGCTCGTACAGTTTGATCAACGCTTTTCTTGAGCGACCGTCGTAGGTTGCGGAAACAAAGTATGACGGCGGCAGATTTTCAGGTGCCACTGGAGGAAAAGCGCGGCGTTTTTTTCCTTTTCCATTTTTTGCAGTTTCAGGGCTGGTTTCGGTGGCGGGAGGCACCTCTGCTTTTGGCTTCTCTTCTTTCGAGGGTTTTTTCTGCGCTGGTGAGTATTCAAGTAAACTTTTCTGTGCCATCCCGCTTCTCGCCCTTGGCTACTTCTATAGATACTACACACTAAAATCTTTGCTGACTGTTTCATGTGGTTTTTTCTTTGCTTTGCTGGTTTTTCAAAATGATAATGGCTGCGGAAAGCGCCAATAGCGATCTCCCCCTATAGGTTTCCTGCAACTAACCCCCCCATTATTCATCAGCAACGATTAACTATAACAACATCCAAAACAGCGATCAATGCAGCCTCTACTTGCAGGACACCGCAGGCAACGTTGACGCTACCAATAACTGGTGGGGAACAACCGACGCCCTACCAAACACCAACAGTCGCAGCAATCATAGTGACAGTAATCGTCGTGAGCTTGGTCTTGCTGATCTATTTCACTAAAAGAAATAGCCAAAACTGTTTGCGTCAGCGTCTTTCTGGGGGTGTGTCTTGAAAAGTTTTTATTCGCGGTTCAGATATCCTACGGTTGATGTCTGGCAAGGAATTTTTTGTAGAGCGTTATTCGCGGTTAGGCTGGAAATTTGAAGATGCTAAACCCAGACAGGCAATCAGACTAAACGTTACCAACGTTAAGGGGAAAAACATTCAAGAAAGACTGCAAGCCATAGGCGTTCAGTTTGAGAAAATTCCTTTCCTAGAAACGGGCTACTGGGTTCGCGGTTCAAAAGTTTCCGTAGGCGCCACCGCCGAATACCTATTGGGGTTATATTCGATTCAGGAAACCGCAGCCCAAATTCCCGCTACGCTGTTCACCAACTTGAAAGGCAGAACTATTCTTGATGCTTGCGCCGCGCCAGGTGGGAAAACCGTGCAGTTGGCGGATTTGATGGAGAACACTGGCGTGTTAGTGGCGTTGGATGTTAAAAAACAGCGATTGGCTGCTTTGTCAAATCACCTAGAACGCTGCCACGTTAGCAACGCGGTGACTTATCTTCTTGATGCGAGGCAGGCTTCTCGGCTGAACTTGAAGTTCGACGGGATTCTCTTGGATGCTCCTTGCTCTGGAAATTTTGCGGCAGATAGACGCTGGTTTGAGCGGAGAACGCTGGCTGACGTGGAGCGGAACGCGAAACTGCAAAGAGAAATCTTAGCCGAAGTAGCGGCGTGCCTAAGCAGTGAGGGGGAAATTGTTTACTCCACCTGTTCGCTGGAGCCTGAAGAAAACGAAGTTAACATGGATTGGGCGATAAAGCATCTGGACCTCCAAATCGAAGAGATTGACTGCCACGGCCAAAAAGGGTTAACTGAGGTTTTCGGAAACCAGTTGGATGGCTCAGTGGCGCGTTGCAGGCGAATTTGGCCAGCTGAAACTCAGGGCTTTTTCGTTTGCAAACTAAAAAAACTGGTGAGCAAGCGATGAAAGCGTTAAAGAATTTTGCGGTTCAGTGCGGCGCCAAGCTTTCTTTAAATCCCGAGTTTATAGTGAACAAAGGTGGGCGCTATTTTCTTGTTAACAAAAATTTGCGTGGGTGCATCCGAAAAGACTTCTATTATGTGGGGACTTATTTGGGGAAAGTTAAGAAGGGCAAATTCTTTCCGAGTTTTAACTTGTTAGCTATCCTTGCAAGGGGCGACGCTAACAAGGTTGTTGTCGATAAGAAAGCAGCGTGGCTGTTTATTTGCGGCAGAGACATCTTCCGAAGGGGAATGCTGACTGCGCGCGGTTCACGGAAGAAAGGCGATCATACCTTAGTGATGAACGAGTTTGGCGAGTGCTTGGGCTTTGGCAAAATAGTTCACGGCTTGAGCGAGGAGACAAAAAAGAATGAGGTTGCAGTTAAAAACATTTTAGACGTTGGCGATTTTCTGCGCAGAGAAGTCTATAGGCGGGCTAGTCGCTTGTAAAATTTCTGTCACACGGTTTTTTCTCCTGCCACATGCAATATAGACCGTGGTACACATTATTTTAATGATTTGCAGATTTTTTAAACGTTTATCTACTAAATAAAGCGATAAATTTATATACGTTCACGTAGAATGTGGTTTCCATAACATATGAAAACCAAAAGATCAAAACTAATGTGAGGACGTGTAAAAATGAAAAATTTCAAAGACGCAGTTTGGAAAGAAAACATGGAACAAGCAGTCAAACAGATAAAAAAATACGAAATAAAATTTGTAAGGCTACAATTCAGCGATATCAACGGCATCATAAAAAACTTGGCGGTATCCTCCAAAAACATCGAAGCTATTTTTGAAAACGGACAGTCATTTGACGGGTCATCCATAACAGGCTACAGACCAATCGAAGAATCAGACATGGTCTTGTTCCCTGACCCAACAACTTTCGCAGTTTTGCCGTGGCGAGCAAAAGAGAAATCATCGTGCAGGCTAATATGCGACATCTACACTCCTGAAGGCAAACGCTTCGAAGGCGACCCACGATACATCCTTGAACGAGCAATAGCAAAAGCCAAAGAAGCAGGTTTCACTTACATATGCGCTCCAGAACAGGAATTTTTCATAGTAAAAGAAAACGACTCCGAGTTACCCACACCGATAGATTTGGCTGGTTACTTCGATTTTCACCCAGGCGACCTCACCGAAGCAATTAGGAGAGAAATAGCTGACACCGCCGAGCAGTTCGGCATAGAAATCGAAATATCCCATCACGAAGTAGCCCTAGGACAGAACGAAATCGACTTCAAATACGATGAAGCACTGACCACTGCTGATAGAACATTAACCATGAGAATGATCACCAAAATCGTAGCTGCGCAAAACGGTTACATAGCTACCTACATGCCGAAGCCCTTCGCAGGCATCAACGGTTCAGGAATGCACACCCACCAAAGCCTGTGGAACGCTGACACAACCGACAACCTGTTCTACTCTGACAGTGTAGAGGATGCCTACCTCTCAGAAACCGCCATGAACTTCATAGGTGGACAACTAGCCCACGGACGCGAAATGTGCGCGGTTCTTGCTTCGTGGCCTAACTCGTACAAACGATTAGTACCCGGTTTCGAAGCACCAGTGTACCTTGCGTGGGCGCACAAAAACAGGTCACCCCTTATCAGAGTCCCCAACTTCGGAGGAAGAAAAGCTGCTGCCCGATGCGAAATTCGCTGCCCTGACCCGTCTGGAAACCCGTACCTTCAGTTCGCAGTTCTACTCGCAGCAGGATTAGACGGCATCAAGAAAAAAACCGACCCAGGCAAACCAGTGGAGCTAAACGTTTACGAAATGAGCTACGAGGAACGCAAGAAAAGAGGTATAGTTTCATTGCCTGAATCGCTGAAAGAAGCAGTGGACGAACTGGAAAACAGCAAACTGATGCGCGAAACCCTCGGCGAAACAGCCTTCGAAAACTTCCTGCGCGAAAAACGCAAAGAATGGGACCTCTACCGAACACAAGTGACCGAGTGGGAAGTCAACAGGTACATCAGACGACTCTAAACAGCCACGCCCGTTTTTCAGGGCTAACCCTTTTTCTGCTTGTTTCAGCCTCTAATTTTCTCCGGCAACTTGGCGATTTCCACGGTGGTCTGCTCGTGCTTCGCCAAATCTCGAACCACCACTGCGTCTTCTTTGAGTTCTCTTTCGCCAACTATCACCGCGTAATCCACTTTTCGCTTGTCAGCGTCTTCCAAAGCCTTAGCCATTTTCCGCCCCATAACCTCAAACTCCACCGACACGCCTGCTTCTCTGAGCATTTGAGCAATTTTCAGCGCTTCAGCTTTCAGCTCTTGCTTCACGGGGATAACCACGGCGGTTTTCTCTAGCCGCGTTGACAAGGCAGTTTTCTGCGTTTGCATTGCTAAGACTATGCGGTCTAAGCCATGTGCCACGCCCACGGCTGGCGTCGGTTCGCCTCCGAAAACTTCAATGAGCCTGTCGTAGCGTCCTCCGCCGCCTAAGGCTATGTCCAGCCCGGGCACAGTTACCTCAAAAATCATGCCCGTGTAATATTCAAGTCCTCTAGCGAACGCGGGCTCTACTGTTTCAACTGGGCATCCGCTTGCGGTAGCAAATTGCAGAATCTCCAGCAGGTTATCCGCTGCCGCTTCAGCCTTATCGTAGCCCGTAACGTACTTTCGTATTTTCTCAGCTGTTTCAAACGGCGTGTCACCTTTCAACTCTAACAGTCCTTGAAGGGCTGTTCGGCATTTTTCCTGTTCTACAAGCTTGAACGCTTCAGCGTACTCTTTCTTGTCCATGCGCTGCAAAACAGCGTTTTGAACTTTGTCCTCCACGTTTTCTTGGCTTAGAATTCCCCGTATCACGCCTATATGCCCTATTTTGAAAGCGTAGCCACGCAAACCAGTGGCTTTCATAAGATTATTAGTAAGAAGTATCGCTTCTGCGTCGGCTTCAGGATTGGTTGAGCCTATTAATTCAAAGTTTGATTGCCAAAACTCGCGGTACCGCCCGCGTTGAGGCTCATCATACCGGTAAACGCTGCCCACGCTGAAAACCCGCAGCGGTTTCGGCTCGGTTTTCAAGGTGGTTGTGGCTAGCCGCGCTATTGAAGCGGTGAATTCTGGGCGCAGCGCCACGGTGCGGTCGCCTAAGTCTTTGAAGGTGAACATGCGCGAGCGGATTTCTTCGCCGGACTTGGCGCTTAACAGTTCGTATGGTTCGACTATGGGCGTTACGACTTCTTTGTAGCCGTAAAGTTGTGCGGTTTCTCTGGCTTTGCAGATTGCGAAGTTCAGCGTTTCCGCTTCTTCAGGCAGCAAATCGCGCATTCCGCGGACAGTTTGGAAGGTTGGCAATGCTTTTCTCCTTGCTACTTGAATGTTAATTGCGCGACTGAGTAGTAAACTGTTTCTCCTCTGCGGTTCATCACCGCTAGGATAAGCTCTTTCTTTTGGCTCTGGCAGTGCCGCAGAGCTTTTGTTAAGTCGTCTATGGGTAAGGGTTTACCCTCCTGAGTGCCTAAAACCATGTAGGAAGCGGCGTCCTTGCCGTAGGCGCCTCGCTCGTACAGGCGGAAGTCGGTTCCAGTGCCGAAGCCTTCTCTAATCACGTAGCCTCTGCTGCGGAGGTCCCGATAAACCAGATAGTTAACCCATGCGTTCTCGTTCGCTTTCTCATAATACTGTAAGAGGCTTTGAAAATCTACTTCCTTTCCCTTTTTGTCTTTAACCTCCAGCAACTCCTTGTTCATGAGGTAGAGCGCCTCGTAAAATGCGAGTGTGAACACGTCGTTTTCTGCTGTGCCGTATCCACGTTGGGAAAGCGCGTCAATGTTACTCCTCTCGGATATTTCAACGCCTTTTTTTCCAAGAACCCCAGTGGTTTTAGGTTCTGAAACGTTGTTGCCTGTTTTATTGTCGCTCATCAGTGATCAACTCTTAGGGCTTCGTTTTAGATTAGTTAACTCTTACACGTTATACTTTTCTCTTTCTATAACGTTGAAACCAGCAAAACGCAGAACAGCCAACAGTGTTTTAGCTCTTACAGCCATTTTCTTCTTCTGAAGTAAACTATCATCAGCATTGCTACTGCCAGCATTAAAATCAAAATCGCTGGGTAGCCCCATGGCTGCTCAATTTCAGGCATGTGTCTGAAATTCATTCCGTAGAGGCCCACTACGAAAGTTAACGGGATAAAGATTGTGGAAATTACTGTTAACACTTTCATAACTTCATTCATGCGGTTGCTTATGCTTGAAAGATAAATGTCCAGCATTCCCGAAAGCATATCCCGAAACGTTTCCACTGAATCCATAACCTGAACCGTGTGGTCATAAACATCCCGCATATAAACGCAAGTGGACGGGTTGATTAATTCAGATTCTGACCTTTCTAGTCTGTTGATAACATCTCTTAAAGGCCAAACAGATTTCCGCAGGAAAATCATTTCTCTCTTCAAATCATGAATCCTGTGCAGAGTTTCCGATGTTGGATTCGTAACCAGTTTTTCCTCGACATCTTCAATTGTCTCGCCAAGCTTCTCAAGGATCACAAAGTAGTTATCAACAATGGCGTCTATCAAGGAGTAAGCAAGGTAATCCGCGCCCATTTTCCTTATTTTGCCTTTGTTGTTTCTAAGGCGCTCTCTGATCTGGTCGAAAACGTCTCCATCCGCCTTTTCCTGAAAAGAGACCACAAAATCGCGCCCGAAAAGTATGCTGACCTGTTCAGTTTTTGTTTCATTCTCTTTTTCGTCAAACATAAGCATTCTTAGAACAACAAAAATGTAATCGTCAAAATCCTCCATCTTGGGACGCTGTCCCGTGCTCGCAATATCTTCAGCCACAAGAGGATGCAGACCAAAGCCCTTTCCAACCTGTTCTATAATTTCTGGTTGGTGAACGCCATCTACATTCAGCCACGTGATTGAGGGTTCTCTTCTGAAAGAGAAAACTTCCTCAATACTATTGATCGTTTTTTCCTGAAAATTAACTTCATCATAATTAATTACGGATAACTTTACCTCTTCGTGTCTTTTTTCGCCTGTGTGCACTATGGTTCCTGGAGCTAAACCGCTTTTCTTGGAACGCTTAGGAATTCGGATGGCAACACACCCTAATCCGATTTCGGCTGTGCGCCTTTATAGGATTTGTGATTAAGCACTCTTGATTATAAAGCGACTTATCATGTATAACGTAGCCTGTCACATTTGCCTATGCTGGGATGTTAGTTTTGAACTTGGCGAAATCTTTTTTGTAGTAAACTCCGCTCTCGTGGATAATCGCCGTCACGTACTTCAGCGGCGTAATGTCAAACGCTGGATTAAGCACACCTACGCCTTCAGCGGCAACATGCTCAGCGCCGTAATGTGTAACTTCCGTGGGTTTTCTTTCTTCGATGACAACGTCTACTGCTTTGCGAGTTAGATCGAAAGTGGATTTCGGTGCTGCCACGTAAAACGGCACGCCATGCTCATGGGCTAACACCGCCACGGTGAACGTGCCAATTTTGTTAACCACTGCATCTTGCACTATGCGGTCGGCACCAACAATAACCTTGTTGACCAAGCGCTTGTGCATTACATAGCCAACCATGTTATCCGTAATCAGCGTAACCGGTATCCCGTCGCGTTTAAGCTCGTAAGCCGTAAGTCTGGCGCCTTGCAGTAACGGGCGCGTTTCTGTAGCTATGACTTTGATCTTTTTTCCCTGCTTCCAAGCTGCACGTATCACGCCTAACGCAGTGCCGTACTCAACTGTGGCTAACTCGCCTGCGTTACAGTGCGTCAATACAACGTCACCATCGTTGATCAGCGCCGCTCCGTTTTCACCCATAGCCCGATTCGCCTCTGCATCCTCATCCGCAATTTTCTGAGACTCTCGAACCACCAGCGCCTTCAATTCCTCAACGGTTCCAGAAAAATCGCGGGCTTTGCCCAAAACTCTGTCTGCCGCCCAAAAGAGGTTCACGGCTGTCGGTCTCGTGCCTTTAAGGATGTTCGCTGCAGCTTCCAGTTCCGCCAGTAACTCCGATACGCAACCTGCTTTTGAGTTGCAAGCCACCAAGGCTAAACCGAATGCAGCGGCTGCGCCGAGTAATGGGGCACCTCTAACTCTAAGGTTTTTTATGGCTTCAGCCATTTCTTCAACTGTTTTGATTTTCAAGGTTACTGCTTCGTGGGGCAGTCTGGTTTGGTCTATCGTGATGACAGTTCCGTTTTGCCATGCTATGGTTCGCATTTAAGCAGCCTCACCAATTGTTTTGAAGAAAAAGTTACTTGTAGTTTACGCATGATTTTCTCATTCTAAGGGTGACTTCAGGTAAGTTACGACTTCGACTGGGGAACCGCTGCCTAATTTGAGTCTTTTCTTCCATTCGTCGCCAACAGCAATAAGCGAGAAAACACCTGAAATTTCAGCTTTCGCCTTTTTGACAAGGTTAACCAATGCTTCTTGGGTTTCTCCGCTTTTAATCATGTCATCCACCACCAAAACGCTGTCGCGCTTTTTGATGGCGTCTTTCGGAATGAAAAGAGTCACAGTCACGCCTGAATCTTTTCCCAGAATGTAAGTTTCGTCCAGAAAGGCTTTAACGCCGACTTCTTTGTTTCTTTTTGCCACGATAAGGTTGACTCCGAGGGAGTTGGCAACCATCGTAGCCAAGGGGATTCCGTCAACAGCCGCTGTTAAAATTTTAGTCACGCGTTTTCCAGCGAAGTTTGCCAAGGCGTGGTTTGCGGCTTGCTGTAAAATGTTGTAGTCGCCTACGATTTCAGTGTTGTCGAAGTATCCTGTTTCGTCGAATTTTATTCTGCTTCGCAGCTCCACTTCTAGACCGACAATTTTTGTCAACACTCGCCACAGTTGTTTAGCTCTTGTCGTGTTGGGCAAAACATGCCCTTTCGCGTATCTGCTGAGGACTGTAACGGGCAAGCCTGTTTTGGAGGCTAACTCGCGGTATGTAATATTTCGTTTATACTTTGCAGTTCGCAAAAGCTCGATTGTCATCAAGCGAAGTTTCAAATCTTCTGCGTGAGTGCTCATCTTTTTCCCCTTAAACACCTATGAGTCAAATACTAAAACATTTACTCTCTAGTGTAGATTGCCAATTTATATCTTCCGTTAAAAATAGAATCTGCCTTTTTACACTTCAAATTAGCCTTCAGCGTTGTCCATTTTGCGTTTTTATGTCAAGCTTTTTTAAATTGAACCGCAACATTACTTTGAAAAAGAGGCGTCTCTGTGCAGAAGATTACGCGATTGTTCATTGCTGCACTTTTTGGCTCAATAATATTTGTAACTAGGCTTTTCGTGCCGCCTCCAATCGATAAAATGTTGATTGCGGTGGACGCTGTTCTACTAGCCCTAAGCTCGCTGTTCATAAAAAAAGTTGGTGCCACATACGCAGGCGCTGTTGGTGGCGCGCTTACAGGCTTGTGGCGCCCTTCACTACTTCCATTCTCCCTAGTCTACGCTCTTCTATACGGCTTTCTGGTGGATGCTTTCTTGTACCTTTTCAGAGTCAACGCCACAACTGAAGGCGTTAGCCGCAACAGGCTGATGGCTGCAATGGCTGTGAGCACTTTGCTTATAGGTTTTCTAACCTACTACGCATCTACAGTTTTTCCCCAATTGATTCTGTGGAGTCCAGCAATGGATATGCTGGTGGCTTTTATGGGTCCTGTTACTGGAGCAGTGGCGGGCTATGCAGCTTCTTATCTCTGGAACACTTACTTGAAGAACATAAACGTCTAAGTAACTTGTTTTTATGACATATTTCGTTTCTGAAAATATGCTTTTTAAGCTTTGAAGCGAACTGGCGTTGTACCGGAGAAGGCTTCGATGAGATTCTTTCGCAGAAAAGGGTGTGCAGTGAAGAATTGGCATGAACGGGCACTAATGGTAGACCCTAGCAAGACTAGAATAACCATAGTCAAATCAAGAGCAGCGAAGCCTGTCCCCATATGGGTGTATAAAAAATACGCTCCACAGCAGTTACCATCAAATTAAGATAAGCGGAATCGCTTTTCCTTTTAAGCCGTTTCCCTGTTCGGCTCATGTTTAACGGAATTTCTCTTTTATCTTTGCATCCGCGATTTTGGCAATCATCGCATTAGAAATCATGACGTATTTAACGCTCATGAGTTCTGCCAGTTCAGCAGACTTCTGGTCTTGAGTCACAAGAATTAAGCCATGTTTGCCCGCGTATTCTACAACGTCCTTGTCTTTCGCGGCTTTCAAACCTGCTTCCTGAGCCGTTAAAACCTCGTAACCCAACGTCTCAAAATATTCTTTTAAACCCGCGTACATTTCGTCAAGCAAAAGCTTCATGCAACACACCAATGTTCAAGTCAGTCTATGAGGATTAACGCGAAAGACTCTGGGTTTTTATCGAACGGATAAGTAAATTTGATGCCAGCGTTCTTCGCCGTTGCTTGAACGTTCACGCCGACGCCTTCTTCTGAGTACCGCACCTTTGTAGGGTTAACGCAGGTGTTTCTATCTAAAGTGCATTTTTCACACAACTGGCAATACCCCGAGACAAACCCTATCACTAGAGGGTAGCCTTTACTCATAGCCGCCTTTTCAAGATCAAGCACTACCGAGAGCATTTTTACCTTATCATCCTTCCAGGCAGTCCAGAACCTCTGCATTTTTTCTTTAATGTCTTGCGGAACGGTTGGGTCGGTCTCAGCTTTTGAAAGGTGTTTCGCTAACTTTGCATCAGCCTTTGCATGTGATTTAAACTTCATGAACAATGCGTAACTGTACTCGCTGACGATTTTTCGAAATTTCTCAGCCGTGGGCGTGTATGGCGGGCAAGCTAACGTTTTCCCGTAGTGGGTGCAGCCGACCCTGCACTTGAGCACAACCCTTTCCTCAACACTGATTTTATCTGCTGTAATGATTTTTGCGTCAACAGCACCCATTTCCAGCGCCATTTTTCTAAGAAACTCGAATTTTTCAAGCCCAATCTGAGACAACATACGCTTTCACTTTATTCTTGCTTGAATAGTCCCATTCGATATAAATACTTATCAATTACGTCAAAATCGCTTATGCATTCTCCATCCAAAAATGCGCCATTTATCTGCTTCCAACAATGCTGATTGAGCACACAACTCAAGGAGGAACCAACTTGGAAGCACAAGAATAATATAGAGTATCTGAATCTTGTTGACTTAGGTGCCGTTCACATCAAAAGCAAAATTAGCAGTATGGGATACGTCAACAAAATCCGAGACAACATCCTCAGTATCAGACGAAATAATCTTTCACCCTTATATGAAGCCCTGAAAGCCGCTGACTGTGTTGTCTGCTCAGGATCAGGAAGATCACTTCATTCACTAAACGCGGCTATGAGCCAAATCGCCCTCAGTCAAGTAGGTTGGAGAAACAAAGTAGTATTAACTCCCGATGACCCGGGGTTTCCAGGTAAAAGCATGTATGATGCGGCGGCTGATCTTGAACGACGCTACAAGAAGATCCTGCTCTTAATTAATTCTGGTAGTGGCTATTCAGATGACCCATTAGCGATGGCACAGGACTTGGCACGGTACATTGAAGAAAAGAAAACCTCCAAGTTTACAATGGGGCTTATAACGTCCGCTTTGGAGTCACCGTTAGCTCAAATCACTAGCCAACATGGTCATGTGGTTTATGTTAAGGGTCGGGGTAAGTCCAAGCCTTCATTTGAGTACAGCGAGATGGGCATGATGGGTGACGTGTTCGAGTTGGGCACGCTTCTGCTTCTATGCATGATGATTGAAGCAATTTTTAGAAACTTGGAAGTGGAGGACGTGTTTAAACTCTGCAAAGAGGAGTTTGAAAAGATAGGTGCTATTATAGACGCTAACGTGGAGTCTGGAACATACACGCAGCTTGTTGACATTTTGGAAAAGCGGACCAACGTGTTTCTAGGGGGAAGAGGAACCGCAAACGAAATTTCCAAAATGACAGCCGTCAGACTCTTTCACATTAAAAGTTTCTTGGGCGACAACGTGTACGTGACCAGAGGTGTTAACACACCTCACCCGAGGGCGGGAGACCTTGAAATCCTGTTATCCTACACTGGCGAAAGCAAACTCGTCAACCTTTGGGCGGACGTAATGAAAAAGTTTAACGGCACCGTGTTGGCGATAACTGGCTCACCAAATTCAACCTTGGCTAAGAAAGCAGACGTGAAGATCCTCTTGGAGGAAGACGTAAAACCAGGCGCGCCACGGCGGTTTTACACGAGAGCAGCTTACGTTTTAAGCCCACTGCCTGTTAAGTTAGCTGAAAGGCTGGGTCAAAGAGGACTGAAGTTGCCCGAGTACATAATCAGCTGGTACCATTCCGTAACGCAATAGCATGCAGGCGTCACGGTTAACTTAAATAGCAAAGCCCACAACCACTAACAGCGACACTACAATGGACTTGCTGCAATCCATAATCTTAGGCTTTATTCAAGGCACAACAGAATGGTTGCCCATTTCAAGCACAGGTCATCTGCGCGTTGCTCAGCACTTCTTTGGCTTAAGCGTGCCCCTGCTGTTCGATGTAGTCTTGCATGTGGGAACGCTGCTTGTAACGCTAATCTATTTTAGAGGTGCCGTGAAAAATGTTCTGTTGGCGCTTTGGCATAGAACGTTTCAATCGGAAGACGGCAAACTAATCGTACCAATTGTTATCGGCATGGTTCCTACGGCGCTTATAGCAGTACTAGTCGGCAATGAGTTAGACAGCTACTTTAGTAGTCTACTGCTTTTAGGCGCAGGATTCATCGCTGGCGGCATAGTGCTCTTCACTTCAAAATTTGGTGGCGAGCGAAAAAGCAGCATAAGCTACCCCGAAGCATTCTTGATTGGCGTCATGCAGGGCATATCGATTATTCCAAGCATTTCACGAAGCGGCTTAACCATCGCAGTTGCGCTTTTACTGGGAATAAAGAGAGAAGTAGCTTTCAAGTTCTCTTTTCTGCTTTCTATTCCAGCCGTTATTGGAGCGTTGGGCTTCACTCTCTATCAGGAGCAGGGCGCGTTTTCTCTCGCAGGCATCGGTGCACTGGAAATTGCTGCTTCGCTTGCGGTAGCTGTCGCAGTCAGCTTTTTAGCCTTAAAACTGCTTTGGAAGACTTTGGCGGCAAAAAAATTCTACCTGTTCTTCATTTATTGCCTGATAGTGGGAATAGTGCTCGTAATTTTGGGCTTAATGGGCTTTTAACCAAAAAGGTTTGCCAGAGAGGAAATCAGTTAAGAACCCAGCAAAGTCCTGATTAGCTTCATAAGTTTCAAGTATTTCGCCGTTAACAAGCACTTTAAGGTCGTTTTGGATTGATTTCGCAATCAACTCAGCAACGCCAACGCTTTTGCCTCCGTCCGCAAGTTTCTCACGTAAGAGCGCAACTGCATCGGTGGTTTTGCGGGGTAGCTCAACCATCCAGCGGCTGTCTTCAATGTAGGGTCCAGAAATCACGTTTTCATTATCGGCATATTTTGCTAGGAATTTCTCGCATTCTGCTTTTCGCTCAAGCGGTGGACCAACATGTTTTTTGATGTTCGGCAACTTTTGATGTTCAAGCTCAAAAACAAACACGTTAAGCGTTTTTTCGTTGCTCCAAACAGCGTCTCTGAGGACTTTGAAGTCGTTAAGCTCAGCCAGTTTCCGCAAAGACCGTTGCGTCCTGTACAGTTGTCCCCATAAAACGTCGGGAACCGTTTCTATTTTGCCAAGCGTCAGAAATATGAGGGAAGCACCGCGGTTTTCCAGCACGCTCCTCAAGTTTTCTGCTGAGAGAGCTTCAGTTTTCGGCGGGTAAAAGAACGTGGTACTGGGCGTTTTGAGGAAGGCTCTGGCTGCGCCAACGAGCGTGTAGAGTTTCTGCGGCTGGACAGCGGAAGCAACGTTCCGTCCTTTATCCACTGGGTCCACTACAACTAAGGGTTCTGAGAAGAGAAGTTCAAGCTCTTTCTCCCTGCCTGCATAGTAGCCCTCAATGTCTATGGCTATTCGTTGTGTGTACCCTGCAAAGGCACGTAAAGTTTCGGGGAAAGATTTGTAATGCAAGATTAAAAGCTCGCAGAGATAACCGCTGAAGCCACCTGTTTTTATTTCAGCCCCGTAGGCGTTGACGCCTTGCAGGAACCTTTTGAGCAGCCGTACTTCGCCGCGTAAGCCTTCGTTCAGGCGTTTTTTCACGTAGTCCGTGTGGAAGGGCGTGCGGTCTGTGGCGCTCAACCATTCGCCGCGTTTCACGTCGTAGCATGGAACTATGTTCAATCTGACACCGCCGGCGAATGCCTCCAAGTACGGGTGCTCCGCGAACCGTTCAACCTGCTTGGAGCCTTCAGTGGCTTTTCGCGCGATTTTCAGGCTGATTTCGCCAAGAGACCTGCGAGGCAACGTGGTTGGTAAGCGCATGAATATGTCAACGTCAGGTTCTTCTCTCAGCCAAGTGTCTTTTGCGACTGAGCCTTCAACCCTTACGGTGGCTTTTGCGCCTTGTTCTTGGCAGGCGAGAGCTACTTTTCGCTGTAATTCCTCGGCTAAAGCTGTTATTTTTGCTCTGTCCGCTTGGGTAGGCGTGATTTTTCCCAAGATTTTTTCGCATACTTTGTTTATTTCTTTCTGCATGGCTGATACCTTATGGTTGGGGACAGAACTCTTTAAGCGTTGAGTAAACTGGCCCTCTGAGTGTTAGGTCGCTCTTTTTGAGTCGCAGGCACTTTGCGTTTATGGTGCCGAATTCGTAGTTTGCGTTTTCGGTTATGAACTCGGCTAATTGCTGTTTGTTTCTTCCTGACCTGACGCGGGCGATTGTCAAGTGTGGACTGAACCCTTTAGGGTCGGGAGTGAAGCCTAAACCGCGCAGGCGAGGTTCCAGCTGGCTGAAGACGTTTTTCAACTGGTCTGCGCCGTCGGTTATTCCAGCCCAAACGACCCGTGGGTAGCGGGGGTCGGGAAAGGCGCCTAAACCTTTAATTTTCACGTTAAATGGGGCAAACTGGATTTTCTTCATTTCTTCAAATATCTTTTCAGCCATTGCTGGTGTGATGTTTCCGAGAAAGCGGACTGTAACGTGGATGTTCTGCGGTTCTACAAGTTTCAGGTCTGCGCCCGTCTGAACTAAAAGTTTCTGCGCAGCCGCAAGCCTGTTTAAAACAGTGTCGCTTTCTATGTCGAAAGCCAAGAAACTTCTTATGGAATCGGACATTCTGTACTCCTCGGTTACTTTTACATTTTCCTTTCATAAATGCTTTTTAATTTTAAATGCTGCTATTGTAAGAATAAAAAAGGGTGCAACATGAACGCTGACAAAATCGTTGTTGGTTTAGCTGGGATGCCGGGGTCTGGGAAATCTCTGGTGGTGGAAACCGCTCGCGCGGAGGGCTATGCGGTAGTTGTTATGGGCGACGTGATACGAGAGGAGACGCAGAAGCGCGGGTTGAAACCGACCCCTGAAAACATTGGAAAAGTGATGCTTGAGTTGAGGGAAAAAGGCGGAAACAGCATAGTAGCTGACAAGTGCATTCCAAGGATAGAGCAGCAGAAAAGCGGAAAAGTGATTGTGGACGGCTTGAGGAGCCCAAGCGAAGTTGACGCTTTCAAAGCGCATTTTTCCAAATTCAGCCTTATAGCGGTGCATGCTTCGCCAGAAACGCGGTTTAATCGTCTCTACAGCCGCCGCCGAAGCGATGACCCAGATGGATGGGAACTTTTCCGTGAACGTGACATGCGGGAACTCAGTGTAGGCTTAGGGAACGTTATTGCTGTGGCTGAGCATTTAATAATAAACGAAGATAAAAAAGAGTATACAAAAGCTAAAGTGCATAAAATCCTTAGGGTTATTGAAGAAAAATGGAAGAAGTAGCAATTTGCGTTGAAACCGACGTCAACCTCACGGAAAGCGAAGAAAAGGTGAAAAAGGCTGTGGCGAACCTTTTCGGCAATTTACCCACGGAGATTGCGGCGTCTTATCAGGGAAGCGTTTTGAGGGCTGAGATGAAAGGGCAAGAGGCGCTTGTTAGATTTCGTGATTTGCTTCGTGTAGACCGCATTCGGGATGCTGCGAGAAAGGCGCTTTTTGGAGGATTAAGAGGGAACACTATCAGGTTTTGTCTTAACAAGCAGGTGGCTTTTGCTGGTCACGTTTCTTTCTCGGCGGAAGTTGCGGAGTCACCGCTGGGTCCAATAAGAGTTACAATTGAATGTGGAGATCCAAGGCAGCTTATTGAGTGGCTTGCGC
The DNA here is from genome assembly GCA_964620515.1 of uncultured Candidatus Bathyarchaeia archaeon. Classification (GTDB taxonomy): domain Archaea; phylum Thermoproteota; class Bathyarchaeia; order Bathyarchaeales; family Bathycorpusculaceae; genus CAZUHG01. The sequence goes on from CAZUHG010000030.1 coordinate 15,878, forward strand.
CGCGGACTTCTTAGGTTGGGAGGGAAATGTTTGTCAGGAAAGGCTTCTGTGACTGAGCGGGGTGCGGTTTTGTTGGGTGATTCGGTTGCTTGTGACGCTTTTGATGAGGCTATGCCTTTGCGTGTGGTTACGCATGCGCATGCGGATCATTTGGTTGGTTTAAGGCAGAGTTTGAGGAGCGGCAAGAGGGTTTTGATGACTAAAGCTACCAGGGACCTTGCTGGGGTTGTGAATGGTTCGCTGCCGCTTGATGATGGTTCGGTGAAGCTTTTGGATTACGGGGAGCCAGTTGAGTACGGTGATGAGCGGGTTACGCTTGTTAAGGCGGATCACATTTTGGGGGCGGCTCAGGTGGTGGTTGAGGCTGCGGGCGGCGGCAAGGTTGCTTACACTGGGGATTTCAGGGTTGACGGCACAGAACCTTTGGTGGATTGTGACGTGCTTGTGGTGGAGTCGACTTATGGGAGTCCGTCGTTTAGGCGCGCGTTCAAGGTTGATGTGAGGGAGCTGCTGGTTTCTATGGTTGAGAAGCGGCTTAGGCATGGTGTGGTTTACGTTTTTGGTTATCATGGTAAACTGCAGGAGGTTATGCAGATTCTGCATTGCGCTGATGTAAGTGTGCCGTTTGTTATGCCTGAGCGAGTGTTTCGTGTTTCCAAAGTGTGCGAGCAGCATGGGATGCGGTTGGGTTGTTTGGCGCTTTCGACTGAGAAGGAAGGCAGGGAGCTGTTGGATGGGAATTTACCATGTGTTGCGTTTTATCATATGAACGCGCGGGGCAGCGTGGGTTTGGATGGTTCGCGTATTTGTGTTAGTGGTTGGGAGTTTCATTCGCCGTGTAGGCAGATTGGTGAGCGGGAGCATTTGGTGGCGTTGAGTGATCATTCGGATTTTGGTGGTTTGATTGAGTATGTTCGGCGTTGTAAGCCTAAGCGGGTGGTTACCGATAATTATCGGGTGAGTCATGGGGCTACGTTGGCGCGGGAGATTAGTAGGCGTTTGGGTATTGATGCGGTTGCGATGCCGCGGTAGGTTTGTTTTGGTTGGTTATGTGTTTTTTTGTTGGACAATTGTGTTTATTGAATATTACGACACAATATTTATTTCGTTGTGATACTAATTTCTGTATCATAAGGGTTCGGAACAAGAATCCGAGTTCGACAACGAGAGAACACAGCAATGGCAACCCCCATCCAACCAGAGTTCTTTCTACTACTGGGCATAGACTTATTCTTAGCTGTAAGCCTAATCTCCTGCCTCATCGACAAGCACCTGCCATCGCCGCTACCCTACCTCTACCAAGTCGCCTCGCTAGCTGGCTTCGGACAACTAATCGTAGCCAAAGAATTCATGACAATATTCGACGGGTACATGCGCTTCTGGTTCAGCATCCTCTACCTGACCGTGGCTTTAGTGAACATCTTAGCCGTCAACGCTTATCTTGGCATAATCAAGAAACTGGGTAAACACGCAAAAGCCTTCCTGCTTGCGGTAACGTTCCCGTCCTTTGCGGTAAGCACGTTCTTCCTCGCAACCTACGCTAACTTCGCACTGCATCCACTGACAATAATTCCGTATGTCTCATGGGAAGTCACCTTCATCGGCATAGTCGCCTTCGACACTTTCGTAGTGGGATTCGGCACTTACCTGTTCTTCAAACCAAAATGGTGGTACGTCGCCGTTGGCTCAGCCGCAGCAATAACAGGCGCAACAGTCTACGCACTCTCTAATCCTTCGCAGGGCACTGGGGTTTTCGTAGCTTCAGCCATAGCACTCGCCATAGCCTGCGTGATTGTTCTAAGCGTTAGCATTTACATCTTTGCCAGGATTTGGAAAGAAACCCTTAAAGAAAAAAACCGAAAGCGGAGGTGAAACGAAAAAATG
>CAZUHG010000031.1:0-17662 GCA_964620515.1 uncultured Candidatus Bathyarchaeia archaeon
AGGAACTTGACAAAAAACGCTTTGTTATCTGTTGTAGACTGAAATGTGCATGATTTGCGTGAACGTTTGGGACATGCAAGAGTTGCGGTGCGTTTAAATAGCTGGTCAACTAATAAGTTTCCTAAAGGGAAACAAAATGTCCTTGAGTCAACGAGCACAGATACTCATAGTCGTATCCGCAACCAACTTCGGCGTCAGAGAACTAGCTCAAACGCTGAAATGGAAAACAGCAAATGTCGTTTCCCTATTAAAAAAGATGAGCGAAGAGCAACTTGTCAGGTTGCAGCAAGATTCGCATTCAAAAAGAGGTAGACCTAAAAAGAGCATAATATGTACGCCTTTAGGCTTCGAGTTTCTGGAAACTTACAGAAAATTAAAATTGATGCCGCTTAGAGCCAGAAAAGAAGACTTGGCACATGCAGCGAAAGATGCAGCATACGCAAACAGGCTTGTCGCCAACGGTCATTCACCCTTTCAAATTTTTATGGAGTTGAACATGATTGCCCACAATATTGCGGTCTCTTCAAAGACTTCTGAAACTGCTTGAAGACAAAAACGTTCCTTACATGATAATCGGCGGTTATGCCCTTCCATTCTATGGCAGAATCCGAACAACAGTAGACATCGACTTGGCAGTAGCCATCAAAACTGAAAAAGAATTCAATCAGTTACTTACATCATTACGGTCAGCCGAGTTCGAGCCGACAATAGCGTCGCCTAATAATCCTCTGATTGTTGTTTTGGATCGGAAAGAGAAAATTGAAATGGAATTATGGCTGAAACCTGACGGCGTCGTTTTTGATGACGAAACCTTGCGAAGAAGACAGAAAGTCAAATTAGATGTAAATTTTTGGGTGTGGATCATTTCAGCGGAGGATTTCGTAGTGAGCAAACTGGCTAGACCTGACAGAGGCGTAACAGATGAGCAAGACGTAAAAAGCGTGCTGGTTAGGCAAGCAAACAAACTGGACGATGAATACCTTCAGAGAAGAGCCGAAAAAGCTGGAGTACTCGCGATTTTGCAGTCTATCCAAACTTCTTGAAAGAACAGGGTTCGTGGGTTTGAATCACACCCTCTGCGCTTTATTGTACTTAAGGGCGAGATACTTAGTTTGGCAAGTGCATGTTCTGCACGGCTTGCAGGTAGCTTACTCTAGAAGAAGAAGCAATGCCATTATAGCAACGCCTAGAACGATTGCGATCATTTGTATTGCGGCTTTCTTAGGTTCAGGTGTGTCTTTGCGAAGTTCGGGAATCAAATCTGAACCTGCGATGTAGATGAAGTTGCCTGCAGCAAAAGGTATCAACAAGGGAATGAAACCTTCCATAACAGAACTCAGAATAATTGCCACCAAAACGCCAGTGATTGCCGTCAAGGCAGTCAAGAAGTTAAGCCAAAGTGCTTTCCTTTTGCTGAAGCCTCCATAGATTAGAACGCAGAAATCTCCTATTTCCTGAGGAATTTCATGGAAAATCACGGCGAGTGTTGTAGCTACACCAATCGGAATGCTTACTATGTAACTACCGCCAATTATCAGACCGTCTATCAGATTGTGAACGGCATCTCCAAACAGGTTCATGTATGCAAAGGAGTGGGGGTGATCAGTGGAGGTTGGTATATGGCAATGTCTCCATTGAAGAAATCGTTCCACAGCAAATGAGGAGAGTAAGCCAAAAATGATAAGAACAGACACTAATATTCCCGAGCTGGTTCCTTCAATTGCTTCGGGAATAAGATGGATGAAAGCATCTCCAAACAGACTTCCCGCTGAGAAGCTAACTAGATACAGCAGTATTTTTGCAAGTCTTTTATCATTGAACAATAGAGATAGTATGCCTACTAAAGAAACCAAGCTTACAAGTATGACACTGATTAAACTAAGTAACGCAGTGAACATGCGGCGTGCCTCGAGGAATGCATCTAAAATCAGGTTTATTAATTTTTTCCTGTTTTTTAATAAATATTTATATATTTAGCAGCTCATTCTTAATAAGATTGTATGAACATCATAAGTCTATCTCTTCCAAAAACACTGCTAGACAAAGTTGACGAGTACATTCAACAGCAAGGTTTCGCAAATCGTTCCGAAGTCATTAGACAAGCATTAAGGTTTTACATGTCAGAGAGCAGACGGCTCGAGGAGCTTCAAGGAAGAATCACGGTTACCATTACACTCATTTACCGAAGAGAAGCCCGAAGAGGTCAGATAATGGATCTTCAACACAGCTATAGTGACGCGGTTCTAACGTTTCTCCACACTCATGTTGAAGCCGATTCTTGCATAGAAATAATCGTGGCAAAAGGTGACGCTCAAGTAATGAGGTCGCTTATTCAAGCCTTGAAATCTAACAAGCAAATATCAGAAGTCAAAGTCACAATACTATAAATAGAAACAAAGTCTGCAGAGTTCGGTAGACCCTTATAGGAAAAAGGGCAAGAAAACTCATGGCTTCGCGTTCTCTTTATTCAAAACTGCCACGAAGCAGTTTTTATGGTATATTTTCCCATAGCTTTCAGGTGCAACGTAACAATTAGCTTCTGACCATTTCCACATTTGCCCCCGCGTAGGGTACTTGCCAACTAAAACGAATTCTTCATGGTCTTTGACGGATTTGCCGCAGTATTCGCAGTTCATGCTTAAACACACTTCTCTGCTGTTGGTGATTCGCTTTTAGAATAAAAGTTTTTGTCCCCAATCAGGGAAAATGACCATCGAGCAGAATCCACTTTGGCAAAGGTTCTTAAATAGGCAAGTTTTCCAAGAGGATTGTAGTGAAGAAAGTGGCTTATTTACGGAAAGAGAAGGAAACAGTCGAAATTGACTACCCTTTGGGCAAGGTTTGGGCAGCTGTTCCAAAGGCGCTCGCCAGTCTAGAATGGACTGTAGAAGAAACTGATGCCACAGCGCACCATGTTAAAGTCAAGACTAAAGGGGGTTTCATGTCATATGCCTCAGTGCTCCTAATCGACGCTGCGGCTGTGGACGAGAAAACTGTGAGAGTCACGGTTACAGCGGAGACACCCGTTACCACCATTACCTCGTTTGTTGATTTTGGACGAACAGGGGAACGTATCGGACTGTTCTTTGAGGCGTTGGCAAAACAATTAACTATCCACAAAAACACTTGATGACGCGCATACCTAACAACTTACGCTTGCAGAAACTGGCACCATTATGACAGAGCTACTTTCTTCTGGCTACAACGAAAGCAATTTAATGTATTTATAAGGGAGGGGGGTGGCTTTCTGAGGGCGTTAGCGTTTAGTCGTATTTTTTTAATTTGATCATTTTCCTGTAGTTTTTCAGGTCTTTTGAAACGCTTTTGAGAAGGTGCAGTTCTTCCATTGTTTTTTCGAATTTGACCAGTTCTTCGCGGGCTTCGTGATACAGAGTTTTTTCGTTAGCCATGTTTTTTTCAGCCTTTTATGTGTGTAATTTTGCATGGGAGGGCGTTTGTCATTGTTTGTTGGCGATCCAACGGCCAATCCGTCATCGAGGAGAAAGGAGAAGGCTTCGAGAACGGAAAAAGTTTTGTTGGCTTGTTGGTGTAGCCTTCAACCTCAATTAGCCCTCCACATTGCGTCATAAGACTTAAGATACTCTACACTTATAAAAGTATTACGTATCACAAATAAACTAAACACGCGCCTAACCTATAGCCAAAACGCCTTCCAAAATCTTCTTCTCAGAAACATCCAACTGCTTAGACAACCACATCTTCAAAAGCGCCGCAAACTTGGGAAACTCGCCGCTATAAGTTATAACCTGATTACCCTTAAGCGCATCAACCTGAAAAGTCTTCTCTGCATCCTTAACCATGAAAGACAACGTCTGCGCCTGAGACGCCAAAGTTTGAAAGTCCTCCCATTGTTTGCACCGCAAAATCACAGGTGGGCCCTGCGTCATGATAGCTTGCACAACTTCAGTCTTCTTTGCCTCAGTCAGGACTGGAGCTTCACGAGGCGACGTTGACAGGTAATTAATCAAGCTACCTATCTCATTTTGCAAGCCGCTTATTCTTGCCTCTACTTTCTCCACTTTAGTGCTTAATTCACCAGTTTCGCCCAGCGACGCTGTAACCGTGCCAAGCTCGTTTATCAGCCGATCCAAGTCTTTTTCGTGCTCTTTAAGAACGTTAACTATGAAGTCTAACGCTTCTAGTGCTTCATCTTTTGACTGCGGTTTCCTCGACATCGGTTACATCCCTGACTTTTAATTTATTCAATACAAGCTACCAGTAATAAACGTAGCGAATCCTCAAAACTTATCCATGTGACGACATAACCATACTTATTAGCAATCTGCACAACATCACTACTACACAATTTCAACCCCAAAACGGCAACATCACCTTACATAAAAATGGTGCAGGTTGCAAAAAGAAAATAGTGAAGTTTAGGGCTTTTAGGTTGCTTTAACCACTATTGTTTCTGAAAGGTAATTGAAGATTCTCTGTCTCCTTTTTGGGTAAAGAATCCATCCTAACAGGCAATCCAGCGGAAGCAGGAACGCTTTTCCCAAGCTCTCCAAAGCTGCTTTTCCCATGCCTATTTCGCCGCCATCCAAGCGTACAACCTTTAGTCGCATAACCATCTTTCCAAACGATTGCCCGTAAGTGCCCTCCATAAGCATCCAGTATAGAAAAAGAGCAATGCCATTGAAGTTGAAGAACGGAATCCACTCAGGCCAGCCAGTCCACCATGCAAAGGATACATTCATAACAAATCCCACTATACCTATCACAGCTCCTACAATTACGGCGTCTATTAGCCAGGCAAGGAAGCGTTCGCCCCAAAACGCCAGCTTTAGCCCAGATACTTCAGGCGCAGCTTGCGCAGTTGGCACCGCGGGTGCAGGAGGTGCCTCTTCAATTGTCACAGCGGTTCCGCAAACAGAACAATACTTTGCTTCTTCCGGAAGCTCGTTTCCACATTTCGCACAATAAGGCATAACAGGTTTCCTCACTGTACATTTAGGTCTAGATGTATATTTTCTTTTTTACTCTTTTTAAGGCATATAATACGTGGAGACTTGTCATCCTTCGGCTACAATGCGTTTCACGAAAATGAGGAAAAAGTTTGAGGAAGACTTCAACGCTTTAAAGAAACGTTTATGACGGCTTTACTATTTCTGCGCTGAAGTTCAATCTCTAAAGCGGAGGGCGATTATCTTAGAGATTGTAAGAGTCAGTCTCAAACGTAAAGTTTTAATCTTAATCGCGAATTCATAAGATACTTATTAATTAATTCAGACTTAAAATTAAGAAACGCTTAACTGTTAAAAGCTGTACATAGCAATATAGAGAGGAGAAACTTGCCTGCACTTGGACTATTCCGCAAATCAAAGAAAGAAGGAGACGAAAAAACAGAAATGCCGCCTTCAGAAAACAAAGAGGCGTTTGAAAAAACCTACCTGAAAGCCATGCCTCTCCGCGAATTATCAGACTTAGAAGACGTCAAGAACGAAGTCAAAAAAGGAAATGTTCTCATTCTACGCATAACTCCTCTTGCAAGCAAAAGCATCGAAGACGTCAAGCGTGCAGTGAACGAACTATACGAGTTCGCCGAATCCATCGGGGGAGATATCGCCCGCCTAGGCGAAGAAAGAGTTGTCATCTGCCCCCAAAACATAAGAATCTGGCGAGAGAAAAATTCAGTTTCGAAAGAACCCTTGCCTACAGCAGCCTGAAAGTTTCCAGAATTGCTGGAGCAATGGTGTTGATGCCGGCTTTATGGTCAAGGAAGCCCGCCATGTTAATGATTTTGCTTTTTTCTCCATGGCACACAAAAATTCTCTCAGGCTTAGGCGTAAGATGTGTCAAATAATTGACCAATTGGCGTCTGTCAGAGTGCCCTGAAAAGCCTTCAATGGACTCCGTCTGCATTTTGACCTGTACAACTGCCATTTTGCCATCGTTGTCCATCATTGTGACTTCGTTTACTCCTTTCTGCACCCTCTTGCCCATGGTGCCCTCAATCTGGTAGCTAACGAAGATTATAGTGTTCCTTTCGTCGCCAGCCCAGTTTTTGAAGTACTCTATTACAGGTCCGCCTTCAAGCATTCCAGAAGTCGCCAGAACTATGCAGGGTTCACCTTCGATTATGCCTTGCCGAACGCTCGGATGCTCCACAATAGTGAAGTAGTCCGACTGAAACGGGTTAACCTCTTCATGGAGGATGCTGTGGCGAACTTCCCTGCCCAAGTACTCTGGATACGCAGTGTGAATTGCCGTGGCTTCCGAAATCATGCCTTCAATAAACACGGGCGCTTCCTTCATCAAACCGCGCTTCATGTAACCGTCAATGATAAGCATTATCTCCTGTGCTCTGCCCACCGCTGGTACTGGAATAAGCACTTTACCTTTGCGTTCCAAGGTCTCGTTTACGACACGAGTCAAGTTTTCTTCAGATTCAACTCTGGAGGGCATGAAATCATCTGGTCCGCCATAAGTGCTTTCGGTGATCACGGTTTCAATCCGCGGAAACTCTGTTGCCGCCGCCTCCAAAAGCATAGTCCTCGCGAACTTGTAGTCGCCAGTGTAGACAATGTTGTGCAAGCCCTCGCCAATGTGCAAATGCGCCATGGCAGAGCCAAGTATATGCCCCGAATTGTGCAGGGTCAAACGGATGTCAGGCGCTATGTCAGTGACGACGCCGAACCTAAGCGGAATAGTGTGTAAAACGCACTCGCGAACATCCTTTTGATCGTAATGCGGTGTTACTCCCTGCTTGTTTGCCACATCCAAGTAGTCCAACTGAAGCATCGTCATCAGGTTCGAAGTCGGCGCAGAACAGTAAAGTGGTCCATCATAGCCGTACTTGTAAAGAAACGGTGCTAAGCCACAGTGGTCAAGGTGAGCATGTGTTATAACCACAGCGTCCAACTGGTCTATTTGAAATTCGGGAGAGTCAAAACGTGGAAAAGACTCAAAAGGCCTTTGTGAGCCTGGGTTGATGCCGCAGTCCAATAGGACGCTGCTTTCTCTTGTTTTTACAAGGAAGGCTGAGCGGCCTACTTCTTGAGCGCCTCCAAGCACGGTCAGCCTGATGTCGCCGACATCGTAGGCTTTGGGTCGGAAGATTCTTTCGCCTACGGTGCGAAGTATTCTCTCGCGTTCTTTGCTTTCTGAATGAAGATAGTGGCGCATGTGCGTGACAATCTTGGACTTTATCGGAGGGCTTCTCAATACTTGAGGGCGCCACTTGGTTTTCTTTATAATTTCCTGCAGAACCGTGCCGTTTCTTCCTATAACCAATCCTGGCTTTTTTGTTTCAATTATTATTTCGCCTAGGCTGGGGTCAAAGTTTATGTCTGTTATCTCCGCTTCTGGAGCGATTAATTCACGTGTTATCTTTTCGGCTTCTGCTTCAGGAAGCCTAACTGATGGGTCGGGGCGGACAACTATTCTTTTTCGTATTACTCCGACAATTTCTGCCACTATGCTGCTTTGATCAACCAAAACCTCTGGTTTCTTGGTGTAAACAGCAAGCATCGGGCCTTCATATTCTATTCTCGTGACTTCTGCTTCTCTTGGAACGTGCTCAAGTATGTAACGGCTTATTTCTATCTTGTCTTTGTCTTTATCCGAGTTTCTCGCCACGATCCTTTACTTCCTCAGCTTTCCAGAAGCTTGCTCTTCTCTTTGTCTGTTAGCTCCCGATACCCTTTCTCGTCTATTACGGTGACGTTGTAGCTGTTGCCACTTGCAACATCACGTTTCATAGCTGCGTTAACGGCTTTAACAATAATCGGTAGCAACTCATTAACAGACATGCCTTCTCGGTAATTGTCTTCCAGTACACCGTAAGCGATAGGTGAACCAGAACCAGTTGAGACCATTTTCTCCTCAGTCAGGCTGCCAAATGGGTCCAAATTAAACACGTGCGGTCCTGTCTCGTCTACGCCGCCTATCAGAACTTGCGTCGCCAACGGCACGTATCTGGCGGAAAACAGCAGGTTCGCAATAAGCCTTGCCGCAGAATTAACAGGCATGGGTCTGTTCATGTTGATTTTGTAAAGCTGCGCGTTAGCGATAAGTATGTCGACGACTCGCTGCGCGTCAGCAACAGTTCCTGCGATAGTCATGCCTAAATGGTCATCTATTTTGTATACTTTCTTTCCGGCTTTGTGGGCTACGTAGAATCCCATGGTTACGCGGGTGTCTGAAGCTAATATGACGCCGTCTTTGCAGACGACTCCGAGTGTTGTTGTTCCTTTTAAGACTAGTTGACTAGCTGCATTGTTCTGAGTCATTGTTTTTTGTCTCCCTAAAACTTGGATTCTTAGAATTCCATCGCTAGGAAGGAGTAAGATGTAATCTTTCTGTGAGATTTATTAATATTGCGGTTTAAGAATTTTGAATTAAACACCATGTCTGCACCACAGCGATTTATCTTTAGCAAACCTCTGACTTAGCAAAAATGGTTTCACGTGCTTAACTTATTCTGGATATCTCTGGCTCCACTTCACCCTTGACGCCAATATCCTTCGCTTCTTGGACTTGCAACATGCAATCTACGTGATACGCATCGTTGAAGATTTTATAGTCGATCATCTTGAGGAATGCACCATCGACGGAGACAGGCGAGTCAGAGGCGAAAATGCCAACGTCCTTCATCACGACCTCGCCTGGACCAGGCAAGCAGTCACAGTACTGTGTAATGTCCTTGGCGAAACTTACATACGACACCTTATCTTTCTTGAAAGTGGAGAGAACACCGTACGCCGCTGAAGCAAGCGCCCTGCAAAGATTCGTTTTATGTGTTAATTTTATGGCGCCTGTGGGGCACTCTTGTGAGCACACGGGGCAGCGCATGCACAAAGGCGAAACATTCCTAGCTTTTTCCCCGGTAATCTCAGGCAAACTCAGCTCACAGACTTGTTTACATTTGCCGCAGCCAATGCACTTAGATTCATCTATCTTCAAGCCCACAGTTCTGTGCTGCCTCAGCTTGCCAGCCCGTGATGTGCAGCCCATACCCAAGTTTTTTATGGCGCCGCCGAAGCCGCTAAGTTCATGTCCCTTATCATGCGAAACCACAATCATGGCGTCAGCCTCGGCTATAACGCCAGCTACCTCAATCTCCTTCAATATACCCTTGGTCTTCACCATCCTGTGATTCTCGCCTCGAAGCCCATCTGCCACGATAAACGGAGCCATATTAAACCCGTTCATCAACGCCGTGAGCATGTGATCATACCCGTTGCTACGTTGCGCGCGATACTGCGTGTTAGCATCGGTGAGAAACGGCTTGCCACCTGCCTCCTTGACCCTGCGGATTATGTCATGCACAAAAAACGGCTGCACATAATATGGGTTGCCCAACTCGCCTACATGCAGTTTGACTGCTACCAAGTCGCCCTTTTCTACACAATCAAAAGTGCCAGCCGCGTCATAGAGACGATTAGCTTCCTTCATCAGGTCGCGCTCAGTATCCCATTTAGCGAAATAAACGGTCATGTCACGTTTCTCCACGTTACAACTTTATGAGTATAATCGCCTAGACTGAATGCTTTCTGATTTGGCTTTCTCATGGTCCAATACAGCATTTTGGTTACCTTTGATGATTTTAGTTAAGTAACAGTGACCACACCATTAGTGCACTTGAGCTTCTTTTCCACTAGTAGTCTCTTGTATATCTCATCGATTCTTTCTATGCTCTTTTCTCCTCCATGGGTGAAACCAAAAACTTTTGCAGTTTCAACTATCAGAGACTCGACACTTATACCTAGGGCATATTGAGCAATTAGTTTCATGGCGTTTGCGATTTCCTCAGGCGGAATGTGTTCAACTGCTCTTTTTGTTTCTGGGACACTAGGAACTGGAACGCGCACTGGGATATCTTGGAGGTTTGTTGGCCAAAGGAAATGACCCTTAACAACCACTTTTCGATTTGAGAGCAAAAGATTAAGCGCTTCTCTCACGGCTTGAACAATTCTGGGACCTCTTCGGTTTAGTTTCCATACAGATGCTAATCTTCGAGCTGCGTAGTCAAAGTGAATTGGTCCTTCTTCATTGACAAGCTCTTCCAAGAGGCGACTTTGCAGTTGACGATTCTCTTGAAAGTGAAATTCGTTTGCTTGAACTACCCATCCATGCCGAGAGGATGGAACCTTCACATACGGGTTAAATTCTGCTTTTAGCGTATGCACTTTGTAAGGAACGCCAATTTTTTCGATGCCTGAAAACTGAACCTTTTTAACATCAACTTCCTGCGATAAATCATCGTTGTGCTCTTCTGAAGCAACTTTCGTGCTTGGGGCTTCCTTTTCTGGCTGGCACCTACGTGCTTCTTCCAAAGCATCGGCTAACCGCCTGATTTCCGAATCCCTTCTTGCAACCCACGCTGGCGACCATATGCGATGAATTCTCCATGCTAGCTGTTTGAGCACTTGCGCTCTGAGTCTATCTCTGTCCCGTGCACTATTACTAGACTGGTAAGTTGCGCCGTCAAATTCTATTCCTAAAATGTAGTTTCCAGAATCATTTGGGTCAACTACTCCCATACCGATTGGACAACCGCTATACCCTACTTTTGGGACGACCTTGTAACCAAGGCGTTGAATCACCATTGCCACATCTTCTTCGAGAGGAGATTCAAACTCACCTGCCTTTAGCTTAGGCAATTTTAATGCTTCTGGACCCTTTTCAGCATATTCAAGATAGCCATGCAGAATAGAAGTGCCTGCTGACTTGGCAGATTCAATGTCAATATCTGAGGCTTTAATGGAAGTAACAAAAATTGTTCTTTCTCGACCGCGTGTAACTGCAACATTCAGTCGTCGCTCTCCGCCAGCCTTGTTTACAGGTCCAAAATTCATCGTGATCTGACCCTGAGGGTCATAACCATAACCGAGGCTGAGCATCATTACGTCACGTTCATCGCCTTGAACGTTCTCCAAGTTCTTTACGAAAAACCCTTCTAGTCGATCCTCCTTGAAGAAATGTTCGTATTCAGGTTGCTGCTTGCGGCGGTGTTCAATCACTTCTTCAACAGCATCCATCTGTGCTATGCTGAAGGTTACCACTCCAAGAGTTTTCTTTGGATACTTTTGGAAGTGTTCAAACACCAAGTCGGCAATGACCTCTGCCTCTCTAAGGTTGTCTCGCCGTCCTCCTCTATCATAGACGCCGTCTGGAACATGAACCAGTTTTACACCTAATGTTTCGTGTTTTGCTATCGCTGATGGAAAAGTTATGAGAGTATCGTCATAGAAATGGTGGTTAGAGAATGCAATGAGTTCCTCATGTTTGCTACGGTAATGCCATCGAAGAGTCTTTACTGGTAGTCCAATCCCCACGCACTCGTCAAGAATGCTGTCGAAAACTTCAACGTCTTCGTCGCGGATCTCGTCCCAGTCGATGTCTTCAAGCAGGGATTTTTGGAAGAAGGAGGTAGGTGGTAGCTGTTTGTTGTCGCCTGCGATGACAATTGTTTTTCCGCGATAAATGGTTCCAACCGCGTCTTCAGGAACAATTTGAGATGCTTCGTCAAAAAGAATTACATCAAACTTCATCAGTTCAGAGGGGAGAAACTGGCTAACAGAGATTGGGCTCATGAGCAGGCAAGGTTTAAGCCGCGAAAGGAGATTGGGAATTTTCTGTAAAAGGTCGCGGATTGGCATTAACCGCCTCTTTTTCATTGCCTCTTTCAGTAATGTGGTTACCTCTGAATTGTCTGCTTGGATAAGTATGTCTTGTGGCTTTCTGCTGTTTGCTGCCTCTATAACTCGGTTCGAAGAAAGGCGAATCAACTCTTGGTCAAGTTTAATAAATTCAGCGATCATCTGCTCATGTTTTTCTCTTCTAAAGTTACCTAAGTGCGGGTCTTCATTATACAAAGAATTAAGCCATTCTTGGTAGGCTGCTTTGCGAAATATGTCAACAAGCTGAGAAGCTGGAGGCGGTTTCGTGACGAGTCGGTCAAAAAACGCGGTTAAGCCTCTCAGTGAAAAGAGTTTTTTGGTTTCTTTAAAATCAACCCAAACTTGCAGATCATCAACTCGTTCTCGGAGCCACTTGACTCTGTCTTGCATCGCTTCTAGGCTCATTTCTTGTAGCCTTTGACCTTGGTATGTCAGTTCAGTTTCGAAACGAGACTCCAACGCTGCTAAGGATTTCAGCGCCGCATCATAATGTTTAATCAGGTCACTGTTAGATGGAGCGTAGGCGGCTCCACGAGAGACAATATCCGCGAAGAGTTCAGGAATCGGCGAGGAACCAAACAAAGTTTGGAGCTTTCTGGTCCAATGAAGAACTGACAGGATTTCTTCCCAGCGTGTTTCGAGACCTGCAAAGCGGAACCCGAATTTCGTTTGAAGAAACACTTTTTCGCCGAGAATTTCAGCTTCTTTTTTTCTAACATTTTCAGCGTCTTTCAGGTCATCTATTAGTTGCTTGTAGTTTTGCGGCTCTTTGCCCCTGCTTGTCTTCAGGGTTTCGTTTGTCATTTCGCAAAGAACCGTTAGCTGTTTTTCAAGCGAGCTTGCCCACTCTTGCAGCAGTAGTGTTATAGGCGTCTCGTAGAGCGGTAAACTTGAGGCAGGCAAACGGGACATCGGTAACAGGGAACTCAACTCTTTAGCAAACTGATCCCATTTCTCAAATGACTCTCCTAGCTCATTGCCGAGTTGTCTGATAACAAGCGGCGGGTCTGACCCGTACGAAACTAACTGGGATAACTCCTCAGGAATCCATGATGTCCCTGTCAGTTTGAAGAGTTCTGATGTAGTTTCGATCGCGTTTTCTATCCGTTCAAAATCTGTGCTATAGCCTTGGTAAAAATGCCCCAGTAGACTTTGAACTGATTCTGCTGAAGCTTCGATTTCAGCGTTTAGTGTTTTTAGTCTGCGGGCGTCAAGCAAATCTTGAAGGACAGAGTTAGGAACTTTGCCGTCGTGAGTTAGCAGAGCTATCTGTTTTTGGTCGCGATGGAAACTGGGGCGGAACCATCGAAGGAAACTTTTGTACTGGTCACTATAGCGGCTTATGAGTTCATTAAGGTCTATTTTGAAAAATTCGCTCGTGTACGTTTTTTCCAGCCTAATTTTCAGCGTTTTTTGTTCTTGGTAATCCTTTTTTATTTTTGGAAATTCTTCTTTTACTCGCTGAAAATGAGTTGGGTCTAACCATCGCGTTTCTGGTTTATCCTCTGAGAAGCAGAGAAAGGCAATACGGGCTAGTTTTCTAACGCGTTCAGGTGTGAGGTTTTCCGTTGATAAACCCAGCATCTGGGCGAGTTGACGTGACTTTTCGTTCCACTTTGCTGATAATACCTGAGTATGGCGAGCAAAATTCAAGAGGTTTTCTCGTTTTTCGAGAAGTTCGCTTTCTTCTATATTCGAGTGCCGAAGCAATTTATCAATTGCTGAAAGAGCGGCTTCAAACTCTGCAGATCTATCGAGAGCTAAGTCAAAGAAAGCGGCATTGTAACGTTCCAGTAGGCGGTTGCGGGTTGCTTTGCGCCATTCAGACGTGGCTAGAAGTGTTTCTGCTTCGGAGATAAGCTGATCCAAGTTAGGTTGCGTCACCCACATTGCTTCGGGCTTAGGGCTCTCCGATACAAGATCGCCAATTCCAATTAACCATTTCACTTGATCAAATGTCAACGGCGTTTTTAAGCCCAACTGGTTTGCATATTTGCCTGCTTCTAGTTTGAGCGCGTCTATTGTTGAAATCAGATTGCCCAGAACTGTTGATAATTCTGAGCGGACCTCTATATCGTAAGTGTTTCCTCGATAGCCGCGCCATGGAAAATCTGGTTCTTCCATTACCTGCCAGACGTGTTCCAGTCGACGCATTAAATCTTCTAGTTCACGCATTTTTTGCGGAGTCAAACTTGCAGGATTCGGCAACTCAACTTGGACAAAGGGAACGCATTCTAAACTTGGAAGTTCACCTAATATTTCGTATGCACTTTTCTGCAAAGTGGGGCGTTTTTGATGGAGTGCGACCACGTAGTTGCCCAAGTTTTCTCTCATTTCTGCCATTTTTTCAAATTCGTGTGCTGACGGCAGTTTGCGAGGAACAAGTTGCTCATCAAGGCAACGTTTAAGCTCAGCCACAACTTCCTGCTTGTTGGCCTTGCTGCTGTGAAGTTCCAGACAGAAAGAGGATAACCCGACCTCGCGCAATCGCTTGTAAACCACTTCGAGGGCAGCCATTTTGTCGCTGACGAAGAGAACAGATTTCCCGTGAGCTATACATTCGGCGATAATGTTGGCAATTGTTTGACTTTTGCCTGTGCCTGGGGGGCCTTGCATCACAAAGCTTTGTCCGCGCAAGGCATATTCAATTGATACCCTTTGGCTGCTGTCAGCGTCCAGAATTTGAAATGTTTTTTCAGGTGGCTGTATAATATCTACGTCTTTTTCTTCAGGCAGAGCGCCTTGTGTAAGCGGTATCCCCTCAATTCCAGCAATGGCGCGAATCAGGGGGTGCCGCTTTATTACTTCTGCGTTTGCATCAAGATCATTGTAAATAACTAGTTTGTGAAACGAGAAAAGCCCAATTTCTACGGTGGCTTCTACTCTCCAACCGAATTCGTTAGCGATTTTTGTGACAGCGCTGAAGTAGTCGGTTAGGCTCTGGTATTCCCAATACTCAGGCAAAGGTGGGAGTTCGATTTTAAAGACCGTCTTCAGTTTCACTTGTAAAGCAGGATTTAGAATTACCTCTTCTTCTACCGGTGGGACTGATATAAAGAAAGGTTCTCGAAAGGATTCCCTGCCCAACTCGATTGGTACGAGGACAAGGGGGGAGCGGATTTCCTCGTCTGTTTCCTTTTCCTTCCAAACCAGTATTCCGAAAGCAGCGTGTAGTATGCGCACGCCTCGCTCTCTGTAGTCCAAGAGTGAACGTCTGTGGAGGTTCTTAAGGACTTTTTCAAGGTCGGTTCTACCAAGTTCCTCGCATACCAGTTGGTTTGCTGCCGGACGGCTTTTTTCACTCAGGAAGGAAAGGTTCGCAGATTGCAGTTGCCCCTGAAAGCTCTCTGCTTCCTCGGGAGGGTACCAAAACTCCAGTTTCCGCTTTCGCAAAACAAGCTTGTTGAAAATTGTTTCCATATTTGGGCGAGAAACAGAAAGATTTCCTCGTTTGCTAGGCTTGAAATACAATAGGTTGTTTCGCCGCGATAAGTCTATCAGCCTTGATTTCCAATCTTCAATACGGCGTTTCAGTGGAGGAACGTAGTTTTCTTGGATTAAGGAGAAATCATTTTGCGGCATTAAATCACGATTCTAAACCATAGTTTTTAACAATTATTATAATGCTGATTACTTTAACATTTGTGGTGATAACTGAACATTTCTCTTTATGAAAAATTCGAACAGAAGATTTGAGTGCGCCTTGCTCTGAGCAACTCTTTTGATTCATGCATGTTAATTTCAGAACCTCAATCGCTCAATGATCCACGGGACTGCAGTTAAAAAAATTTGGCGGGTCCGACGGGAATTGAACCCGCGACCCCCGGATTAAAAGTCCGGTGCTCTAGCCTGACTGAGCTACGGACCCGCTCAGTAGTTGTTGCGGCTGATAGAAAACGAGAAGAGGTTTTTTAGCGTTTCGATTCTGCAAGTAAATAATAAAAAAAATTAAGAAGTGTTTTGTGATTTCAGTATGTTTGCCATGAAGCCTTTGACTTTGTCGCTGGTATTCAGTAGTACGTCTATTGTTTTTTCACCTTTCTCTGTGAGTTTGTAAACTCTTTTTCTTTCATCCCATACGCCTTCGACAAGACCGTTTCTTTCAAGAGAGTATAGCAGCGAATATACAGTACCTGAACTGACAAGGAGGTTGAACTTGTTATGAATGTATGAGATGACATCGTAGCCGCTGAGCGGTCCGTTTCGCAGTTCGGTCATTATTATGATATCCATGAAGTTTTTAATCACGCGTTCATGCATTTTTTTGAGGACTTGTCCTTCTAATCTGCTACTACTAAGCATCACTGTCAATGCCACCATGTTTATTCACGTTACAACATTCTTGTTCATGTTTAGATATTTAAGATTTATT
Organism: uncultured Candidatus Bathyarchaeia archaeon; assembly: GCA_964620515.1. Lineage (GTDB taxonomy): Archaea > Thermoproteota > Bathyarchaeia > Bathyarchaeales > Bathycorpusculaceae > CAZUHG01. The sequence goes on from CAZUHG010000031.1 coordinate 16,021, forward strand.
CGAATTTCGAATTAGATGTTGAAACAAAATCCAACATGCGCCTGCTATACAAGCAGCGCAAACACAATATTTTAACATCACAATTTACTTTTGGCTTCTTCTTTCCATTTCAAAACCTTAGCCGCCATGTTAAGGTCAAGCTTTCCCTACACAAAACTACACCTAACTCCTACATAGAACCAGCATTTCTCATGCCGAAAAAATTTTGCTGTAAATTTTTGTTGAAAAAAGTTTCAATATTTAGTTATATAAATAACGTGGAGCCAACAAAATTTTAAATGCATAATCTTCATTTAGATGACAGATACGGCTGTTTTTACTAGTCAGAGATATATGTGCATGTTAACAAACGTTATTTTCTCTTTTACGCTTAGAAAAAGCAACGGTGCTAAAATTGATCTCGTGGAAATACTCCTTTAAACGATTAAACGAAGAATATGCGATAGCGAAGAAAAAGAAACAAGCTTTGGACAATTTATTTGAAACCGGCAGAATTTCTCAGACCACACGCGACTCATTCGAGAACGACATAAGTGCAGTCATAATGGAAATCGAAAAACAGCAAAAAGACCTCCTTGCGAAAATGCAAGGTAAAACACAGGAGCTAGAGGGTCAGATTAAAACGTTGGAGACACTTCTTGCCAACTACGAGATAGAGCATGTGGTTGGCGAAATTGATGAGGAAAGTTACCAGCGTGAAATTACTCTCCTATCTACAGGACTTGAAACTGCCAAGCGTGAATTAGACGTAATCAAAGAAGCCACAAACCAGCTTTGCCCACCTACCGAAGCGCCAACGGCAGAACCAGCTTTGCCAGCGGAGGAAAAAGAAATTGAAGTCGTCCAAAGCGAAACAGTAGAAGTCGTCTCAGCTGCTCCAGCGGAAGTGGAAGTTGCAGCAGAGCCTTGTCCTCAAGAACCAGTTATAACAGTGGAGGCTACAGTTCCAGAAGCGTCCGCGACTGAAAGTGCAGACATTACGCCAGAAGAGATGCCGCAAATCGTAGAAGAAGCTCCAGAAATCACAGAGAACCAGCCAGAAGTTACAGAAGAAATACCACAAACCGTAGAAGCTACACCAGCGGAAACAGAGGAACAGCCACAAATTGTAGAAGAGACACCGCAGAACATTGATGAAACGCCAGCGGTAATAGAGGAAGCCCCAGAAGTCACGGAAGAGCTGTCGGAGAAAGTAGAAGCAATCGAGGAACAGCCAGAAATCATAGAAGAGATACAGCAACCCGTGGAAGAAATTCCACATGACATAGAGAATGAGCCGCAAATCACAGACGCGCCTCTTGAAACTGTGGAGGAACTGCCCAAGGAAACAGTCCACCCTTCCGAAGCGCCCAAGGAGGCGCATCAAGAAACGACAGTCGAAGTGATAGCGGAAGAGGAACAAAGCAACGAAGAAGAAGCAGCAGAAACCACAGAAGCAGACGACGAAACTGAATACGAAGAAATCTAAACAAATTATCCGTCTCTCTTTTTTCTTTTTTAAAAGGTTAGCACAGATTGAAATTTTTTATCAGAGAGAAATTTGTGGGCAAAACTTCAAAAACCCACTTGTTAAGCGGAAATTAGCAGAAGCGTTTGCAGCAGCTTTATCGCTGACCATGCAGCAAGCGCGCTTGTACGCGGA